>JAYBEF010000039.1:0-41864 GCA_037277825.1 Collinsella sp.
GCGACAGCGGACGCGGGCTCTCGCCGCCGGGGCCGCCCTGCAAAAACAGGAGCAGCGGCAGATCGTCGTTGATGCGGTCAGGCGCGCAAACCACGCGGTAGAAGAGCTTGATGCTCTCGGGCGCGCCGGCGATTGGTGCCGGCATAGCGCCGCGGCGCATGGTGCTGCCGACGGCCAGGAGCATCGGCTCCAGGCCGCGCCAGTCAAGGGGGACGTCGATGCTGTGGTCCTCGACATAAAGGCCGGGGACGTGGTACGAAGTGATGAGGGCCATGTGAGTCTTCCGTTCGTTGCGGTGTTTCGGGTTGACCAATTCTACCGCCGCGGGCGAGGCCATGCGCAAATCGGCTACCATGGTTGCAAACTTCTAGGAGAAAGGGCCGCCCATGTCGGTCGATATAGCCACGTATGTCCACGATCTTGCCGTTGCCGCCAAGGCAGCGTCGGCCTCGCTTGCCACGGCGAGCGATGAGCAGCGTCAGGAGGCCGTGCGCGCCATGGCCGCAGCACTGCGCAACGGTGTTGACTCCATCGTCGCCGCTAACGAGCTCGATATGTCCGCCGCACGCGATGCGGGCACTTCGGCCGGTCTGCTCGACCGTCTGCTGCTGACGCCTGAGCGCGTCGAGGGCATGGCCGCCGGCCTGGAAAAGCTCGCCGAGCTGCCCGATCCCGTCGGCCGCGTGCTCGACCACCGCGTGCTTGCGAGCGGTGTGGACCTGACCCGCGTGAGCGTGCCGTTGGGCCTGGTCGCCATGGTCTACGAGGCGCGCCCCAACGTGACGGCCGACGCCGCAGGCATCTGCATCCGTACCGGCAACGCCTGCATTCTACGCGGCGGCTCGCTGGCCTATCACTCGTGTGCCATGATCGCCGAGCTGCTGGCCGATGCGCTCGAGGCCAAGGGCTTCCCGCGCGAGGCCGTGTCGATGATCGAGTCCACCGACCGCGAGGCCACCGGCGAGCTCATGAAGCTCCGCGGTATTGTCGACGTACTCATTCCGCGCGGAGGTGCAGGCCTGATCCAGCGCTGCGTGCGCGAGTCGCTTGTGCCGGTGATCGAGACGGGCACGGGCAACTGCCACATCTACGTGCATGAATCCGCCGACTTTGATAAGGCGCTCAACATTATCGTTAATGCCAAGACCCAGCGCGTAGGCGTGTGCAATGCCGCCGAGTCGCTGCTGGTCGACCGTGCTGTGGCCGATGCGTTTTTGCCCGCGGTCGTGACCGTGCTGCATGACCACAGCGTGCTCATTCACGGCGACGAGGCAACCTGCGCCGCATGCGCCGATGCCGGGCTTGCCGAGGGTGATGACTACGTTGCCGCGACTGAGGAGGACTGGGGTCGCGAGTATCTGGCGCTCGAGATGAGCGTGAAGGTCGTGGCGAGCGAGGACGAGGCCATCGCACACATCAACCGCTACGGCACGATGCACTCCGAGGCCATCGTTGCCGAGGACACGGATGCTTGCGAGCGCTTCCTGGATGCGGTCGATGCCTCGGCCGTGTACGCCAACGCCAGCACGCGCTTCACCGACGGCGGCGAGTTTGGCCTGGGCGCCGAGATCGGCATCTCGACCCAAAAACTCCACGCCCGTGGCCCCTTTGCCGCCGAGGCCCTCACCACCTACAAATACAAGCTCCGCGGCACCGGCCAGGTCCGCCCCTAAACCCCTCGTAAACGAAAACCACCACAAAGGTGCCTGTCCCCTTCGTGGTGGTTTTAGGTGGCGTGGGCGGTTAGGCCTGGAAGGTATCGCGGTCGGGGGCGAAGGACTGCATGGCCGCGATGGTGCGGTCAAAGAGCTCGGGGAGCTCCCAGCCCAACATCTCGGCGCCCTGCGAAATCACGTCGCGCGAGCAGCCGGCGGCAAAGCACTTGTCCTTGAACTTCTTCTTGAGCGACTTGGTCGTAAAGTCCATAACGCTCTTGCTCGGGCGCATGATGACTGCAGCGCCGATCAGGCCGGTGAGCTCATCGCAGGCAAACAGGATCTTTTCCATCTGCAGCTCGGGCTTGGGCAGCGAGGTGTTGAAGTCGGACGTGTGCGTCTGGATGGCGCGAATGAGCTCTGGAGACGCACCTTCGCCCTTAAGAATCTCGGCAGCATAGATGGTGTGGTTCATGGGGTCGTCCTCATGCTCCTCCCAATCCAGATCGTGCAGCAGACCGACGATGCCCCAAAACTCCTCGTTCTCGGGGTCGAACTCGCGCGCAAAGTAGCGCATAGTGCCCTCGACCGTCTCGCCATGGGTGATATGGAACGGGTCCTTGTTGTGCTCGTTGAGCAGTTCGAACGCGCGGTCGCGGGTGATTCCGGCGGTAAGCGGCTCTGCCATAGGAGACTCCTTGTGCTCGTGGGTATCGATAAGAATGAATACTACTAGAACAAGAAAACCACCACAAAGGTGTCTGTCCCCTTTGTGGTGGTTTTGGCGCGGTTGGGTTAGTTGAGGGCGGCTTGGGCTAGGCGGGCTTCGGCGGCCTCCTCGGTGACGCCCAAGGCCACGGCGAACTCCTCGATGGAGCGGCGCTTGGCTTCCTTGAGTACGCGCATGTAGTAGGAGCTGGGCTTTTTATCAGCTTCCTCGGCCTGGCGAATGCGGTACATCATGGTCTTTGCCACGCGGACCGTCTCGGGCGCGCCCAGCTTGAGCTGCTGCTTAAAGTGCGTCTCCTCAAGCGAGCTGTTGCGCTCGGTAAAGGTGTCGCACTCCAGCTCGTCATAGTGGCTCAGCAGGTGCTCGGCATCTTGCTGCGAGATGGCGGCGTGCAAACGGTCGGCCTGCGCCACGGGGTACATGAGGATCGTCTGCGCATGTCCCTGCTTGGTCTCGAGCAGCAGCATGGGCTGCGGTGTGTCGTCCCTAAAACCGACGACGGTGCAGACTCCCTGGCCCGGATGAATGACGTGTTGACCGATTGAGAACATGCTACCTCCAACTTATACGAATTTACGTATGTCTAGAATAACACGCTGACGTGCGCAAACCCTTACTTTATGCAGGAAAAGCACACAACTCTGATAGGTAAGAGTATTCGATAACAGACGCAGCTCATTCACACCTTTATGCATTTTCAACGCCTGCATAATCTGCAGGCAGACCGGCATCTTTGAGTGACTCCATACAAGCTGTAGTCAATTTTGTGCATATGCAATATCGATTGGCTTTACCCTGCGACAGTGCCCGTCGCTTGTGATAGAGTGCTACAAACTCTGGCTTTTGCCCTACGAGTGACCAAGAGCTCGGGGGCTTTAACACAAGGAGGATCTATGCCCGAGAAGATTGAAGAGCTGGTACGCGCTGCGCTTGCTGCGGCCCAGGAGGCCGGCGACCTTTCCGCATTTGAACTTGACGATTGCGCTATCGAGCGACCGGCTGACACTTCTCATGGCGAGTGGACCTCTACCATGGCCCTGAAGTCCGCCAAGCTGGCCCACTGCGCCCCGCGCAAGATCGCCGAGGCCATCGTTGCCCATATGCCCGAGGACCCCGCGATCGAGAAGGTCGAGATCGCAGGCCCCGGCTTCATCAACTTCTACCTCTCCGTTGCCGTCAAGAATGCCATCTTTGGCGAGGCTCGCGAGAAGGGTATGGACTTCGCTAAGTCCAACGTCGGTGGTGGCCTGAAGACCCAGGTCGAGTTCGTTTCCGCCAACCCCGTCGGCCCCATGCACATCGGCCACGGCCGCTGGGCCGCGCTGGGCGACTCGCTCTGCCGTGTTATGGACCACGCCGGTTACGACATCCAGCGTGAGTTCTACATCAACGACCACGGCTCTCAGATGAACACCTTCGGCAACTCCATCAGCACGCGCTATATGCAGCTTGCCGACATCATCGCCAAGCAGGGCGTGGATATCGACGAGGCTCACAAGCTGCTGATCGCCGACCGCGACGCTTTCGTTGCCGACGAGAACGACGAGCATCCCGAGACCCATCCGTACCAGGATAACTTTGCCGAGACCCTGGGCAAGGACTCCTACGGCGGCGACTACATCATCGACGAGGCCGCCGAGTTCTGGCGCACCGACGGCGATAAGTGGGTCAACGCCGATCCGCAGGAGCGCATGGAGGGCTTCCGCGAGCGCGGCTATGTAAAGATGGTCGACAACATGCGCGACCTTTGCCATGCCGTTAACTGCGACTTCGATCGTTGGTTCTCCGAGCGCTCGCTGTATGTGAAGGACACCGAGGGCGAGACCGCCGGCACCTCCGCCGTCGACCGCGCTTTTGAGAAGCTCGACAAGATGGGCTACCTCTACACCAAGGACGGCGCCCTGTGGTTCCGCTCCACCGACCTGGGCGATGACAAGGACCGCGTCCTGATCAAGTCCGACGGCGAGTACACCTACTTCGCCTCCGACGTTGCCTATCACTGGGATAAGTTCCAGCGCGTCGACCACGTCATCGACATCTGGGGCGCCGACCACCACGGCTACATCGAGCGCGTCCGCTGCGTCTGTGACGCTCTTGGCTATCCCGGCAAGTTCGAGGTTCTGCTGGGCCAGCTCGTCAACCTGCTGCGCAACGGCAAGCCCGTCCGTATGTCCAAGCGCAAGGGCACCATGGTGACCCTGCAGGAGCTCGTCGACGAGGTCGGCTCCGATGCCGCTCGCTACACGCTCATCTCCAAGAGCTCCAACCAGATGGTCGACTTCGATATTGAGGCCGTTAAGAAACGCGACAACTCCAACCCGGTGTACTACGTGCAGTACGCTCACGCCCGTGTGTGCTCCATCCTGCGCCGTGCCGCTGACGTTACGCCCGAGCAGGCTGACGAGATGGGCATGAAGGCCGTCGCCGCCAAGGCCATCGGTGAGAACGTCGATTACTCGCTGCTGACCGACCCGACCGAGCTCGCCCTTTCGCGTAAGCTCAACGAGCTCACCGACCTCATCGCCAGCTGCGCTCGCGACCGCGCCCCGTTCCGTCTGACGCACTTTGCTGAGGAACTCGCCGGCGACTTCCACAGCTTCTACGCTGCCTGCCAGGTTCTGCCGAGCGAGGGCCGTCCCGTCGACCCCGAGCTTTCGCGTGCCCGTCTGGCCGCTTGCGACGCCGTCCGCGTGACGCTCGCCCTGGTGCTCACCCTTGTTGGCGTTTCCGCGCCCGAGCAGATGTAATCTGCGAGTCATTTGACCGTACAGACTTGGTTTAACTAAGCCTTGAAAGCCCGATCTCCCACGGAGGTCGGGCTTTTTGCAAACGCCGACGTATTGACGAATTTGGAACTGCTGGAAATACGAAACTATGCCGGTTTACTACGATGAAATGAGAAATTCCAACCACGCCGGCTTTTCGCAAAAAGTGCAAGGCATCTACCTGCGGTTTTAGTTCAACAAGTTTCGGAGTGGTCGCGGTTGAGCGATTCATCGTAGTAAACCGCCATAGTTTTGGCGGAGGCAGTCAGATTTGTGGGTGTTAAACCAAAGAGTGTCCCTTTTGACTAGTCGTTTAAGAGCGTTCCCAATGACTAAGTTGCAGGTGGCGGCGGTTGTGTTACACTAACGCTGCGTATATGGCGCAATCATCTCGATACAGATCAATGATGTCCGTCGTTTTGAACGGAACTAGACTGTTTAGCCGCCCTGAAGGTTTATGCAGGGAGCATGTGATCACAGGGCTTGAAAAGAAAGTTGAGCAAACACTGTGTCTGATCAACAGCAAGAAAACGAAATAACGACGACGCAGGCCGCTCCCGCTGCACCGGTTGCGTCGGACCAGGTCGCGGCGCCCGCGCAAGCCTCGGCTCCTGAGACGCCTACGCCTGCAACGGCTGAGAAGGCCGTTCCTGCAACTGGTGAGGAGGCTGTTCCGGCAAAGCCCAAGCGCACGCGCCGCGCGGCCAAGCCTGTCGCTGACGGCGAGGAGGTCACCAAGCCCAAGCGCCGTACTACGCGCACGACGCGCGCCAAGCGCACCGTTGTAGCTGACTCCTCGGCGCCGATTTCCGATGAGGTCGCGCAGGCACGTGCGTTGGCGCAGATTAGCGAGGCTCAGGTGGTGCGCGCCCGCCGTCGTGCTGCCGAACGTGAGGCCGCGGCTCTGACCGAGCTTGCAGCTCCGTCTGTGCCCGAGACGCCTGCCGCCACCGAGACCCCTGCCGCCGACCAGCCGACCGAGAAGTCGGTACCGCGCACACGCCGTCGCACGGCTGCTAAGGCCGAGCAGGTTGCCGATCAGGTAACCCCCGAGCTCACTGAGGCTTCGGTCCGTTCCGCGGCAGGGGAGGGCGCATCGCCAACTGAGCCCGCTGCGCCTGTCGAGGCCAGCGAAGTTCCCGTTGTCGATCCGGCTTTGCGCCCGCACCGTCGCGGTCGCAAGCCCAAGGCCTTCGTCGAGGCAGAGAAGGCCGCAGCCGCAGCTGCAGCCGCTCGGGATGCTGCGGCGACCGCCGAGTCTGCAACCGCCGCCGACGCGCCCGTCCAGGATGCTACGACTTCCGAGGCCGCTCCCGCCGATGTCGAGCCCGCCGACCTCCGTCCCGGTCGCAGCCGTCGCACTGCTGCTAAGCGCACGTCCAAGGCTAAGGCTGCCAAGAAGGGCGCGTCCGAGGATTCCGCCGAGACGACCGTCGATGCATCGGCTGATGCCGCCGAGTCCCAGGACGTCGAACAACCTGCGTCCGAGAAGCCCAAGCGCGGTCGTAAGAAGTCCGCTAAGGCCAAGACGTCCGAGCAGCAGGCTGATGTCGAAGCGCAAGTCGATTCCGGCGCCGAGGCCAATGACGCTGCTGCGGCCAATGCCGACGCCGCCGCAACTGATGGTGCCGCGCCCGCCGAGGCCGAAGACGGCGCTCGCCCCAACCGTCGCCAGCACAAGCGTAACGACGAGCGCAACGACCGCAAGGACGAGCGCAACAACGACCGTCGCAACCGCCAGCGCGATCGCAAACAGCGCAACAAGGAGCGCAACGCCGCCCCCACCGAGCCCACGCTTTCGCGCGAGGAACTCGCGGCCATGAAGGTCGCCGAGCTGCGCGAGAAGGCCAAGGAGTTCGAGATCGAGACGACCGGCAAGAAGAAAGCCGAGCTCGTCGAGGAGATCTACGTCACCGCCGCGAAGGCCGAGGGCTTCCGCGACATCAAGGGCATCCTGCAGATTCGTCCGGACAGCTCCGGTATCATCCATGCCCACGGTTACATGAAGTCCAACGACGACGCCTTCGTGCCCGCCTACCTCATCCGCTCCGCGCGCCTGCGCACGGGCGACGTCATCGAGGGCTCGCTGCGTCCTTCGCGCGGCGGCGACAAGCGCGCCGGCCTCGCCAAAATCACGACCGTCAACGGTCTAGACCCCGAGCAGATTCGCAACCGCCCCAAGTTTGGTGACCTCACCCCGGTCTATCCCAACGAGCCGCTGCGCATGGAGCACGGCAAGGACTCCATTACCGGTCGCGCCATCGACATCGTGTCGCCGATCGGCAAGGGTCAGCGTGGCCTGATTGTGTCCCCGCCCAAGGCAGGCAAGACCACGATCCTCAAGAAGATCTGCCAGTCTATCTCGATTAACAACCCCGAGGTGCACCTCATCTGCCTGCTCGTCGACGAGCGCCCCGAAGAGGTCACCGATATGCAGCGTTCCATCAAGGGCGAGGTTGTGGCGTCGACCTTCGATATGCCCGCCGACAACCACACTCGTGTGGCAGAGCTCGTCATCGAGCGCGCCAAGCGCATCGTGGAGCTGGGTGGCGATGTCGTGGTGGTGCTCGACTCCATCACGCGTCTTGCCCGCGCCTACAACTTGGCGGCGCCCGCCTCGGGCCGCATCCTTTCGGGCGGCGTCGATTCGGCGGCCCTGTATCCGCCCAAGCGCTTCCTGGGCGCAGCCCGTAATATCGAGAATGGTGGCTCGCTCACCATCCTGGCCTCTGCCCTCATCGACACCGGTTCCAAGATGGACGAAGTCATCTTTGAAGAGTTTAAGGGCACCGGCAACATGGAGCTTAAGCTCGACCGCGATCTTGCCGACCGTCGTATCTTTCCGGCTATCGACCCCGTTGCCTCCGGTACGCGCAACGAGGATCTGCTGGTCGACGAGCAGATGCGCCCGTTTGTCTTTGGTCTGCGTCGCATCCTCGCCGGCATGAACAATACCGAGCGCGCGGCCGCATCGTTTATCAAGGGCCTCAAGGGCACCAACACCAACCAGGAGTTTCTGGTGCGTTCGGCCAAAAAGCACAGCGACTACGAGCAGACGTTCTAAGTCGCCAACCGCACGCGGCGTTATTGCCAGCGCGATGAAGGGTCGGGGCTTTGAGCCTCGGCCCTTTTCTATATCGCCGCTCCGCGCTTATTTTTAACCATAAGACCGACGAGCAGCAGGTTTCCCGTTTCAATCCGACATCGTCGCTTGCAATCGACGGGGCGGTTTCGCATAATAGCTTTTAAGCTTCGCGACGGAAAACGCAGATGAAACGAACCATATACCGTTGCTTTGGGGCATAGCCCCGCTTCATCTTCTCTCGCGCAGCCAACTGAATGATGCGATTTGGGTGCTGGAAGATGGGGAGAGCTCATGGCTTCTTCTGATGCAACACAACGAGCAGTCCTTGCCGGACTTTCGTGCGGGATCGGCCTTGCCGCTCCCGTGGTTATGTATGCCGCGACGCTGCCGTTTTCGTCGGTGAACGAGACGGTCGTGGCGGGTGCGGTTCCCTTCGCCGTGGGCGCGGTGGCGGGCGTGGGTATCTATGCCGCCTCGCTGGGTATCTCCGAGTATCGTGCGCAGCGTGAAGAGCGTCTGTTCCAGCCCGATGCCATGGGCGGTGCCGCCAATCTCAATCAGCATCAAAGCGAGTTCAAGACCGCCTCGATTCCAGCTCAGCAGCAGGATGCGACTCCTTACGCTGCGGCTTCTGCTTCTCAGGCTCAGGCGGAGCAATCTACCTCGGCATTCCTTTCCGGCCTGACCGGTGCGTTCCAGCGCCGTCATGCCGATGATGGTGTTCCTACCATCGCTCGAGCCGCAGATGCTATGGACGAGGCCGAGGCTTGGTCCATGATCGACGGTATGCTCGACGACGATTCGCCGGTGAGCTGCGACCCTGCACACTCGCGCGACGTCTATCAAGTCGCCATCGACGAGCTCACCAACGGCGGGCAGACCGGCTCCTTCAATCGCGACGACATCGCCGCCGCGGCACGCGCCGTGTCTGGTTCCCAGGCCGCCCCTGCGGGCAGCACGGCGGCTTTCGTGGCACTCGTTGCCAACGCGGCAGCCAATAACGCCTACAACGCTACCTCGGCGGACGCGAACGCTTCTGCCGACAATTCGTACGTTGATGAAGCCATGACTGCGGACGAGGAGGCCGTTGCCGCCCGCCGTGCCGCCGAAAGCTCGCTGTGGGGCGCTCCTGCCCAGCAGCAGGCGGCTGAGGCTGCGCCGTACAATGCAAACCTCGCCAGCATGCCTATCATCTCCGGTGCCGCGGACATCGATCTCGATGACCTCGATGAGCCTGCAGCCATCACCGCATCGATTGATGCCCAAGATTGCATCGACACCGGCGACCTTCCGGATGCCTCGCTCGAGGTTGATGTCCCCATGGCTGATTACTCGGGCCACGAGGGCATGTGGGCCGCCGCCACCGCGATTCTGGATGAGATTGACGAGCCCGCTCCTGTTGCAGCCCCCGCTCCCGTCGCTGCCCCTCAGCCTGCTGCCCCCGCCTATGTCGGCCGTCACAGCGCTGTGTTCCCCGAGGATACTGCACGTATCTCGCGCGAGAGCATCGAGCGGGCCGAGGCTATTGCCGCCGGCATTATGGAAAACCGTCGTCACGAGCGCGTCAATCAGATCCTCGAGGAAGAGATCGAGCGCCTGCAGTCCTCAACCGCCAAGCGTACGGGCCGTGCCTATCTGAGCGTTATCGAGGGCGGTACCGCCAGCTTCGCGCCGCTCCGCGCGGAGGCATAACTTCTGCATGGTTAAGATCAATCGAAAATGGGCGGTTGTAACCTGCCTGATGGCGCTCTTGATCTGGGGCAATTCGCTGGTTCCCGGCTCGGGGTCGGGCTCGCTGAGCCTAACGGTCATGGAAGCTATCCGCGGTTTCCTGCACAGCGTGGGACTTCCATATGAATGGGTGACCAACTTTGTTGTTCGCAAGTGCGCGCATTTTACCGAGTATATGGTGCTCGGCATCTTGGCAACGCACGCCTTTGATTTTGAGGGCCGGCGCACCTTTGACGTGCTGCTGCCCACGGCGGTGTTCCTGCTGCTGATTCCCTCGATCGACGAGACGATTCAGCTCTTTGTGCCGGGACGCGCCGGCATGATCACCGATGTGATGATCGACTGCTGTGGAGCGGCAACGGGCGTTGTGCTCCGATATCTCTTACGGTCGCTGATGTGCGCTAAAAAGGCCGCCTAGGACGTATTGTTTGGTCCTAGGCGGCCTTTTTTATTTGAGGGCTTATATGAGGCGTGGTGGCGTCGTTCCGTAGGTCGGATTTGCCGGGCGCGCCACGCTCTGTGGGTGCGTCTGCTACTGAAGCGCCTGTGCGCCCAGGGCCAGGCAGCCCATAATGCCCTGCTTGCCCTCGAGGCTGTTGTTGACAATGTAGGTATCGATGTCGTTGACCTCGGGCGTGACGATATAGCCGTTGAGCATCTCGGCACACTTTTTGCGTGCGAGCGGCACGATGGGGGTGTGGTCGGCCACACCGCCGCCGATGATGATCTTTTGCGGCGCGTAGCACAGCGTGTAGGTCATGAGCGCCTGTGCTAGATAGCCTGCGAGCAGGTCCATGGCCTCTGGGTCATCGGCCATGTCTCCGGCGCTCTTGCCATCCCAGCGCTTTTTAACGCCGGAGCCGGCGATGAGGCCCTCGAGGCAGTTGTCATGGAAGGGGCAAGCGCTATGCTCGCCGATGGTGTCGCGCGGGTCGCGCGTGACCAGGATGTGGCCGGCCTCGGGATGCATCATGCCGTGTACGAGCTTACCGCCCGAGAGCACGCCGGCGCCCACACCGGTGCCGATGGTCAGGTAGACCACGTCCGTGAGGCCCTGGGCGCAACCAAAGGTGACCTCGCCCAAGCAGGCAACGTTGACGTCGGTGTCGTAGCCGCAGGGAATATTGAGCTCGTTTTGGATGGTGCCCAGCAGGTCGAAGTAGCGCCATGCCGTTTTGGGCGTCTCCAGGATCTTGCCGTATTGGGGCGAGGCAGGGTTGACTGCGGTGGGTCCAAAGGCGCCGATGCCCAGCGCGGCGATGCCCTTGTCGGCAAACCATGCATTGACGGCCTCAACGGTCTCCTGCGGGGTCGTGGTCGCGATCTGCTCACGCTCCAGGACCGTACCGTCTGCATAGCCCGTGGCGCAGACCATCTTGGTGCCGCCGGCCTCGAGCGCTCCGATAAGCTGCTGTTCTGCCATAGTATTCCTCTCTCTGGGACGAGTTGCTCCGTGACTAAAGTATGGGGCTCTAAACCATTTAAGAAAGCGCTATAAAAAGAAGCCTCGCAACGTGGCGGGCGGTGCGGGGCTTCTTTGGTTGCTTTAGTTGCCGGGCCGTCCTTACCCGCGCGGCTTGATTTTATCACGTAGCGACTTGAGGTTCTCCAGTGCCGCGTTAAGCGTCTCGTCCCGTTTGGCAAAGTGGAAACGAATCAGATGGTTGACGGGCTCGCGGAAGAAGCTCGAGCCGGGCACGGCGCCCACGCCCACCTTAGACGCGAGGTCCTCGCAGAATTCGAGGTCGCTGTCATAGCCAAACTCAGAGATGTCCATCATGACGTAGTAGGCGCCCTGCGGCACGTTATGCTCAAGACCGATGCTATCGAGCCCCTGGCAGAACAGGTCGCGTTTGGCGGTGTAGAGGTCGAGGACCTCATCGTAATAGCTGTCGTCGAAGTTGAGGGCGGTGACAACGGCTTCCTGCAGGGGAGCGGCGGCACCCACGGTGAGAAAGTCGTGGACCTTCTTGATGCGCTCGGTGATCTGGGCCGGGGCGATGGTGTAGCCCAAGCGCCAACCGGTGATGGAGTACGTCTTAGACAGCGAGCTGCAGCTGATGGTTCGCTCGAACATGCCGGGCAGCGTGGCCATATAGACGTGCTCGTGAGGCGCGTAGACGATGTGCTCGTATACCTCGTCGGTAATGCAGTAGGCGTCGTACTTTTTGCAGAGGTCGGCGATAAAGGTGAGCTCCTCGCGCGTAAAGACCTTGCCGCAAGGGTTGGAAGGGTTGCACAGGACGATGGCCTTGGGGTCGTTGTCGCGGAAGGCTGCCACGAGCGTCTCACGGTCAAAGTCGAATGTGGGCGGGTTGAGCGGCACATAGATGGGCTCGGCACCCGAAAGGATCGTGTCGGCGCCGTAGTTCTCGTAGAATGGCGAGAAGATGACGACCTTGTCGCCGGGGTTCGTGACCGTCATCATGGCGGCCATCATGGCCTCGGTGGAGCCGCAGGTGACTACGATATTCTCGTTGGGATTCACCGGCATGCCCATAAAGTGCTCCTGTTTGGCGGCGAGCGCCTCGCGCATGGCCTGGGAGCCCCAGGTGATGGAGTACTGGTGATAGAGCGGCTTGGGGTCGCTGGCGATGGCGCTGAGGCTGTTGAGCAGCTGCGCCGGGGGATCGAAGTCGGGGAAGCCCTGCGAGAGATTGACAGCGCCATACTTGTTGGAGATGCGCGTCATACGGCGGATGACCGAATCGGTAAACGTTGCCGTGCGGTTGGATAGTTCTTTCATGCCGGTCCTTTCGAGCATTTGCAGTGGGGCAAGTTTACTCCTATGAAACCGGTGGGATTTGCTCGAAATGCTCTCGAAAAACTCTTTTCAAAATTCTTGAAAATTGGGGCTTGCATCGCGTGGCGTTCCTTGCAATAATAGTCGAGCGCGAAGCGCACAGGACACGGTGGGTGTAGCTCAGTTGGCTAGAGCGACGGGTTGTGGTCCCGTAGGTCGAGGGTTCGAGTCCCTTTACCCACCCCAGTTCTTGCTTTGTGTTGATATCGGGTCGTTAGCTCAGTTGGTAGAGCAGGGGACTCTTAATCCCAAGGTCCAGGGTTCGAACCCCTGACGGCCCACCACACGATATCTCCTCTAAAGTCCGCCACAACGGACTTTAGCTTTGGGTCGTTAGCTCAGTTGGTAGAGCAGGGGACTCTTAATCCCAAGGTCCAGGGTTCGAACCCCTGACGGCCCACCACACGATATCTCCTCTAAAGTCCGCCACAACGGACTTTAGCTTTGGGTCGTTAGCTCAGTTGGTAGAGCAGGGGACTCTTAATCCCAAGGTCCAGGGTTCGACCCCCTGACGGCCCACCCAAAGCATGTTAAAGCGAGTGGCTTAGGCTGGTCGCTTTTTTGTTAACCTCGCATGGGGTCGAACCCGAAAGGGCGCGGCCGCTTTCACAGATTGAGTCTACCCTGGGGATCGGTGAAACCGTCAGTACCCTCCTTGAGTTTCTTCTCGTCTGCCTTCACGCGACGCTCGAGCTTTTTTGTATCCTCGGCAGGCGGTAGGTTCTCGGGAACAATTCCGCGGTCGATGAGGCTGCCACGCACGCTCGTGTTGTTCTCGACGTGTTCTTGTTTGATCTGGTCCAGACCGTACAAGTCGTGTTCCTCGGCGTTGAAGGCCGTCATCGAGTTCGTGAGGTCCTTTGCTTTGATGAGAACATCGGCTAGCTTGTCCGCCAATGCAGCACTCTTGGGCACACCAAGCTGCCGCTTCATGTCCGCCGTGCTTCTGCCGCCGAATAACGCCTCATCGCCCTTCGACTTGATGATCGCGAATCCTTTGGAGTCCACGCCTCGTTTGAACGCAATGCCCGAGAGCTGTTTCTCTGAATCGGATAGCGAGTGGCGCGCCTGCAAGCGCTGAATCTCTGCGAAGCGCTGCTCTATGAGCTCTTGGCGGCGCGTCTGCACGGCAAAGTATGCCTGGGCGAGCGCGATCTCTGGCTTGTTTGAATCTCCGTTCTGTGCGATTAAATAGCATGCATAGCGCGTAAGTTTGTAGTCTTTAACCGCGCGAGCGGCGACACCGGCAGTTACCATTTTCGTGGTGTCACGAAAATGGGAATCAACTGGAGTTTTGTTTGTTTCGCATGAGACTTTTGCCCTCTTAACAACTTCGGCGAAGTTCTCCCATCGAGTGTACCCCATGGGTTCCATTAAATCGCGTGCGAGCCAATACTCAACGCCGTCTTCCACATTGGCGTAGCTATCAAGTTCGATACGCCACTTCTCGATATCTCTACTGTCCATATCTCCTCCTCGCTGGTCTATTTTCTATGCGGGCTTTGCCCGCTCTGTATTCAGAATAAGGATACGCTGTCGTGCGGACACGAATGGGCCCCGTGCTGCTTCGAGCTCACGGGGCCCATGGATATCGATTGGTTGTGTTCTGCTTTAGATAGGTGTCCGGTTTAATCCGCTCGATAGTGCGACCCGAGACTTTCGGTTCGCTTGCGCATGGCTTTGACCATTTCCTGTGCCAGCTGAATCTGCGATTGCAGGCGGGCGAGGGCTGCGACTTCGCTGTCCTGGGCTTTCTGTGTGCTCAAGGTCGTTGCCTCCGTCTTCAAGCCCTCAAGCTCGTGTAGTGCTTCGGATAGGCCTGTTTCGGTCCTGTTGATCATGCAATAGGTGCTCATCGTGTGCCTAAGGCTGTGTGTCAGGCGTTCGGCATCTGTTGTGGCAATGCCGTACTGGGGGAGGGTGATATCCGCCTTCAGGGCTGCCTCAGGCTCCTTCTGCGCTGCAAGGGCTGCCGATGCGCCCGCGACGCGCCCGAACACGATGCCGTTGGCGCTTGACAAGCCACCAATGCGGTCGGCGCCGTGCATGCCGCCTGTCGCCTCGCCGCAAGCGTAGAGGCCCTCAACGCCCGTGTGCGCGGTCTTATCGATCTTGATGCCGCCGTTAGCGGCGTGGGCATACATCGCAACGCGCATCTCGTCGGTCGGCGCGATGCCGTGCTCGTCTTGCAGCCAGGTGGCAAAGGTCTGCACAAACTCTGGGACATCCTCGCGGGGGAAGTCGTAGTGGAGTGCCAGGCCTTCGACACCTGCCTGATCGATGACGAGATCGATAGCGCGGGAGGCCAAGCGTGACGTGAAGGGACCATATC
Organism: Collinsella sp.; assembly: GCA_037277825.1. Lineage (GTDB taxonomy): Bacteria > Actinomycetota > Coriobacteriia > Coriobacteriales > Coriobacteriaceae > Collinsella. The sequence goes on from JAYBEF010000039.1 coordinate 15,102, forward strand.
CAGAGCGCTGCTCGAGCAGGTCGTTCAGCTTGTCGTCGGCAATATCTACCGGCTGGTCTACATGCACGTAGCGCCAGGTTTTCTCGTTGAAGACCAAGTTACGCCTGGGCTCGATGAAGCCGGGCATCATCTGCATGAACTCTATATTAGTAAGTGTTGCGCCGTGCGCCAGTGCGATGGCCTGCGAGGAGCTGAGCACATCAGCCGACGTAAGGCTGCGCTCGAACAGGCCGCCTGTGCCACCGGCTGCGATGATCGTGGCCTTGGCAGCAAAGGGCACGATTCGATTTTCGGTAAGGTCGTAGAGTACGGTTCCGGTTATTCTGCCGTTCGTGTCCTCAACAAGGTCGATAAGCTCATGGCGGGGGAGCAGGCGAATGCCGAGCGACTCGATCCAGGTCGTCAGAGCGTCCTCAAGGGGCTTGCGGGTGAGGCCGCGCCACATGCGCGTCTTGTGGTCAAAGCAGGGGATAAATTGCTTTTGTTGAGCACTCTTGGCGCTTTGCGGACGCTGGAGCTCAACGCCCAGGTCTTGCTCGAGCCAGTCAATCGCTTGGGGAATGCCGTGGACGAACGTTTGGACGAGTTCGGGGTCGGCGACACCGCCGCCGACGGTCTGGATGGTGTCGATGAGGTCCTGCTCGTCGTCTTCGTCGACGGGACCGATGAGGCCGAGGCCCCAGGTACCCGGGAAGAAGCTCGATCCACTCATGGTCTTGCCGGCGCTTGCCACAGTGACGGTTGCACCCGTGCGTGCCGCTTCGATGGCGGCACAAAGGCCCGCAATGCCAGATCCAATTACCAGTACATCAGTCGATTCCATCGGATTCCTTTCTCGTCCGGCGCATTGTCGCACGGGTGATCGGCAATGGGGCCGCAAAGACCCGTCAAATCGGTAAAGGGCAAATATGGCAGGTGGGCGTCATGGACGCTCTGACGCTCCATCTCTTCACATCTCGTATTTCGCCCCAGCTGATATATCGGCATTAGATACCCTGCGCCAGCGCAAACAAAAAGAGCCGCTACCCGGGTGGGTAGCGGCTCCAAAGCTCAACTATCTGAGCATCGCGCGGGCGCGATTAGGCCTTGAGGGCCTCTTCGACGGCGACAGCGCAGGCGACGGTGGCACCGACCATGGGGTTGTTGCCCATGCCGATGAGACCCATCATGTCGACGTGCGCAGGCACGGAGGAAGAACCGGCGAACTGGGCGTCGGAGTGCATGCGGCCCATGGTGTCGGTCATGCCGTAAGAGGCAGGGCCGGCGCCCATGTTGTCCGGGTGCAGGGTACGGCCAGTGCCGCCACCAGAAGCGACGGAGAAGTACTTCTTGCCAGCCTCGAGGCGCTCCTTCTTGTAGGTGCCAGCGACGGGGTGCTGGAAGCGCGTCGGGTTGGTGGAGTTACCGGTGATCGAGATGTCGACGTTCTCGTGCCACATGATGGCAACGCCCTCGCGGACGTCGTCGGCGCCGTAGCAGTTGACGGCGGCGCGGGGACCATCGGAGTAGGGGATGGTCTCGACGACCTTGAGCTCGCCCGTGAAGTAGTCGAACTGGGTCTTCACGTAGGTGAAGCCGTTGATGCGGGCGATGATCTGAGCAGCGTCCTTGCCCAGACCGTTGAGGATGACGCGCAGCGGCTTCTTGCGAGCCTTGTTGGCGTTCAGAGCCAGGCCGATAGCACCCTCAGCGGCAGCGAAGGACTCGTGACCGGCCAGGAAGGCGAAGCACTCGGTGTCGTCGGAGAGCAGCATAGCGCCCAGGTTGCCGTGGCCCAGACCGACCTTGCGGTCCTCGGCGACGGAGCCGGGAACGGTGAAGGCCTGGATGCCCTCGCCGATGATGGCGGCAGCCTCAGAAGCGGACTTGGCGCCACGCTTGACAGCGAGAGCGCAACCGAGGGTGTAGGCCCACTCGGCGTTCTGGAAGGCGATGGACTGGGTGTTGTTGACGATCTCACGCGGGTTGAAGCCCTTGTCGGTGCAGATCTGCAGAGCTTCCTCGAGGGAGGCGATGCCGTTGTCGGCGAGGCACTTGTTGATCTTGTCAGCGCGGCGCTCGTAACCTTCGAACGTAACAGTCATAGTTATTTCCCTCCCTTTCTACTCGTGAACCGGGAACACGCTGGCGACGGAGTGAGTCTCCTCGTCGGTGCGCGGGTCGATGTACTTGGCAGCGTTCTCCCACTGACCATAGTGGCCCATAGCGCCAGCGATGGCCTCCTCGGGGGTCTTGCCGGCCTTGACGGCGTCGGTGAACTTACCGAGGTTCAGGAACTCGAACGCGATGATCTCGTTCTTGTCGTTGAGAGCCATGCGGGTGACGTAGCCCTGAGCGAGCTCGAGGTAACGGGCGCCCTTGGCCTTGGTGCCGAACATGGTGCCGACCTGGGAGCGAAGGCCCTTGCCGAGGTCGTCGAGGGAGGCGCCCACGGGCAGGCCGCCCTCGGAGAACGCGGTCTGGCTGCGGCCGTAAACGATCTGCAGGAAGATCTCGCGCATAGCAACGTTGATGGCGTCGCAGACGAGGTCGGTGTTGAGGGCCTCGAGGATGGTCTTACCGGGAAGGATCTCGGAAGCCATGGCGGCAGAGTGGGTCATGCCCGAGCAGCCGATGGTCTCAACGAGGGCCTCCTCGATGATGCCGTCCTTGACGTTCAGCGTGAGCTTGCAGGCGCCCTGCTGAGGTGCGCACCAACCCACACCGTGCGTAAGACCGGAGATGTCGGTAATCTCCTTAGCCTGGACCCACTTGCCCTCCTCGGGGATGGGTGCGGGGCCGTGGTATGCACCCTTGGCAACGGGGCACATGTTCTCCACTTCCTGTGAGTACTGCATGCCTCTCCTCTCTATCGTGTTGGCGTCCCGTCTGGGGGTCGTGGCTGGCGATTGCCGGGCGACCCTTCGAAAGGGACATGACATGCAGCCCCTATAATACCGCGAAATGCACGGAATATTCGGCGAACGGCTCAGTTTTCGTAGCGAGAAGTCCGGAAGTTTTAATTGAAACGGTTTAACTCTATGTTCTGTGGTCGCGAACTTCCGTAGAGGGGGTCCGTCTTGGGCAAGCTATTGGTCAGCTCTTGTAAGCATTGCGGGGGTTGACCTGTTGCAACGGTGCCGTTCGCCGCCTGATTTCTGCCTTTGGCCGCGCGAGTGTATTGTTTTGCGTGAATGTTTTGATGGCACGCTTCAATCGTGCTGTATTGGATGGCAAGCAGATCCCGGCGAAGGGAGCGCCATGCAGCGCGTTTGGAGAACGGTTACCGGCTTTTACCATGTCTGTGCCCGCGGTACGGGCAGGCAGCTCATCTTTGAGGGCGATGAAGACCGGTGGGAGTTTTTGGAGCTGATGCGCGAGTGCTGCTGCGAGGAGGGTGTGACGGTTATCGCCTGGTGCCTTATGGGCAATCACGTGCATTTGGTGCTTACAGATTACGAGGACAGGATGAGCGCGGCGATGCACCGGTTGCTTTTGACGTACGCGCGGCGGTTCAATAAACGCACGGGGCGCACAGGGCATCTGTTCCAGAACCGTTTTGACCGGCGCTCGCTCGATACCGACTGGCAGGTGATGGAGGCTATTCGCTCCGTACACGCCGATCCGCAGGAGGCGGGCATCGGTCTCATTGAGCGTTATCCCTGGAGCAGCTTTGCGGAACATCTACGCTCTTACGACTGTGATGCGGCCGATGCCGCGAGGGGATTTTCTGATCCTTCTTGCGTGCTTGAACTTTTTGGTTCTGCCGAGGGCTTTATTGCCTATTCGCTTTCGACGCCCGACGGCAGCGAGCCGGCGCTGTGCGATATGAAAGATACAGAGTGGGAACGCCACGCCTTTGCCGACAAGTTGGCGAAGAGCCTCGGGGTTCCGCTCAATGGGGTTAAAACTGAACCGCCGGCGCAGCGCGATACCGTTATTGTTGGATTGAACAATGCCGGCTTTACGGTGCGCCAGATTGAGCGGTATACCGGGATTGGCAAAAGTACCGTCTCTCGTATCGTGCGCGCTTATGCTCAGGTGGACGCGCAGGTCGAGGGATCGAAATAAAGGCAGAAAAGAAAAATGGCCGAACCGCTCTTAGTCAAGCGATTCGGCCAACGAAATTCTTAAGATTTGGGATAAATACTACTGATTATTTTGCCCCTCGAGCATGCCGTCGAGGGTGCGCCAGGCGAGCTCGGCGCATTTGACGCGGGCGGGCATGTGCGAGATGTCCTGGAGCTGGGCGGCCTCGTCCAGGTCTTCCAGGTCCTCCTCGGAGAGCTGCTCGCCGCGGATCATGGCGAGGAAGAGCTCTTCCAGGCGGTGAGCTTCCTCGACGGTCTCGCCGGTGATGAGGTCGGCCATGATGTCGGCACTGGCCTGACTGATGGCGCAGCCGTGGCCGGTAAAGGAGGCCTCCTCGATCACGCCGTTCTCGACGCGCAGCTGCAAGGTGAGCTCGTCGCCGCAGCTGGGGTTGATGCCGTCGTGCTCGTGCGTGGGAGCATCCATCTCGTACTTATAGTCGGGGTGCGAGTTGTGCTCCATAAATGTGGTGGAGGTGTACAGATTACCCATTGAACGTGCTCCAAACGTGATGTAGGCCGGCGATGAACTTGTCGATGTCGGCCTTGTCGTTGTAGAAGGCCACGCTGGCGCGGCAGCAGGCGAGGTTCTCGACGCCCAGCCAGGTGAGCAGCGGCTGTGCACAGTGGTGGCCGGCGCGAATGCAGACGCCGTCCATGTCCATGATGCTCGCGACGTCGTGCGGGTGGATGCCCTTGACGTTAAAGCTCACAACGCCGTGGTGGTTGTCCCAATAGATGGAGCCGATGATCTGGACAAAGTCGAGCTGCATGAGCTCGCCCATCAGGTAGTGGACGAGTGCCTGCTCGCGTGCCTGGATGTTCTCGTAACCCACCGTGTTGACCAGGTAGTCGAGTGCCGCACCCGTGGCGAAGATGCCGGCGGCGTCCTGTGTGCCGGCCTCGAATTTCTCGGGAACGGGCGCCCAGACGGCGTCCTGCTCGGTGACAGAGTCGATCATCTCGCCGCCGGTGAGCATGGGCAGCATGGCGTTGAGCAGGTCCATCTTGCCCCACAGCACGCCGATGCCCATGGGGCCCATAGCCTTGTGTGCGCTAAAGGCAAAGAAGTCGGCGCCCAGGTCGGCCACATCGACCGGCATGTGCGGCAGCGACTGCGCACCGTCGACGACCAGGTAGCCGCCATACTTGTGCACGAGCTTGCCGAGGTTCTTGACTGGGTTCTCGACTCCCAACACGTTGGAGACCTGACCCACGGCCAGAATCTTGGTCTTGGGACCAACCTTGGCAAGAACCTCCTCGGTGGTGAGCTGACCGGTCTTGGTGGGGTAGAGGTAGACGAGCTTGGCGCCGGTCTCGCGGCAGACCTGCTGCCACGGAATCAGGTTGGAGTGGTGCTCCATGATGGTGATGACGACCTCGTCGCCCGGCTCGAGGACTGTGGGTGCAAAGCTCTTGGCGACCAGGTTGAGCGACTCGCTCGTGTTGCGGGTGAAGACGACCTCGTTGGCCTGGGCAGCGCCGATGAGGTCGGCGATCTGCTGGCGCACCTTCGCGATAGCCTCAGTGGCCTCGACGGACAGCGAGTACAGGCCGCGCAGAGGGTTGGCGTTCATGCGCTGGTAGAAGTCGCGCTCGGCGTCGAGCACACAGGCAGGACGCTGCGCGGTAGCGGCACTATCGAGGAAGGCGATCTCGGGGTGCTGCTGGAACAGCGGGAACTGCGCCTTGTAGGGATTAGTCTCGATGTCGACGGTAGGCCAGCCGCGCGAGGCCTCGTCGCTGGCGTCGAGCTCCATAGGCTCCGGTGCGGTACAGGTGTCGCATTTAACGTGCTCGGTGTCGATCATGCGAGCTCCTCTTCAAAGTTGTCGATCAGGTTGTTGCCCAGGCGGACGACGGCGGCGCGGGTGCGCTCGTCGGTGGCGGAAAGTGCGGCGTCCTCCAGCTTGGCGCGGACGAACAGGTCCTCGGCGGCGTTTTGGTCAAGGCCGCGGCAGGCGAGGTAGAACAGTTGCTCGTCGCGGACGTGGCCGATGGTGGCTCCGTGGTTGCCGGCGACGTCGTCCTCGTCGCAGAGAATGACGGGAACGGTCTTGTTGTCGACGCCCTTGTTGGCCAAAAGCACCGTCTCGCGCTCGGTGCCGGTTGCACCCTTGCAACCGTGCACGAGGTCGATGGTGCCGCGGTAGACCTTCTTGGACGTGCCGGTCAGCACGCCGTTGGCGTCGATCTCGCACTCGGTCTTGCGACCGCGGTGGCGCAGCTCGTAGTTAAAGTCGCGCACCTGCTCTCGGGCGCCCAGGTAGTCAGTATCGATGGTGACCTTGGCGGTATCGCCCAGCAGGTCGCCGGCAAGGCCGGTGGCGCTGGCGCCGGCACCCAGGACGGTGTGCTGCACGTTGACGCGCGCGCCCTCGTCCAGGAACAGGCCGGTGTCGTCGAGCGCGATCCAGCTATCGTCGAGCGTCTGCGTGCAGGTCACGTTGACGGTGGCGTACTCGTGGGCGCACACGCGCAGCACGGATCCCACGACGCCCTCGCCGGCAACGGGGGAGTCCAGGGCGATCTGCAGGTCGAGCGTCGACTGGGGACGGACGACGACGTCGATGGCGGCGATGGCCGCGGCGGCATCGACACCGCTCACACGCACGGTAACCGTGGCGTGCTTGTATGCGGGCACATCGATGACGACGCGCTTGGTGGCGTGGTCGGCCAGGTAGGTGTAGGCAGCCTCGCCCATGCCAGTCTCGAAGGCCTCAGCGGGGGAGAGCTCCTCCTCCAGCTTAATGGCACCGGCCTGGTAGACGGAGGTGGCGGGCACGTCGAGCTCGGTCTCGGGCGTGATGCGGGCGCGGTCGGCGGCATCGCCGGGCGCGGAGGCGCGGCGCTCGGGGAAGCGCTCGGCCATGGCGTCCATGGCGGCGTCGAACGCGTCTGCCACGCCAGCAAATTGCTCGTCCAAGCCCTCAACCTTAACGGTCTCGGCGGGAGCGGCGGCAAGCTCGTCAGAGAGCTCGAGCTTGGTCTGGTTCATCTTGAGCCAACCCCAAGTGGCAGCCGGCATCGCATTGACCTGCTCAAGGGTGGTAGCAGCGGTGTTGGTGGTCTGTTTCATTATCCGATCGCTCCTTCCATCTCGAGCTTGATCAGGTTGTTCATCTCGACGGCATACTCCAACGGCAGCTCCTTGGAGACCGGGTTGGCAAAGCCGTTGACGATCATGGTGCGGGCCTCTTCCTCCGAGATGCCGCGGCTCATCAGGTAGAACACCTTGTCGTCGCCGATGCGGCCGATGGTGGCCTCGTGGCCGATGTCGACGTTCTTGGCGCGGATGTCCATGGCCGGGATGGTGTCGGATCGGCTCTGGTCGTCGAGCATGAGCGACTGGCAGCTCACGGTTGCCTTGGAGCCCTCGGCCTTGGGCGTGGCCACGATGGAGCTGCGGAACGTCTGGATGCCGCCGCTCTTGGAGATACCCTTGGTCTCGACCGTTGCCGAGGTCTCAGGCGCGTTGAGCACGACCTTGCAGCCGGTGTCGAGGTTCTGACCGGCGCCGGCAAAGGTGATGCCGGTAAAGCTCGAGCGGGCGCGGCGGCCATTGAGCACGCTCATGGGGTAGAGGTAGCCCACGTGGCTGCCGAAGGAGCCGCTGATCCACTCGATGTCGCCGTCCTCGTCCACGCGCGCACGCTTGGTGTTGAGGTTGTACATGTTCTTGGACCAGTTCTCGATGGTCGAGTAGCGCAGGTGCGCACGCTTGCCCACAAAGAGCTCGACGGCGCCGGCGTGGAGGTTTGCCACGTTGTACTTGGGCGCGGAGCAACCCTCGATAAAGTGCAGGTCGGCATCGTCCTCGACGATGATGAGCGTGTGCTCAAACTGGCCGGCGCCCTTGGCGTTGAGGCGGAAGTAGCTCTGCAGCGGGAAGTCCAACTTGGTGCCCTTGGGAACGTAGACAAACGAGCCGCCCGACCACACGGCGCCGTGTAGGGCCGCAAACTTGTGGTCGGTGGGCGGGATGAGCGTCATGAACTTCTCGTGGATGAGCGGTTCCCACTGCGGGTCGTGCAGGGCTTCCTCAATACCGGAGTACACGATGCCCATCTTGGACGCGGTGTCCTGCATGTTGTGGTAGACGAGCTCGGAGTCGTACTGAGCACCGACGCCTGCCAGGTAGCTGCGCTCGGCCTCGGGGATGCCCAGGCGCTCAAAGGTGTTCTTGATGTCGTCGGGCACCGACTCCCAGTCGTGCTTTTGGTCGGTGTTGGGCTTGACGTAGGTGACGATGTTATCCATGTCCAGGCCCTCGATGGAGGGGCCCCACGTCGGATCCGGGAAGCGGTTGAAGATTTCGAGGGACTTTAAGCGCAGGTCGAGCATCCACTGCGGCTCGTCCTTTTTGGCGCTGATCTCGCGCACGATGTCGGGCGTGATGCCGGCGTCGAGGCGCTCGAATCCCTCCTCGCCATAGGTGAAGTCGTAGAGGCTGCGGTCGATGTCCGCGACCTCGGTGCGGTTCTTGGTCATTGCGTCGCCCCTTTACGCCTGCTGCTCGGCAGCGGCAGACTCGGCCTGGGCGCGCTGCTCGGCGGCCTCGCGCTCGAAGGTCTCAAAGCCGTTCTTGTCGATCCAGGGGATGAGCGAGGCGTCGTCCTCGCGCACGATGTGGCCCTTGACCATAACGTGGACGCGGTCGACATCCAGGTGCTCCAGGATGCGCGTGTTGTGTGTGATGATGAGCATGGAGCCGTCGCAGCTCTTGCGGTAGGCGTCCATGCCGTGGCTGACGGTGGACAGGGCGTCGACGTCCAGGCCGGAGTCGGTTTCGTCCAGGATGGCGAGCTTGGGCTGCAGCAGCAGGAGCTGGAGCATCTCGACCTTCTTCTTCTCGCCGCCCGAGAAGCCCACGCCCAGCTCGCGGTTGAGGTAGGCGGTGTCCATGTTGAGCTCGGCCGCGAGCTCCTTGACGCGACGGCGGAACTCCTTGCCCTTCATCTCCAGGCCGGGGCGGCCGGCGATGCTGGCGCGCAAAAAGCTCGACAGCGGCACGCCCGGGATCTCGACCGGAGCCTGGAAGCTCAGGAACAGGCCGGCGCGCGAACGCTTGTCGGTGGTGAGCTCGGTGATGTCTTGGCCGTCAAAGACGATGCGGCCGTCGTTGACCGTGTAAACGGGGTCGCCCATGACCAGGTGGCCGAGGGTGGACTTGCCGGCGCCGTTGGGTCCCATCAGCACGTGGGTCTCGCCGGCGGCGACGTTGAGGTTGACGTTGTGGAGGATGGTCTTCTCGTCCACGGAGGCGGTCAGACCTTCGATGGAAAGCAGCGGATTTGCGCTCATGCTGTCCCTCTCTGTGTATGGTGTACTCATAGGTGTACTAAACCCTAGGAATCTTCTCGGAATAAAGTTACTATGGGTTCGGCGTTAGTCAAGGGAAAACCCGACTAATCCACTCGACTTTTTAGATGAGGGACATAAAACCAGGTTTGTTTGCCCCGCGTGCATAGGATTTGGGACAAACAAGCCTGGTTTTGTCCCAGTAACGATGGGAGGGTAGGTATGCTCATTTCTTCTAAGGGCCGCTATGCCCTCCGGCTGATGATCTATATCGCGGCGCTGGGCGACGCCGAGGGCAAGATTGCCCTGCGCGAGGTTGCCGACCGCGAGCATATCTCGCAAAAGTATTTGGAGCAGCTGGTTCGTCCGCTTATGAAGGCGGGCCTGCTTAAGAGCGTGCGCGGCAAGGGCGGCGGCTACATGATGGCCAAGGACCCGGCCGAGGTGCGTGCGGGCGACATCCTGCGCGCTGTCGAGGGCAGCACGGCGCCCGTGGCGTGCGACGGCATCGACAACAGCTGCGCCCGCAGTGACCTGTGTTCCACCGTCAAGTTCTGGCGCGGCCTGGACGAGGTCATCGAGAACTATGTCGACGGCGTAACGCTGGCCGACTTGGCCGCCGTTCCCGAAATCAACTTTGACATTAAGCTGTAGGTTGAGCGCAATTCCTTAAGATTTCGCGGAGGGTTGTTGCCGTTTACCGAGGGGTTGTTGTGTAACAACGGGCGAGCTGCAATACTTATTTTTATCTTTGCAAACTGAACTTTAACTACACCAATGCAGGGAGGATTTTATGCAGCCCAAGCATTCCGCGATTGTCGCGGGCCTGACGCTGGCGCTTTCGTTTGGCGCCGTTTCCGCGCCGGCACCCGCCGCCGCCGAGGAGCCCACGCCGGGCGTTGCCTCGGATGCCACCGATATCGACAAAGGTCTCTACACCCAGCAGTCCTTCTCGGGCGTGCTGAGGTCGGTCCAGGGCGTTTCGTTTGTCAACGTGACTCCCGAGATGAAGTACTTTATCAAGTACGAGAGCCATGGCAACTATAACCAGGGCTTTTCGTATGGTGACGGCTACAACGCGCTGGGCTATTACCAGTTCGACCGTCGTTGGTCGCTCATTCCGTTTATGAAGCAGGTCTACAACTACGATTCTGCCAAGTACGGCATGCTCAAGGATGCGATTGATCGCGGCAGCGAGATTTCCAACGCGAGCAATGCCATGTACGAGAACGGCCAGCTTACCGAGCTGGGCCGTATTGCACAGGAGGCCTTCCAGGGTGCTTATAACACCGATCCTGCTGAGTTTTCGGCTCTGCAGGATGCGTATGCGTACAACTCGTACTATGCGGTGACCGAGGCGTGGCTCAAGAGCGGCCTGGGTATTGATATTTCGGGCCGCGCCGATTGCGTCAAGGGCATGGTGTGGAGCATTACCAACATGTGCGGCACTGGTGGCTGCAGGGACTTTTTCCGCTGGGCGAATCTTTCCAACGATATGTCCGACCGCGAGTTTGTGACGGCGCTCTCCAATAGTGTGGTCAACAATGTCGCCACTAAGTTTTCGAGTCAGCCCCAGTATCATGAGGGCTGGAAGAATCGTTATAAGAATGAGCTGAAGGACTGCTTGGTTTTTATCGCCGAGGATGAGGCTGCCGCTGCGACGCCCGTGCAGCCCGAGCCTACGCCGGCGCCCTCGCCGACACCTGATTCGAATGACGACTCGAGTGACGATGCCAACGATGATAGGATGGATGCGCCCTCGACCGATGCTGACGGTAATGGCTCTGCTGGTGGCACTACCAACGACGGCTCTACCTCGAACGGCTCCGATTCGAACGGCTCTGCTGCGGGCGATTCGTCTTCAAGCTCTGCCGGCAATACGGGCAGCGACGCTTCTGGTTCGACCGACGCTGACACCTCTAACTCATCTACCGGCTCGAGTGATTCGTCCATTGACACTGGCTCTAACAACGGCTCTGGCTCTGACGCAACCCCTGATTCCGATGCTTCCAAGGACGACTCGAATAAGGCGCCGGACGCTCCCGTTGCTTCGCCGGATAAGAAGCCCTCTTTCTCCGTGCAGCTTGGTTCTACGCTGGGCTCTTCGCTGATGGCTGGCGTCAATAATGGCTCGACTCAGAACAAGGACAACTCTGATCAGGTTTCCACGGAAAAGACCGAGGCCGCAAAGGGCGACTCCAAGGATGAGGCTTCCGAGAAGACCGAATCTGATAAGGGTTCTAGCTCTGAGGAGAAGGACGACAAGTCCACTCAGAAGAAGGACGAGGGTAAGAAGTCTGAATCTGAGGGGAAGGACAAAAACAAGGACAAGACCGAGGACGGAAAGCAGCAGGGCGAGGACAGCAGTAAGGGCAACACCGACAAACAGAACCAGGAGCAAAATGACTCCAAGACGGTGACCACTACAACCACCACTACAACGACTAAGACTTCGGGCGGTAATATGCCCAAGACGGGCGACCTTATCGTTATGGCGAGCCTTGCCAGCGCGAGCTTGGCCACACTGGGCGCTACGTCTATCGTAAGTGGTAAGCATAAGCTCGATCAGCAGAAGAAGGCTTCTGGGGAGGACGGCTCGGAGGAGTAGCCTCTCGGTTGCCAGATAACTAAAGAGTCGGGACGGGGTCCGGTGCGAATGCGTCGGGCCCCGTTTTGTTGTGCAACGATTAGTTGTGCCCCCTCATACCTCTTGTTGCTACCGTTGCCCGATATGTTTGCGCGGCGACATCGGTACGCGCGAGGCGGTCATTACAATTGGCATCGTGTTGCGATTTAGGGGGAACGTTTTGGTGTCTGAACAGGCAAATAATGGTTGTGCTGACGGCTTTGGCGTGCGTTTGATCGGCTGTGCCGACGATGCGGCTTTGCCCATTGGCGTGCACGACTATGCGGAGGCTCTTGGTTGCTGCATGCTGGTTGACAAGACCATGTTTATTGCCGATGTGTTGGACTGCGACGCGTCCGTTGTGGTGTGCTGTCGACCCGAGGGTTTTGGCAAGAGCATGAACTTGTCGATGCTCAGGGCTTTTCTGGAGCGTCCAGCGGTCGGTCGCTCTGGTCAGCGTTTGTTTGCCGATGCTCAGATTTGGGATGCGGACGGCGGGCGCTATCGGGATGAGCATGCTTGCTATCCGGTGATATCGTTGGACTTTTCTGGCGCTGCGAGGCGTGGCCCCGCTGTTGCCAGCGTCGTGCGCGATGCCCTTTCGGGCGAGTGCGCTCGCTGGCTGGCGCTCTTGGAGGCTCCGGATTTAGCTCGAGATAAGGTGCGTCACATCGAACGCGTCGCGCGTGGCGTGGCGAGCGCGGACGAGGTTGACTCGGTGCTCGGTGTGCTCATTGAGCTGCTGGAGATGGCCTGCGATGAGCAGGTTGTATTGCTCGTTGATGGGTACGATGCGGCGTGGTCTCGCCGTGCGAGCGCGAGGGACGCTTCCGACGCCGATCCGGCAGGGCTATTCGATCGCGTGCTGTTCGATGCCATTGCCACTGCGCGCGATTCGTTGCGGCTGACGTGTTTGATGGGGGAGCGTCCCGGCCCTGCCGAAGCGGCGCTTTCTTTGCATGGCTGCTCGTATTGTCTGACGACGCCGCTTTCGACCTGGTGTGACCGTTGGTTCGGCTTTTCGGATGCCGAGGTCCAGGCTCTTTTGAATCATGCTGGGCGCGAGGAATATCTTGATGATGCGCGTGAATGGCTCGAGGGGTATCGGTTTGGCAGGGCCTATTGCTCGAGTCCGGCACGCGTGATCGGTTTTCTGGACCGAGGCTGCACGGCGCCCGTGCATGCCGATCTGTATGGATATGCCGATTGCCTGAGTAGGGTAGTTGCCGGGTGGAATCTCGAGCGTCTTTCGGTCTTGTTCGATTTGCTCGAGGCCCATGGGTGCGCTGAGGTCCCGCTTTGTTTGGGCACTGCAGAGCTAGATGTCTCGCCTGACGATGGCATGTGGACAGCGCTATATCTGTCCGGTTTTCTCACGACGGATATCACTGAGGAGCCAGAACATGGCAATCGCCTCCGTGCCTTGCGGTTGCCCAATAACGAGCTTCGCCAGGCCTTGCGTCTAGTGATTGTTGAGTGGTTTGAGTGCGCTGCCGAAGACATTCGAGACGTCGATGCGTTTCGCGACGGGTTGTGCCGTGGGGACGAGGATACGGTGAGGCGGGCGCTAAGCCGCATCCTGGGAGATGCGGGAATCGGTGCGACCGACCCAGATGCGCCGCTGCCATATCACCTGCTCTTGCAAGGACTCTGCTTTGGATTGCCGGGCTATGCTAATCCTGCTTCGAGGCGAAAGTGTGGCGCGGATCGCTGGGACATCCAGGTTTTTCCTACGGGCGCCGTGTTCGACGTAGCAGATACGATTGGCATGCTGGACGAGCGTCCGCTGATAACGATTAACTTGATGTATGACCCCGATGTGGATGCGCTGGGCCTGGAATTGCTGGCCGTGCAGTCGCTACTCGACATAGAGCGCGACGGCATCGACGAAATCCGTGTGCCGCGACCGGGCGTTGGCCGCATGCGCTGGGGGTTTGGTTTTGATGGGCAGCATGTGACTACGGTGTGCCAGCGGCTTTAAGCACTGAGGTGTTTCCGGCTTCCGTTACTTGGTGGCCTTCATGGGCGGCATGGGCTTCCAGTTGGGGTCCTTGATGATCTTGCGGGCGTCCTTCATGCCGCGGCGCAGCGCCGGAATTCCGGTCTTAAAGCACTTGTCAACGGCGGCCAGGCGAATGAACTCCTTGCAGAAGGTCGCGGCGTTGCCCAGACGGAACAGCACGGGGTGATAGTCGCCGTAAATCTGCATGTAGCGGGCCAGATAACCGCGGTTGCGCATGATGTAGTAACGGTTGGTGTCGCTCGTGGAGTTGAGCTGGCGCTTGCCGGCGATATCCCAGTTAGAGACGGCGCGGGCGCGCTTGAGCACCACGTCGGCGACCACGGCGGCGGGGAAGTGTTGGCTGGCTACGTAGCCGTAGCAGGCATCGTCGCCGTAGATAAAGAAGCGCGCATCGGGCAGGCCGATCTTGTCGACCACACGGCGCGAGAACATGCCGCCCTCAAAGCACAGCTGGTTCATGGCGCGATGGCCCTCGGGGCCTAAGTCCCACTTGGCGACGGGGTTGGGAATGCCGAGCGAAAGGATGAGCTGGTACTGCCAAAAGAAGGCGCCGCCGTCAAAGTCCAGGCGCGAACCCTGGATGACGTCGTAGCGGTCGGTCCACTTGGCCAAGCGCTCGATGCCTTCGGGGATGACGAGCACGTCATCGTCCATGACCCAGAACCACTGGGCCCCCAAGTCGTAGGCGCATTTAGTGCCGGCGGAGAAGCCGCCCGCACCGCCGCCGTTTTCGAGCTGCGGGGCGTAGATGACACGGTCGGTGCCGCCCTGCGCGTCGGGCTGCTCGGTGTCGATGCCCCACAGGTTGGCCAGGCGCTCGTTGAATGCGGTGCACATGGCCTCGGTCTCGCGCGAATTCTCGTTATCGACAATCACGATGCGCCAGGGCGCGGCCGTGAGCTCGGTCATGGAGTCGAACAAATTGGCCAGGAGTTCCTGGCGTTTGTACGTAACGACGACGATGGCGAGCTTATCGATGGGAGCGGGAAGGGTTGAAGGCATGAGGCAATATATCCTTTCACGCGCGGCGGGCGAGTGCTGCGCGGAAGCTATCGAATACGTCCTTGGGACTGTCCTATTGTAAAGGCTCGGCGCACCTTGGCGGCAAGCTTTGAATAAAACGCAGGAACCTGCCATGGACCCGCCGCATGACGTGGGGCTGCTTTGCCCGCAAGAGGCTCCATAGATTATATAAACGCCCGCTGGCGCGCTGACCCTTTGATACCATGAAACGACAGGTATTTCCTAAGGAGCACATTTGTCTACTAACGCCTCTGGCAGCCCTGTTCTGTCGCTGCTTATTCCCATTTACAATGTTCAGCGCTACCTGCGCGAGTGCCTCGATTCCGCCCTGGCGCAGACGCTCAAGGATATTGAGATCATCTGCATTAACGACGGGTCGACCGACAACTCGCCGGCGATTATCCGCGAGTATATGGAGCGCGATAGGCGCGTCAAGATGATCGACAAGGCCAACAGCGGCTACGGCGACTCGATGAACCACGGCCTGGAGATGGCGCGTGGCAAGTACGTTGGCATCTTGGAGTCCGATGACTTTATGGCGTCCGACGCACTCGAAAAACTTGTCTCGGCCGCCGATAGCAATAATGCCGACTTTGCGAAGGCGAACTTTGATTTCTACTGGTCTAAGCCCGAGGAGCGCCGTTCGCTGCACGAGATGTTTAAAGCCAAGGACTGTGGCAAGCCAGTGCACCCGAGCGATACGACGCAGTTCTTTAAGCAAAAGCCGTCGATTTGGTCGGCCGTGTACCGTCGCGATTTTCTTGAGCGCAACGGCATCAAGTTCTTGCCGACTCCGGGGGCATCCTTTCAGGACACGTCATTCGCCTTTAAGGTGATCGCGTGCGCCGATAAGGCTGTTTACCTGCATGATGCCGTGTTGTCGTATCGCCAGGACAACGAGAATTCCTCGGTCAATTCTTCGGCTAAGGTCTTTTGCGTCAATACCGAGTATGCCGAGATTGAGCGTTGGATTCGAGAGGATTATGCCCGCGACCACGCAAGCGGCGATGTCGCGCGCATGCTCAAGTTTAATCAGCTCATTAAGTACGATTCGTACATGTGGAACTACGTGCGCCTGGCGCCCAAGTTCTATAAGGAGTTCCTGGTTCAGATGGCCAAGGAGTTCCAAGCGGCCTTGGACGCCGGGGACTTTTCGCTTGATGACCTCAAGCCGTGGAAGCGCGCGAATCTCGCTGCCATCCTCAAAGATCCCGAGGGCTGGGTTGACGAGCATCCGAGTTTTGCGACGGATGGTGCCTTGGGGCGTGCTAAGTATTACGCCTCGGTTGGAGGCCCAGGCGTGGTTGCTGCCTTCCTCATCGAATCGCTGAGGGGGTAGGTCGGCATGGGAGAGGCCTCGTGTCCTGAAGCTACCATTGTCGTCCCCGTTTACAACTCTGCGCGCTCCATTCAGCGATGCCTCGATTCGCTGTTGGCCCAGTCCGAGCGCTCGATTCAGGTTGTGTGTGTCAACGACGGTTCGACTGATGATTCGTTGAACTTGTTGCGCCAGATCGCGCAGGCCGACGATCGCGTACTGGTGATTGACCAGGAAAACGCGGGCGTTTCGTGCGCTCGAAATGCCGGTATCGATGCCGCCGAGGGCGAGACCGTCTTTTTTGTGGACGCCGACGATTACATCGATGCCCAGACGATCGAGCGCGTGCTACATGCTATGGAGTCTGCAGATGCCGAGGCCGCCGTTTTTGGCGGCGTCTGTGAACCTGCCGATGCTGCCCCCAAACGCGTCCGGCAACTCATGAGCCCCAAAGCTGGTACCTTCGGCGCCCGTGATCCCCAACTGCTGCTCCATTCGAATGCGCAGCCCTATGCCTGCCGTGCGGCTTTTTCGCGCGAGCTGCTCAATCGCGAAGGCATTCGCTTCGCCCCCGGTTTGGCTTTGGGCGAGGACGTCGTCTTCCAATTTGCGGCTTATGCGCTTGCCCGCAAGACCGTCGTCATGCCGGACAAGTTCTACCACTACGTGATGGAGAGTGAATCGGCGACGCACGAGTTCAACAGTGCCGAGGCTCGCGCCAAAAAGCTTGACGCCCACATGAGGATGCTCGAGGAGGTCTTGGAGGACTGGGCGGCCTACGGTCTTTTGGACCTGTGCCCCGGCGAGCTGATAACTTGGTTTTTGGACCTAATTGTGTTCGACCTGGCGCGCTTGGATGCCGATGACTTCCATCGCGTGGCGGCTCGCGTCAACATGGACCTTACGACGTTTTTGGGAACGGAGTGGGCGGATATGCCTGCTAAGGGCGCCGTTTGCCGTGTTGCCCGCAAGCTCGTTGCGGCGACCTCGGGCGTTTCGATGGCAGACGCCACGCTGTTCTATCTTTCGACTCGCGGTCTCAAAGCCTGCCTGGAGCGCTTTATCTAATTCCAAGCGCTGCCGCCCGCCGCAACTCGGCTGCTAAAATAACCCTGTTACACGCTATTCAACAGGAGGTTCTCTTGCAGAACTCTGATACCCCTAAAGTTTCGCTGCTTGTTCCCATTTGCAATGTCGAGCGCTATCTGCGCGAGTGCCTCGATTCTGCCGTGACTCAGACGCTCAAGGACATCGAGATCATCTGCATCAACGACGGTTCTACCGATAGTTCGCCAGATATCATCCGCGAGTACATGGAGCGCGACCCCCGTGTAAAGATGATCGACAAGGCCAACAGCGGCTACGGCGACTCGATGAACCGCGGCCTGGAGATGGCGCGCGGCGAGTACGTGGGCATCCTTGAGTCCGACGACTTTATGTTTGAGGATTCGCTCCAAAAGCTGGTCGCCAAGGCCGATGCTGAGCATGCCGATGTCGTTAAGGGCGACTTTTACCTGTATTGGTCCACGCCCACCGAGCGCCGTGAGCTGTTTGGGATCATTGACGAGCATATGACGGGCGCCGCGTATTGCCCCGTCGATCGCCCGGGCATTTTCTACCGCAAACCTTCCATTTGGTCGGCTATCTATCGGCGCGAGTTCCTCAACGACAATCAGATTCGGTTCCTTCCCACGCCGGGTGCCTCGTATCAGGACGCAGGCTTTAACTTTAAGGTTTGGGCTTGCGCCGAGCGTGCCGCGTTTATTGCGGACCCCATTTTGTGCTATCGCCAGGATAACGAGAAGAGCTCCGTTAATTCGCCCAACAAGGTGTTTTGCGTGTGTGACGAATATGTCGAGATGCAGCGCTTTTTGGATGAGCGTCCCGAGCTCAAGGCTCAGCTTCAGGGCATTTTAATGCGCATGAAGGTCGATACGTACCGTTGGAATGATGAGCGTCTGGTCGATGAGCTGCGCGAGCAGTTTTGGGAAAAGGCATCTCCCGAGCTCAAGGCCGATTGGGATGCTGGTCGCTTTGACCTGTCGCTCTTCGACCCACGTGGCGAGACCGACTTGCGCCTGATGGTCAAGTCGTCCCGCGCCTATATCGATTCACGCTTTGACTTTAAGAAGCCGGGCAAGCTCAATACGTTTAAGCATTACTTTAAGATTGGCGGCTTGCCGCTGGTCTGGCGCGTGCTGACGTATCAGCGCACCTACGGCGACAACCCGCACCCTGATGACGTTCCGGCCGCACAGTAGGAGCGAGTGACTATGGCTACCCCCAAGATTTCCGTTGTCGTTCCCATCTATAAAGTGGAGGAGTGCCTGGCCTGGTGCCTGGACTCTCTGCTTGCGCAGGACATGCCCGATTGGGAAGGCGTGCTGGTCAACGATGGCTCGCCGGACGGCTCGCGCGATATTGCGGTTGCCTATTGCGAAAAGGACGCGCGCTTTACGCTGGTCGATAAGCCCAACGGTGGTTTGTCGAGCGCCCGCAATGCGGGTATTACCGCGTCCTCGGCTCCTATCGTCGCGTTCTTGGATTCCGACGACCGCTTTACGCCCGATGCGTGTCGTGTAATCGTCGATGCTTTTGAGCGTGAGGATTGCGACGTTTTGACCTTTGGCGCGAATCCGTATCCGCTGGAGGCGGGGTATCCGTGGCTTAACTATGTGCTGAGCCCGCGCGATGTATCGTTTGAAGGCTATAGCTCTGACCTGCTGTTTAAGGAAGCATCTCGCCCCTTTGCATGGCGCACCGCCTGCAAGCGTGAGTTTTTGCTGGGCAACGGGATCGTGTTCGACGAAACCGTTAAGTATGGCGAGGACCAGGTCTTCGATTTTGCCGTGTACGGTCGTTCGCATAAGACCGCGCTTATCTCGAACAAGCTGTATGACTACCGCGTGGCGCGCAAGGGTTCGCTCATGGACACCATGCGCTACGACGACGAGACACGTCTGCTGGAGCACGTGAAGATTTACTCTGCGGTGCTTGCTGACTGGCAGCGTGACGGTCTCGATGCACAACATGCCGATGACCTTGCGTACTTCCTGTGTGATCTGGTGCTGTATGACGCGCTCAGGTTGCTTGGTTCGGACTGCGGCAAGGTGTTTGCTGCCGTTGCCACGGCGCTTGATGGCTTCGCTGTTGGCAGCGATGCTGCGCTCGCACAATGCGCTCCTTCTGTTGCTGTTATGGTGCGTGCGGCGCTTACCAGCAAGGCCCCCAATGCCCGTGAGTGCAAAAAGCTCATGTTCGATTACGACGTCTTGAGGTTTGGGCGCCTGGGTGCCTGCAAACGCATGGCAGCGAACGCCCTGGGAAAGCGAGAAGTGTAGATGAGTATCAAGCGTTTGGCGCTTTGCCGCAGTCAGGGCCGTCTGTTTGTGCTGCTTCGTTTTGCCGGTCAGGATGTCGCCGCGCTTATTGAGCGGGAGGGCTCTCAGGCGTTTGCCCATGCGACGACGAGCGGTTCTTGTGTGCCGTCGCTGGTGCTCCCGGTCGATCATGGCCGTGTGCTGGCGCTTTGTCCTTCCGTTTCCGATTACGAGCGCGAGCTCGCCGTCTTGGTGCTTCCGTTTTTGGATGGCTCGTCGATGGATGTCGTTTTTGCATCCGGTGGCCAAAGGTTGGGCTCCATTCGCCTCGATAGCCGCGTGGCCAAGCTGGAATCCAAGGTTAACTACAAAGCAAAGCCTGCGCTGTGCGCGCTTATCCGCGATGCGCAGCGTGGCGAATGCTGCGGTCGCTACGAGATCGATGCCATTCGCTATTTACCGGCAGACGCCGGCGCGGTGTGGCGCTATGAGGTTACCTGGGCGGGAGAACCCCAGTGCGCACCTGAGCTCCAGATCTTCGATACGCATATGAATGCCATCGATGTCACCGTGCATGTGTTTGAATCGCAGATCGATGTGCCGCAGCAGAACGGATGCCGCGTCAATAAAACGTATTTGAGCGTTGAGATGCCCCAGGATATACGTGATTTTGTTGCGATTGCGGCTGATCCCACGGGCCTAATCCAGAGCGGTTTTTGCGCCATGGATGGTCGCCTGTACAACGGCATGGTCGACGACAGCTGGAACCGCATGAAGGACGCGCGTGCAGATGACGCAGCTTATCGACGTTGGTTTGAGCAACATCGCGCAAAGCCGGGCGATTTAGCGTGCCAGCGTGTCGCTTCGGTGGCCTTTGCCTATAGGCCGCTCGTGAGCATCGTGGTGCCGTGCTACAAGACCGATCGGGTCTATCTGCGCGAGCTGCTGGACTCGGTGCTGGTCCAAAGCTATGACAACTGGGAATTGCTGCTTATGGACGCCTCGCCCGAATGGGACGCGGTTGCCAATCTTGCGGCAGGCGCCAACGACGAGCGCATCCGTCGCATCGAGCTTCCCGGCAACGGCGGCATTGTGGCCAACACCAACGCTGGTATTCAGCAGGTGACTGGAGACTACGTCGCGTTCTTGGACCATGACGACATTCTGGAACCGGACGCGTTATTCCAGTATGTTTCCGCACTGAATAAGGCGACCGAGGGCGAGCGTCCCCAGGTCCTGTTCTGCGACGAGGACATGTTCCAGAAAACGGGGGAGTGGGGCCAGCCGGTCTTTAAGACCAAGCTCAACGTCGACCTGCTCTATAGCCATAACTGCGTGACGCATTTCCTGATGGTGCAGAAGGCGCTTATTGATCGCATTGGCATGTCGCCGGAAGACGTCGCGGGCGCCCAAGATTACGACCTGACGCTCCGCTGCCTTGCGGCGGGCGCGCGGTTTGAACATGTTGCGCACGTACTGTATCACTGGCGCGTGCATCCCGGTTCAACCGCCGACGGTTCTGCCGATAGCAAGCCGTATGCTATTGAAGCCGGGCGCCTTGCGCTTCAGCGCCACTTTAACGCGCTGGGCATTTGCGGAACGGTCGAGGAGGCCGAGACGCCGTTTGTCTACCGCATGCGCCATGCGCTGCCGGAGCCTGCGCCGCTGGTGAGCATTGTGATTCCCACCAAGGATCACATTGAGACGCTTGACGCCTGTGTGATGTCGATCGCCCAGAAGGCAACGTATGCCAACTACGAGATTGTCTTGGTGGAGAACAACAGCGAAGCCCCGGAGACGTTTGCGTATTACGAAACCCTGCCGGAACGCGTGGCTGCGGCATCCGAAGGCAAGGGTATCGCGCGCGTTGTGTACTGGCCGGGTGAGTTCAATTACTCCAAAATCATTAACTTTGGTGTGGAGCACGCCAAGGGCGACTACCTGCTGCTGCTCAACAATGATACCGAGGTCATAAGTCCGGACTTTATCGAAGAGATGATGGGGTATCTGCAGCGTCCCGATGCGGGCGTGGTGGGCGCCAAACTCTACTTTGCCGATCATCTGGTGCAGCATGCCGGCATTTTGGTTGGCGTGCGTGACGCACTTGCCCATGCCAACCAGGACTTCTCGGCAAAGCGCGAGGGCTATCTTGCCCGCGCTGTGCGCCCCGGTAACTTTAGTGCCGTGACGGGCGCCTGTCAGATGGTGCGACGCGACGTATTTGAGCAGGTCGGCGGCTATAACGAGGAATTCGCCGTTGGCTTTAACGACGCTGACTTTTGCCTGCGCGTGTGGGAGGCGGGCTTCCGCACCATTTTTACGCCCTATGCCGAGCTGTACCACTACGAGTTCACCTCGCGCGGTAGGGAAGAGGCCAACGAGGAAAAGCTGCGCCGCTGGAAGCGCGAGCAAGCACTGTTCATTCAGCGCTGGCCGGAGTTCTTCCTCGATGGCGATCCGTGGTTGGGGCCAAACCTATCTGCCGAGAGTGAGTATTTCTCGGTCTAAGGCAATGGGTTTAGGAAGTCCTGAACTTTCTTTCGCTATGAGCTTGGAAGAAAGCAATGGTGGACTACTAACTAAGTCATATTACGAAAGCTCGATACTTCCGCGATAAGTTTATACAAGCTTATACAGCTCGATATTATTCGATATAAGTAGATATCGCACTTGCCTTTGCCGGCTTACCCGCCGGCGTTATGGATCTTATTAACGGCAAGGCGCTTACGTTCTTGCGTCGTGCCCTCTCCGAAGATCTGGCGCCTATCAACCAGGTGGAGGTAGCGCTCTCTATGGGCGATAGCTTTGTCGCGACTGGTTTGACCATAGAGGACAATCTTCTGTCGAGAGCCGCTAAGGCCACTAAGGGCTATGCCTATCTGGTGCAACTGGTCGGTTATTCCATTTGGCAGCGCGCCAACTTGCATCGCGCCAAAAGTGCCATTGTGAGCGAGCGCGACGTCACCGAAGGCATTGCGCTGGCAGAGGCTCGTTTTCACGATGTTGTTCACGAGCCCGCGATTTCTGGACTGGGGCCTAACGATATCAAATACCTTTTGGCGATGTGCGAGGACAAACAACAGTCCAAATCATCCGAGATTGCTAGGCGCATGGGTAAAAAGACTAATGAGGTCAGCTCCATTAGGGCAAAATTGCTACAAAGAGAGGTTATTCAGGCGCCACAGAGGGGCTACGTGCAGTTTGCCGTGCCGGACCTAGATATCTATCTGCGAGAGAATGCCGAGGAGTTTCTTGAACGGTTCTAGGTCGAGGTATTACTAGGTTTTGATTTTACTTGAGGACATTATGGTAAAAATACGAGATTCCCGTATCGAATTACTTCGCATTGTCCTTATGTGGACGGTAATGGCTCATCATTTTGATGTTCACAACGCTGATTCTGTTTCCGTATTTCCTGGTTCGTTTACTAGGTTTTTCTACAATATCTTTTTCTATCCAATTGGAAGAACTGCGGTTCGGCCGTTTTGCATTCTAATGCTGTCAAGCTTCTTTCTTAAATTGTGTGAACTGTTTTCTCCTGTCCGGTTCTAGCTCGCTGCTTGTTTGGGGGCCGCGGATACTATGGTGGGTCATTCGATTGTTCGGACGGGAGTTCGCGTGCATACTAGGGAAGTGGTTAAGTTCCTCGTGGCGATAGATGAGGGGATGGGGTAGATTCAGATTTACTCGAGCGTCGGCCTGGCCCTCCTTTGGGGTATCGTCGCGGTGGGTGACATGTCCTCTATGTCGACGTACTTCGCCACGGTGTTGCGGCTCAGGTGAAGTGCCCGGGCTATCTTGAACCCCGGGCGTCCGGCTGCCTCCGTCGACCGTATATCATTCACTGTGTCCAGGGGCACGGTCATCTCCCCATCCTTCCCGGGCGGCCTCGCCAAAGTGTCCGCCCGGGGAAACCGTATGGCGAGGGCCGCGCTCTCGGTTCCCGGGGTACGGCCCTTCTGCTCAAACTGCTCAGTTTCGGTGCTCACGGTGCTCGATTGCCGGCAATCACGCGGACCTCTTTTTAGTGATCATTAACACCCGTCGACATGCTCGACCTGACGCCGGGGCTGATAGAGCCTGCGCGCGCCGAGATGGGCGATACCCCGCTGGTCTATCCTTAAGGTAAAACGGAATAGGCGGACCGAACGTCCGACTGGATCTGGGAAGCGGTGTCAGGCGGAGGGCGAAGCATGGCCACCGAACCCATCGAAACACATCTCCACCGTTCCTCCAACTGGGAAAACGCCGCCCCCGGGGCCCACGGGGTCCGCGGGGGCGTCCGGATAACTGCCGGAACGGCCTATCGGTTTAATGTGATCGGCTGAGATCGGAAATCAACCGATGTTTAGCGATTGTGTTGATTTTCAACCGGATAAATGTTATCGAAACTCTTTTCCTCTCTATTTTGGGGTATCAAGAATAGAAAGGGAGGTGATTTTATGAATCATAATCAGGCTATTGAATTGGAGAGAATAGTTAGAAGTGTATATGACTGCGACAGGGGCGGTATGGGTGGCTATATTGATGCTGATAATTTTTCCTTCAATCCTTTTGATGCGGCGTTGATTGCACTTGCTCCACTGTGGAAGAATGACCCAGATCGACAGGTTGAAAATTTCCTGTATAAATGGGACCACATTATTCGAGCAGAAGTCTCGCCATCGGATGATTCGGTTGAGTCCTACATTGTCGAGTTGGAGCGGATAGTACATGACTTGGGCGGCGCTTCTCTCTGTTAGTCTAAGATTGACTTAACTTGGTCTCAGCGCCTAATTCAATTGTGCAAACAATGGGGTCGCTTCGAAAGCATCGCTTCTCGAAGCGACCCCATTGTTTGTCTCTACTTGTGTGCCCCGAAGGGGTTCGTTCTTTCCAGATCTATTTGTCCCATCCGGCCGAACGCCCTGTTCCCGAATCATTAACCGTTATCTAAACTGCTGGATTGATTTGGCTCTGTTAGACCATGATTGTCATTCTGCCCCAATCATCTTTTTGAAATTGCAAGAAAATCGCCCCCTTGCCGGGTTTGAATCCGGCAAGGGGGCGATGTGCTCAAGATCTGTCGGGTCAATCGTGAGGGTCCCATCGCCCCAAGTCGATTTGCCGGCTATCTCGCCGTCTTCCCGTCGGGCGACGGCGCCTTGACCCTCATCTCGAACGGCATCCCGCCCTCCCGGACGGGCGCCCTGAGGAACGCGTTGACGGCGGTGGACATGGACAGGCCGAGCTCGTCCAGGATGGCCGCGGCCTCCCTCTTGACCTCCGGGTCGATGCGGATCGTCGTGGCCGGTATGTTCGACGGCATGGCCTCACCCCTCCTCGTGTGTCGCGGTGCGACCATTCTACCGCCCCTGCGCGGCAGGCGCGGCCCAGTGGTCCATGTAGGGCGGCTCCACGTTGAACATGTCGCGGACGCGGCTCCTGCAGACGCCGTGCGCGAGCTGCCGCGCGACCGTGCGCCCGGCGGCGCCGGAATCGGTCGCCATGAAGGTCCGGCACCACCTGAACCGGGCGAGGTAGGCGTCGAGGCGCTTCGTCGACACGCCCCTGAACGGCTCCATGAAGGCGCCGAGGAGCGAGTGGGCGGCGTTGACCCGGTTGATGGTCCCCCCGGAGCGGTCCTTGGGGTCGTAGGCCGCGTGCGCGGCGACCTCGAACTCGGCGAGGACGCCGACGCAGGCGGCCGCCCTGTCGGTCGCGACGACCGAGCCGGCCGCGATGCGGCCCCTCGGCGCGTCCATGGCGCGCCCCCTCGAAAGGGCGCCCCGCCCCGTGACCTCGAGGAACGTCTCGTTCGGGTCGTTCACGCCGGTCATGACGCAGATCCGCTCGCGCGACAGCCCGCGCCCGTGCACCTGCTCGCCGCGGTGCCGGGAGGGGCGCGGCATCGTGAACGACCCCTTCGCGTGGTTACCCTTGAACGACTCGGGGAAGTAGGTCTCGTCGAGCTCGCAGCCGCAGCCCCGCTCGACCCTGAACGAGGGGGAGTAGGCCGAGAGGCACTCGATCAGCCTGTGGCGCATGGTGTAGGCGGTCTTGAGGCAGACGCGGCAGCGCCTCGCGCACTCGCGCAGGGGCAGCATGAGCTCGAAGCACTCGGCGTAGGCCATCCAGGTCTCCTTCGGGAGCCTGCTCGCCCCCAGGATGCGCTCGCTGCCCATGCCGAAGGTCCTGCCGCAGCCCCGGCAGAGGTAGCGCTGCTCGCCGTTCCCGGCCTTCCCCTTCTTCACGACCGCGGCGGACCCGCAGCGCGGGCAGTATTCGACTTCGTAGGCGGAGCCGGCGGCGTTCGGTCCTGCTGAGGCTCGCGATGTCCCTCTTGAAGGTGATTACCAGGTCCTCGGCGTTCATGATGCCCCCATCGTCGCGGTCTACGGGGCTAACGATATGGCACCGTGATGACATATGTATGCCAATCTTGGTCTAACAGAGCCTAGCGAAAGTGCGTGTCAGGAGTTTTCCCTTAGGCATTTTGCGGCTATAGGGACAAGGTCGAACATCGTGTGAACGACATCACCCGTGTTTGCAACAGTTGCCGTGAACCTGCCGTTTCCAAAATCCATCAGATGGTAGAGGTTAATTGTCAGATCTTGCTGCGCGGCGATTCTCAGAATCCAGTAAGCGCAGTTGTCGCTGCAGGTTGTGGCGTTGTATACGTTTTGGGGCATGAAATACATGAGTAACAGCGTCTTGGTGCCTCCCGATAGCCTTTCGGGAGGGATGATGCCTAGAATCTTGGTGTCTATTGCGCAGGGTCCAACGACATTGCCTTTATCGATTGATTTAATAATCCTTTGAGCAAAGGCGTCTTGAAACCACTGGGGCGAATAGACGTTATCGAAGTAAACCGACGTATTGTAGATAACGTTTTCCATATCACCATAGTGAATTGTTAACACGTTGGTCCCTTCGGGTTGCTGGTTTGGTGTTCGGTGAGACTGATTGTATCGCACGCATAAGACGGACCATATCTGCTGGTGACGCATGTGATTGGTAACCATTGATAACCATTGGTAACCATTGATAACCATTGATAACCATTGATAACCATTGATAACCATTGATAACCATTGATAACC
>JAYBEF010000040.1:0-13288 GCA_037277825.1 Collinsella sp.
ACCTCGGAGCGCAGCTGATGGATGGTCGTGAGCGTGGAGAGCTTCTGCTCGGCCAGGATGTCGCGACGCACGCCACCGATCACATTGAGGCCATAGGTCTTACGGTGGCCGGAGAGTTTCTCGGCCAGGTCCATGGACTTCTCGCGAACGCGGAAGAACTGCTGGAAGCCGGAATCGAAGCCGGTGTAGTGCGATGCGAGGCCAATGTTGAGCAGGTGCGAGTGCAGGCGCTCGACCTCGAGCATGATGGCGCGGATGTACTGCGCGCGCGGCGGGACGTGAATGCCCTGGGCGCGCTCGACAGCCTCGGCGTAGGCCACCGAGTGGGCGCAGCCGCAGATGCCGCAGATGCGGTCGGCAAGGAACGTGACGGCATCATAGTTCAGGCGCGTCTCGGCGACCTTCTCCATGCCGCGGTGCACGTAGAACAGACGATAGTCGGCGTCGACGATCGTCTCGCCCTCGACGAACAGGCGGAAGTGGCCGGGCTCGTCGGAGGTAATGTGCAGCGGGCCCATGGGGACGAGCGTGGTCTCCTTGCCCTTGGTGTCGGCCAAGAACTCGTAGTTTTCCATGTCGCTCGCGGGAGCGGGACGGAAACGGTAATCCATCGAATCCTTGCGCAACGGGTACAGCCCGCTGGGCCAATCATCGGGCAGCACGAGGCGACGACGGTCGGGCAGACCCTCGGGGATCAGGCCGAACATGTCGCGCAGCTCGCGCTCGCCCCACACGCAGGCGGGGACGAACGGCGTCACGGACGGGAACGTCATCTTGGCGGGATCGACCTCGGTGCGCACGGTCACCCAGCCGGGGTCCTCCCCCTCCATGGAGATGACGTAGTACACGGCGTAACGGCCGCACAGGCTGCGCTCATCGTTGCCGATGATCACGGGAATCCAGCCGTAGCGCTCGTAGTACAGGTAGTGGACGGCCTCGGGCAGCTTGTCCTGCTTGACGGTAATCGTCAGCTGGTCCTCGCACTGCCACTCAACCTTCTCGATAGCGCCCGGCACTGCGGCGCGCAGGGCCTCGACGTGGCTTTCGCAACGACGAGCGTAGTCCTTCTTTTCAGGTTCTGCCATGGTGCTAATTCACCTCGCTTGTCTTGGTCTGGGAACTGAACACCATGCGGTAGAGAGGAGCCTCGTGGAGCTCTTCGACGCTCTGGTTCAAAACGACGGACGTTGCATCCTCGACGCCGCTCGTGATGGCGACCGGGGTGGCGATACCGAACCACATGACCACGATCGCGAGGGCGATCTCGGGGATGATCATGAGGGCGGGCACCTCGTGGCGCTTCATGCCCTCGGGCGCCTTGCCGAAGATGGACTTGAGCGCGATGCCGGTAAGGGCAAAGTACACGCCGGTGAGGCCAGTGGCCACGAGCACGACCACCCAGATGGGACCGGACTGGACGCCGGCCACGAAGGTGAGGAACTCGGAGATGAACAGGGCGAACGGCGGGAAGGCGGCGAGCGCGAGCAGGGCGATGATGGTGAGCGCTGCCGTGACGGGAGCGATCTCGACGACGCCCTTGATCTTGTTCAGGTCGCGGGTGTGGTAGATGTGCTGGATGTTACCGGCCATGCAGAAGGCGAGCGCCTTCGTGAAACCGTGGAAGATGCAGTGCAGCAGGCAGGCGGCGATACCGAGCGGACCACCGATACCCAGGCACAGCGCGACCACGCCGACGTTGTCGACGGAGGAGTACGCGAAGCGGCGCTTGATATCGTCCTGCTTAAAGATGCACAGGGCGGCCACCAGGATGGACAGCGTGCCCAGGATGAGCAGGAGCGTACGCGGATAGGTGTCGCCCACCGTGATGATGGACAGGGAGTAGAAGCGGATGATCACCAGCATGGCGCACTTGAGCAGCACGCCCGAGAGCAGCGCGGAGACCGGGCTCGGAGCCTGGGAGTGCGCGTCGGGCAGCCAAGTGTGCATGGGGAACAGGCCCGCCTTGGTGCCGAAGCCGATGACGATGAACGCGAACGCGAGGCGCACGAGCATCGGGTCGAACTGGTCGGCGTAGGGCATGATGGAGGTGAGGAAGGCTGCCTCATGCGCGTTGGGCATGATATCGGCGGCGTTCGCGTAGATGAGCAGCGTGCCGAACAGGCCGAAGGCCACGCCGGCGGTGCAGACCATCGCGTACTTCCAAGACGCCTCGAGCGCCTGCTTGTTCTTGTAGATGCCCACGAGGAACACGGTCGACAGCGTGGTGGCCTCGACCGCCGCCCAGGTGAGGATGATGTTGTTGGACAGGCAGGCGAGCAGCATCGTGAAAACGAACAGGCTAAACAGCGCGTAGTACTGCTTGGTGCGCTCGGCCGGCATGGTCTTCTCCTCGATATCGATCTTGATATAGGAGATGGAGTACACGCCGGTGATGAACCCGATGATGCCTACCAGAAGGACGAAGATCGACGAGAGCGAATCGAGATGGAGCCACAGGCCCAAAGCGTCGATATTCTGCCCGCTCGAGAGCATGGTTCCCGCGGTGACGACCGAAAGGACGAGGGTCGCCGCGACGGAGATGGTGTTGAGCCCCGCAAAGACGCTGTAGGACGTCGTCTTGGGGAGCGCAGCCATAATCAGGGAGAACACGAGGGGACAAGCGAGCAGGGCGACCGTCAGCATTGAAACATCCATGGCCTACCCCTTCAATTCGGTCAGGTCGTGGGAGTCGAGCGACTTGGTGTCGTTCCAGATCCTCACGACGACGGCGGACATGATGATGACGGCGAAAATGGCGTCGGTGGCGATGCCGATCTCGATGATCTCGGGGGCCGTGGGCGCGAGCAGGGCGAGCGTCACGTGGCTACCGTTCTCCATAAGGCAGTACCCGAAGATTTGCTTGAGGATGTTGCGCTGGGAGATGATGCACGTGAGGCCGACGAAGAAGTGCGCGAAGCTGATGGCGAGGGCCGGAGTAGCCACCTCAGCGGTGGGCAGGCTCAGGCGCGTGACCACCGCGAAGCAGATGGCCACCTCCAGACCGGTGAGGATGATGGTCCAGGCCGGCTTGATGGAGGAGGTCAGCGTGCTATCGGCAGGCGAACCCATCTTTTTGTAGGCACGGTTGAGAATGAACGGAACGAGGATCACCTTGGTGACGAAGGCCGACGCGGCCCACATGAGAAGCTCGGTGGCACCGGTGGTGAGGCCCAGGGTGAGCAGCACGCCCACCAGGACAACCGACTGGATCGCGTACCACTTAATGGCGGACGGGATGGTCTTCGAGACGACCACCATGGTGGAGGTCACGATCAGAAGACCGCCCAGGATATTGACTAACGAATAACCCATGTCCTACCTCCTAACCCATCCAACTAGAGGACAGAGGACCGGCGACGACGACCATGATCATGAGGACGACGAACACGAACGCCATGGCGCGCGGAAGGGGCTGGCCGGCGGCCACGGTCTCGCTCGGCTCACCGGGCAGGACCTTACCCATCCAACGCAGGAACCATGCGAAGGTGGCGACGGTCTCGACGACCATGACGCACACGAGGACGAAGATGACCGTGTTGGAAGCACCAACCGCGAAGCCACCGGAAATAATCTGGAACTTGGAGAAGAACGTGCTCATGGGGGGCACGCCGGCGATAGCGGTCGCGGCGACCGCGAAGCCCACGCCCGTGACCGGGTACTTCTTCATGAGGCCCTGGATCTTGGGCAACATACGGGTTCCCAGCGTGAAGCTGAGGGAGCCGGCGATGAGGAAGAACAGGGTCTTGGTGAACGCGTGGTTGAAGATGTGCTCGACGGCGCCGTTGAACGCCATCTGGCTTCCGAACACGGAGAGGCCCAGGCCGAAGAACACGTAGGCGAGCTGCGCGATCGTCGAGAAGGCGAGCAGGCGCTTCATATCCTTCTGGGGCAGGTACATGAGGAAGCCGAAGAGCATGGTCACGACGGCGTCGATGATGGCGACCCAACCGACGATCTCGGGGATATCGCCGGCACTCGCAAGAGCGCGGGCGAACACGCACACGCCGACCTTCACCATGGACGCGCCATGGAGGTAGGCGGAAACGGGCGTGGGGGCCTCCATTGCGGAGGGCAGCCACATGTAGAGCGGGAACTGGGCGGACTTGGCCCAAGCGGCGAACAGGATGAGCAGCAGCACGACGGTCTTCATACCGGAATCGAGCTGGGAGATCGCGCTCAGCGCGAACGTGCCGGTTCCGGCGAACAGGAAGGCCGCGCCGATGTAGAGTCCCAGAGCGCCGATATGGGTGATGATGAGCGCCTTCATACCGGCCTTCTTGGCCGTGGGCGTCATGTAGTAGCTGATGAGGCCCCAGGAGCACACGCCGGTGATCTCGAAGAAAACGAGCTGGCCGACGATGGTGGAGCTGTAGGCGAGACCGGCCATGGCGCCGATGAACGTGGAGAAGTACACGTAGAAGCGGCGACGGGGCGCGTCGGGATGCTCCTTGTTCTTATCGCTCATGTACGGGAACGAATAGATGACGACGAGCAGGCCGATAGCGACGAACGCGGGTGCGAGCAGCGTGCTCATCCGGTCGAATATGAAGCCCATGACCAAGGTCTGGCCCATACTCGCCCAGGTTACATCGACCGCGTTCATGCCGTTTCCGGCAAACGTCGCGGCCAAGCCAACGGAAGCGACCGTGGCGATGCCGCCGGCAAAGGCGCAGATCCATTTAGCGTAGGGACGCGGCAGCATGACGATGAGCAGGGAGCCCAGCATGGGGACGGCGATCGCCACCATGGCAAAGAGGGACAAGCTCGATTCGATTGACATAGTTTCTCCCTTCTCCCTACACGCCTACGACGACGAAGACGAACGCGAGGACCGCGATGCCGACGACGGCCCAGGTCTGGTTACCGAGCACCTTGAAGCGCGAACGGGAAACGGAGTTCTCGAGCACGCCGCAGACAACGAAATCGACCAGGCACTTGACAAGGAAGACGACGGCGCCCACGAGAGCGGTGACGCCGATGGTCGCGGGCTCTCCCCAGGGGATGAAGATGGAGGTGAACCAAGCGACGACCACGACCTGCTTCATGCCCATGGCGAGCTTCATCATGGCCAGGGACGGGCCGGAGAGCTCGGCGAGCGGGCCCTCCTGGAGCTCCTGCTCGGCTTCGGCCTGATCGAACGGAAGCTTGCCGAGCTCCATATAGCAGGCGGCCGCGAAGGCGACGCCGGCGAGGATGACGGCGACGACGCTCGAGACGTTGCCCGTAACGATGTGCTGACCCATGGTCGCAATGTCCGTGGAGCCGCACACGATGGCGACGGTAAACAGCGCGATGAGCATGGACGGCTCGATGAGCACGCTCATGAGGAGCTCGCGGATACCGCCGAAGCCCGCGTAGGCGTTGGAGGAATCCACGCCGGACAGCGCGAAGAAGAAACGGGACAGCGCGAGCGCGTACATGATGGTGATGGCGTCACCAAAGACGGGCATGGGGCTCTCGAGCGTGAACATGGGCAGGCCCATGGCGAGCATGAACGACACCGCGAGGAACAGCGGCGGCATGATGCGCAGCACGAAGCTCGAGTCGGAACTCACGGACTCGGGACGCGCCATGAGCTTCGCGAGGTCCCGGTAATCCTGAAGGATGGACGGACCGCGGCGATTGTGCATCTTCGCGCGAATCACACGGGCGAGGCCGGAGAAGAAGGGCGCGACCAGCATGACCACGAGGCCCTGCGCTATCGCAAGAACGATGTTCATAATATCCTCTCCCCTCTCTAGACCATGACCACGGCGAGCACGAGGAAGACCACGAGCGCCGCGACGATGTAGCAGATGTATACGGAGTAGTTGCCGCCCTCGATCTTGGAGGCGAGGCCGGCCAGCTTATCGGCACCCTCGCTCGGTGCATCGACCAGGAAGCGGTCGGGCAGGGGCTCAACGCCCTGGGCGACACCGGTGAGCTTCTGGAACACGTGCGCGATGGACCAGCAGATCTTGGTGCATACCTCGCGCAGGGTGTAGAGCGGGCCCATGAAGAGCTCTACGTCTGACGCGAAGCTCGTGGCGACGACGGGCATGTGCTCGTTGGGCTCGTAGCCGCACGCCCAAGGGTCGGTCTTCTTAGCGGGGGCCTTGGTGCCGAGGCAGGACCTCAACACGAACGCGAGGCCGGTGAGGACCACGAGCGCGATGGCGATCGCGGGGGTGGAGGTGGCGGCACCGGAAATCTCGTTCACCAGAGACACGCCCGAGGTGGCTGTGACGGCAGAGCCGGCAAGCACGCTCTGGGCGACGTCGCCCAGAACCGGGGCGATGACGGGAGAGCCGATTCCCAGCACCACGCAGATGGCCGCGAGGAGCATCTGCGAGAACAACATCGGAGCCGGGGACTCCTTGGCGTTCGCGGCCTCCTGGGAACGAGGGCTGCTCGCGAACGAGACGCCGTAGGCCTTCACGAAGCACGTGACGGCCAGGGCACCGGTGATGGCGAGGGCGGCCGCGGAGGCGACGGCGAACACCATGACGACCGGGTCGGAGAGCGTCGAGATGTTGAACAGGGACTGGTAGGTGAACCACTCGGAAACGAAGCCGTTGAGCGGCGGGATAGCCGAGATGGCAAGGGCACCGATGAGGAAGCAGACGGCCGTGACCGGCATACGGCGGAACAGGCCGCCCATCTTCTCCATGTTGCGCGTACCCGTGGCATAGAGCAGGGAGCCCGCGCCGAGGAACAGCTCGCCCTTGAACATGGCGTGGTTGAGCGTGTGGTAGAGGGCGGCCATGAGCGCGATCGTCGCGATGACGTCGTTGCCCAGGGCGTGCGCCGTCATGGACGCGCCGACACCGAGCAAGATGATGCCGATGTTCTCGACGGAGTGGTAGGCCAGCAGGCGCTTAATGTCGTGCTCGTGGAGGGCGTAGACGACGCCCAGGACCGACGAGATGGATCCAAAGACCAGGACCATGAGGCCCCACCAGAGCTGGACGCCCGAACCCGCGAGCAGGTCGAGACCGACCTTGAGGATTCCCAGGATGCCGATCTTGATCATGCCGCCGGACATGAGGGCGGACACGTTGGACGGCGCCTCGGGGTGCGCCTGGGGCAGCCAGGAGTGCAGCGGGATGATACCGGCCTTTGCGCCGAATCCGAAGAACGCGAGGACGAAGCACGCGGAGGAGACGGCGGGTCCAAAGTCATGCGTACGGAAATCACTGAAGCTGAAGGAACCGCCCACGCCGTTGGTCATGAGCAGGAAGCTCGCCATGATAAGGACAAAGCCCACGTGCGCGATGACGAAGTAGAGCCAACCGCCCCTAATGGAGTTCTTGTTCTCCTCGATAACGACAAGGAAGTAGCTCGTAAGGGACATGAGCTCAAAGGCGACCAGGAACCAGAACACGTTGTCGGCGGTGATGACGAGCATCATCGAGGCGACGAAGGTGTTCATGAAGAAACCGGCGCGCCCGACCTTGCCCGGGTACTCATCGAAGTAGGACAGACCGTAGATGAAGCCCGCAAAGGCGAGGATTGAGATGAGGACCACGATCAGGCCCGCAAGGCCGTTGAGCAAGAGCTCGAGACGGGCGAACGGGAAAAAGAAGACCGTGTTGAGGGACGAAACGTCGCCAAGCACGGCCTCGAGGCCCGCGATGAACGACAGCACGGCCGCGACGGCGCCGATCAGGCAGCCGGCGGTCTTGGCGGCGTTGTCGGCCTTGATCAGCAGAACCGAGGCGAGCGCACCGATGCACGAGACGGCAAGCGATGCGATAAACAGCGTCATGCTATCCATTGTTTACGCTCCCTTCTGCTTTCTCGGACAGGCCCTGGGCCACAGCGGTAGCGTCGACGGACGGACCGTTTTCGATCGAGCGCAGGCGCTTGGCCTCGTCGAGCTCGCGATCGGCCGCGCCGCCCATGACGGTCAGAGCCTTGGTGGGGCACGCCGCCACACAATGCGGGCCGTCCGGATCGAAGGCGCACAGGTCGCACTTGACAGCGCAGGTGTACTGGCCAGGAGCCCACGTAAGCAGGCTGCTCAGGGACTTAGGATACGAAGGCGTCGGGTCGCACATGCCTGCGACACCGGTGATAGACGTGCCATCGGGATGGATGGCACCGAAGGGGCACGCGATGGCGCACAGCCTGCACCCGATGCACTCCTGCTCCTTGACGTGGATGCGATCGCCATCGTGCTCGATGGCATTCACCGGGCAAACCTCGGCGCAGGGGGCACCCTCGCAATGGTGGCAGGCAAGGGCGGCCGAAATACCGCCGGTCTTCACGAGCGCCAGGCGCGGCGTATCCTGAAGACCCTGCATCCGGTGGGCGTCGGCACAGGCGGACTGGCATGTCCCGCAGCCGATGCACCTCTCCGGGTTGATGTCGATGAAGCGGTTCATCCCCACTTCCTTTCAAAATAACGGGCCGGGCTCCCGAACGTACGGGACGCCCGGCCCAAAAAGCCAACGAGAACGGGACTACACGATTTGGTTCACGTGCGTCTCGTCGTCGAACTTGGCGGCGCCGGGCTCAACGTCTTGGGGAGCGGCGGCGTCCACCAGAGCCTGCTTGAGCTCGGTATACTGACGCTCGACTTCGCCCTCTGCCCAAACCTGGTCGGCAATGGCGTCGACCTGGCAGGCGGAGAACTTATCCTCGGGCGTGTGCGAGACCGGGTCGACCTTGTGAATGGTCAGCTCATTGCACTTGCCGATCCACCACTGGTAGGTCATGTAGACCGTGCCCTTGTTGATGCGATCGCTCACGTCGGCGCGGCTGTATACCTGGCCGCGGCGGCTGTGAATCGAGACGATATCGCCATTCTTGATGCCGCGCGCCTGGGCGTCCGCGGGATTCATGCGGACAAAGCCGGGCTCGTCGGCAAGCAGCGCCAGCGTCTTGCAGTTGCCGGTCATCGAGCGGCAGCTGTAGTGGCCGACCTCGCGGACGGTGCACAGGATGAGCGGGTACTCATCATCGGGAAGCTCGGAGGGCGCCTCCCAGTCGTGCGCCATCAGGTTGGCGCGGCCGTCCTTGGTGGTGAACTTGCCACCAGCGAACATGTCGGGCGTACCGTGGTCGTTCACATCGGTGCTCTTGACGGGCCACTGGGCGTAGCCGCCCTCGGGAGCCATCTTCTCGTAAGTCGCGCCCACAAAGTTGGGGCACAGGCTAATGCACTCGTTCCAGATCTGCTCGGTGTTGTCGTAGTGCATGGGGTAACCCATGCGCGTAGACAGGTCCGCGAAGATCTCCCAGTCGTGACGGCACTCGCCCTTGGGCGGAACGGCCGCGTCAAAGTGCTGGAAGCTACGGTCGGATGCGGTAAAGACACCCTCGTGCTCGCCCCAAGAGGTAGCGGGCAGGATGACGTCGGCGAGCATGGTCGTCTGCGTCATAAAGATGTCCTGGCAGATGAACAGATCCAGCTCGGAGAGCGTCTTGCGCATACCGGCCGAATCGGGCTCGGTCTGCACCGGGTCCTCGCCGTAGTTGTAGAAGCAGTGCACCTTGCCCTCGTCGACCAGGTGGCCCAGGTCGG
This sequence comes from Collinsella sp., assembly GCA_037277825.1. GTDB lineage: Bacteria > Actinomycetota > Coriobacteriia > Coriobacteriales > Coriobacteriaceae > Collinsella. Next base: position 9,509 of record JAYBEF010000040.1, read on the forward strand.
TGAGTTTGTAGCCCTCCTCGAGCGGGAGCTTTTCCTCGGGCACGCCCCAAGCCTTGGCAAACTTGGCACGCACAGCCGGGTCGGTGACCTTCTGGTAGCCAGGGTACAGGTTGGGCAGCATGCCCATATCGCAGGAGCCCTGGACGTTGTTCTGACCGCGCACGGGCGCGAGGCCGGAATTGGGTTTGCCGATCTGGCCGGCAACGCAGGCGATGGAGGCGATGGTGTGCACCGTCTTCAGGTTCTGCTTCTGCTGGCATACGCCCATGCCCCAGCCAATGATGGCAGAAGGCTTCGCCGTGGCGTACATCTCGGCAGCTTGGTGGATCAACGCGGGCTCGACACCCGTGATGTCCTGTACGGATTCGGGAGTGTAGTTCTTGATGGTCTCCCACCACTCGTCAAAGCCGTTCGTGTGCTCGGCGACGAATTCCTTGTCGTAGAGGCCATCGTTGACCAAGCAGTTGGCAAAGGCGTTGAGGAACGCGACGTTGCAACCGTTCTTGATCGGAAGGTAGAGATCGGCGATACGCGCGGTTTCGATATGGCGCGGGTCGGCGACGATGATCTTGCAACCCTTTTCTTTGGCTCGCACGATACGCCTTGCGACGATGGGGTGCGAATCGGCAGGGTTATAGCCGAAGAGGAAAATGCAGCCCGCATCCTCCATACCGGGGATGGAGCATGACATGCAACCTGAACCAACCGTGTCCATCAGACCGAGGACAGTAGGGCCGTGTCAAGTACGGGCGCAGTTGTCCACGCTGTGGGTGCCGATGCACGCACGCGTAAACTTCTGCATGACGTAGTTCGCCTCATTGCCGCCGCCTCGCGAAGAGCCGGTGGTCATGACAGCGTTAGGACCATATTCGTCAATTATGGCCTGCATCTTAGATGCGGTGAAATCCAGTGCCTCGTCCCAGCTTACGCGCTCAAGACCCGCGCCCTTAGTGCGGCGGATCATCGGGTGCAGTACGCGAGGAGTCAAGATCTTGGTGTCGTTGATGAAGTCGTAGCCGCTCATACCCTTAAGGCACAGCTCGCCCTGATTGGTGATGCCGTTGAGCGGTTCGGTACCCACGACCTGGCCGTTTTGGACCAGGAGGTTAAACTGGCAACCGGCGCCGCAGTACGGGCAGATCACTTTATGCTTCTCCATGACACCCTCCTTCCTTTTTCTGCTACCGAATACTCGGTACTTATTTGACAATCATTGGGCCTGTCGCCCGACGCTTACGCCTCGTTTTCGATGGTGGCGCGGGCACGCTCGGCAGTCAGTTCTGCCAGACGCTCCTCGTCTACCAGGGTGAGGCCCTTGGTCGGGCATGCCTCGGCACACGCCGGACCGCCGGGACGGTCCACGCACAGGTCGCACTTGAGCACGAAGCTCTTAGTCTGCGAACCGACGCGAACGTCACCCATCAAGACGGGGACCTGCGTGGTCGCCACGCTCACGGCGCCAAAGGGGCATGCCATGACGCAGCTCTTGCAGCCAATGCAGTTGTCCTCGTTGACGCCGATGCGATGGTTCTTTGGATCAAAGAACAAGGCGCCCGTAGGACAAGCCTTGGCGCACGGGGCATCCTCGCAGTGATGGCAAGCCACCGGTGCGGAGATCTCGTACGTACGCGTCACGCGCAGGCGCGGCGCGGCGATGTTGCCGGGAATATCGTGTGCCTCGATGCACGCCGCCATACAGGTTTGGCATCCAATGCAGCGTGAAGAATCAGCCACGACTCGTTTATTGCCCATGTTGTTCACTCCCTCCTGAATCCCATGCCGGAGAGACCCTGTCGACGTTGCCCCAAGCCGCCCGTGGCCTGGCGTCGGCATATCGAATGCATGCGGCGAAACAGACACTCGGTAGAATTTCTCCAACGGTATACAGGTTGAATATACGCAGTTGCAGGGGGCAAACTTGAGCATAACCCCTGCAATACGGGTGTATTGCAGGGGTTTTGGCAGGTTGGAATTATTCTCTAGAAGCTATAAAGGTGAGTGTATTACATGCGTACATCCAAGGGAGATTTCACGCTCGTTTCTGAAAGATGTAGTACGTTTGTAATATCGTTTACACTCAATTACTCTAGTGCAATAAAGTAGTGGTTGTAAGATTGGCTATTATTAGCCGATGTTGTATTTGACTATTCAAATTGCACGCTCATTAAGGGAGGCCAGTGATGTCATCGACTCAAAAACGAGCCATCCTGCAGGTGCGCATTCGCGAGGAAGACAAGCAGCATGCCGAGCGTCTCTACGACGCCATGGGCACATCGCTCGCCGAGGCTGTCCGTCTATTTGTCGCGCAGAGTATTTTGATGCGCAAGCTCCCATTTCAACCGGTCGCCGTGCGCTCCAAGGACGGCACGGCCGCCTATGGACTGCTCAAAGCATACGGGGACCCCAATCGCCGCTCCGAGGAGCGCAATGCCTGGATTGAGTACCTTGCTACAAAAAGCGACGAGTCGATTTTGGGTCCCGAGGAAGTAGATATCCATGAGTAGCACCATCATCGACGAGACCGTCATCCTTCGCTACCTGCTTAACGACGACGAGGTCCTGTCACCGCGCGCCGCCAAGGTCATCGCCACGCGCACCGCACGTGTCTACCCCGAAATCATCACGCGCGTCGTGGTCACGCTGCGCGACGTCTATAAGGTTCCCCGCGTTGAAATTGCTGCGGCCATGAAAAGGCTGCTCGATGACGTCATGGTCGACGAGCCCACCGTTGTCGCCCTTGCCGTCAAACTCTTCGGCAAGACCCATATGGACTTTACCGACTGCCTCCTCGCAGCCCGAACCGCCATCTACAACGATGATGTCGTGAGCTTTGGCAAGCCCATCATCCAAGGCATGATCGATTACCGCCGTAAACGCCAAACCGCCGCCGACGCTCGCGACCGCGCCGCCGAAGCCCGCAGCCGAAGCACCGACTCCACCATCGACAAGCTCCGCCATCACGGTCGCCACTAACCCCATCCCCACCTGAGTTGCGGTGAAATACGGACTGATGCCTTTAAAGGCCACAACAGTCCGTATTTCACCGCAACTTATTGAAGGTGGACCGCGAACGATTTCGCCATCGGGAGTCGGCGTAGGGTTTTATTGTCGGAATGCCGTAACCGCGCATCATGGCACCGAACGATTCTACGTCGTAGGTGTCCGAGAGTTTGAAATGAATGACGTTGTGGCCCATGGCGCGAAGGTTCGCGTCGCGCATGAGGGCCGCTCGATACGTTTTTGCCGCCGCCCGCTCTGGATCATTTTGAGCCTCGTCTTCAAACTTGCCTAGCCCATGCAGCTCTGCCAGCGTCCATGAGCCGTCTGGCATCTGCCAGCCATAATCTGCTAGATAATAGCCAGCGTTTCCCGGTCGCGTTATCTCAACTTGAAGCTCGGGCGCGGCAACCCCAGCGAGAATCATCGCTGCTCTCGCCTCAGACTCGCCGCCATTGTCTGACCTGCCGTCCATATACTCAAAAACGTCAAAAGCACGCGCGATGCCATGCAGCCCTCGACAATTTGCCTGCGCATATGCTCGCAGCTCTTCGCGTTCGACATCGTACTCACGGGCCAAGCCATCGACATAACCCAGCGCATAGCGAAAGGCGCTCGATCGCGCGATATCAACAACCGTTCGACACGGATCCGTCAGTGTAAACAGACCAAGCCGCCACACTTCGCCCGGGCGCCAGCGCTTGTATTCAACGAACTCATACGTATCACGCCTTGTAGACCGTGGCAGCAGCACTTGCACTTTATCCAGAAGCGTATACGCCG
>JAYBEF010000041.1:0-23057 GCA_037277825.1 Collinsella sp.
CCGTCGATCGACTTGAAGAAGGGGGGGCCTCGCGGCCTCCCCCTTTTTTTGCGTTTAATAGAGAGTTGTAATACAAGAACTCGCCTTCGTTTAGCTTGTCTTACTGTTTGGCTGTATTTTGAGTCCTTCGTTTGTATTTGCGCGATAATAACTCCCATTGGCGTTAGGGAGGACTTGATGTTTACCGTTTTTGTCTTAGGCAATATTGCTTCGGGTAAATCGACTGCCTGCCGCTATCTCGAATCTCATGGCGCCATGCTTATCGATCTGGATGAGCTTGCCAAATCGCTGTATGTGCCAGGCTCCGATATCGTCAACGCCCTCGCGGAAGAATTCGGTTGGGACATTCTGGACGGGGAGGGCGGCATTCGCCGCAATGTCCTCGCTGCTCGAGCTTTCGCCTCTCCTGATACAGTTGCGCGGCTCAATGGCATCGTTCATCCGGTTCTCATCGAACAGCTGTCACTGAGGATTCTTGATCCGGTTTGCTGCACGGTTTCGTCCCCCCGTTATCCCTTTGCGGTTGTCGAGGTTTCTGCCCCGACTGGTTTTGAGGATGCTTTTGGCCTGGCTGATGAAATTCTGGTTATCAGCGCTCCTTTAGCAGTTCGTCGCGAGCGTGCCATTCATCGTGGTATGGAGTCCTCTGATTTTGATGCGCGCTCTGCATGCCAACCTGATGAGGCTTCGCTTTGTAATCTCGCTACGACGGTAATCGATAATGCGGCTGGCGATAACTCGCTCTATGAACAACTGGACGCATGGCTTGCGCGCCATGGCTTCGGGGATGTAGCGGATAAGGAGGAGGCCGATGCCTAAGACACGTTTCTTTACGTGGTATCGCTTGGCGCCACTTGCCGTTATGCTCGTCTTCGGTCTTATTTCGCTCGTCTACTCGTATGCCCCTGCCGTCTTCTTTAAGCCTTTGTATCCAATTGACTACGAGGCGTACGTAAAGCAATCGAGCATTTCGCACAATCTTGATCCGTATCTGGTGTGTGCTGTCATAAAGTCGGAATCGAATTGGGATTCCAAGGCTGAGTCGAATCAAGGCGCTCAGGGATTGATGCAGCTGATGCCCGAGACTGCCCAGGATATGATTGCTAAGGGTCTTGTCGATGGTAGCGAGTATTCAGCCGACAACCTTAACGATCCCGCTACGAACATCGAGTTTGGCTGTGCGTATCTTTCGTATCTTCTAACGTATTTTAACGGGTCGACTGACAGTGCCATTGCCGCCTATAACGCCGGCATGGGCAATGTCGACGGATGGGCGCAGCAGAGCACGTCGCTTCATAATGCAATCACTTTTCCCGAGACGCAGGCGTATCTGATTCGTGTCAATAATGCCTGGGTTCGCTACAAGACCCTCTATCCCGATCGGTTCGTATAGGACTATGCCTGCCGCCTGCGTATACTGCAGATATATGAGTTAGGAGTATCCATGGCGGAATTTGAAGTTGAGCGTGTTGGAGGAGAGCTTAAACGTTTTGGCGTTGAGGGCTCTGAGGTACCGTTTAAGGTCGTGTCTCCATACGAGCCCGCTGGCTCCCAGCCTAAGGCCATTGAGTCGCTTGTGCAGGGCGTGAGGGACGGAGATCGCTATCAGGTTTTGCTGGGCGTGACTGGTTCGGGCAAGACCTTCACGATGGCTAAGACTATTGAGGCCCTGGGGAAGCCGACGCTGGTTATGGCTCCCAATAAAACGCTTGCCGCTCAGCTTGCGAGCGAGCTCAAGGAATTCTTCCCTGACAACGCCGTGGTCTATTTTGTGTCGTACTACGATTACTATCAACCCGAAGCGTATGTGCCGCAAAGCGATACGTATATCGAGAAGGATTCCTCGATTAACGAAGAAGTTGAGATGCTGCGACATCAGGCGACCGCATCGCTGCTATCTCGACGCGATGTGATCGTCGTCGCATCGGTCTCGTGTATCTATGGCATTGGCTCTCCCGAGGACTATGCGGGCCTAGCTCCGAACGTCGACAAGAAGGTGCCGCTCGAGCGCGATGACTTTATCCATGCGCTTATCGATATCCAGTACGATCGCAATGACTATGATTTGGCACGTGGCACCTTCCGCGTGCGCGGCGATGTCGTCGACGTGTATCCACCCTATGCCGAGCATCCGTTGCGGTTTGAGTTCTTTGGCGACGAGGTCGAGCTGATTGCCGAGATCGATGAGGTCACCGGTGAGATGCTACGTGAGTACGAGGCCATTCCCGTGTGGCCGGCATCGCACTACGTGACTGAGAAGCCTAAGGTCAAAGCGGCTCTGAAATCAATCAGTGAAGAGTGCGAGAAGCGTGTGGCCGAGCTCAAGGCGACTGATAAGCTGCTCGAGGCGCAGCGTCTGCAGCAGCGCACCGACTATGATCTCGAGATGCTCGAGACCATGGGTTTCTGTAACGGTATCGAGAACTACTCGCGTCATCTGGACGGCCGAAAACCGGGCGAGCCGCCGTTTACCCTGATCGATTACTTTCCTAAGGATATGCTCTGCATCATCGACGAGAGCCATGTAACGGTGCCGCAGATCCGCGGCATGCACGAAGGCGACCGCTCGCGTAAGGTGACGCTGGTTGAGCATGGTTTTCGTCTGCCTTCGGCACTCGATAACCGCCCGCTTCGTTTCGATGAGTTTGAGGCGAGGATTCCCCAGTTCATCTACGTTTCGGCCACGCCGGGCGACTATGAGCTGCGGGTTAGCCAGAACGACGTTGAGCAGATTATTCGTCCGACCGGTCTGCTCGACCCCAAGATCGATGTGCGTCCGGTTCGTGGGCAGATTGACGATCTTGAGGACGAGATTCGCGAGCGCGTTGCCCGCAAGGAGCGCGTGCTGGTGACCACGCTCACCAAGCGCATGGCCGAGGATCTGACCGATCACCTGCTCGACGCTGGCATTAAGGTCAACTACATGCACTCCGATACAGCGACGATGGACCGTGTCGAGATCCTGCGAACGCTGCGCGAGGGAAAGATTGATGTTCTCGTTGGCATCAACCTGCTTCGCGAGGGTCTAGACCTTCCCGAGGTCTCGCTGGTGGCAATTCTCGACGCCGACAAGGAAGGCTTCTTGCGCAACCGCCGTTCGCTGATTCAGACGATTGGCCGTGCGGCCCGCAATGCCGACGGCGAGGTCATCATGTATGCAGACGTTGTGACCGATTCGATGAAAGAAGCCATCGAGGAGACACAGCGCCGTCGCGAGATTCAGATGGCATATAACGAAGAGCATGGCATTGTGCCCAAGACGGTCCGCAAGGCCATTAACGACATTTCGAGCTTTATTGCCGAGGCCGAAAAGACTGTGGGTTCGAAGGGGCGCTCGAGAGGCGATTCGCTGGGTCACGGTGCGTTCTATACACCCGACGAAAACGGCGAGGGCGCCGCGCCGGAGACGGCGGCACCCGAGCAGACGCTTGCCGAGCAGCTAGAAGGGCTACCGCATGACGAGCTCGTGCGGATCGTCGAGACCATGGAGGAAGACATGCGTAACGCTTCCGCCGCCATGGACTTTGAGGAGGCGGCGCGTCTGCGCGATGCCGTCGTTCAGATTCGGGCGATGCTTGAGGGCGCATCTGAGGACGAAACGATCGAGCGTTTGCGTTCGCAGGCTCGCAAGGGCTCTACCTTTGCTTCGGGCAGAAAACGCCAGGGTGCACGATTCAGGAAGTAGTGAACGGGCCCCGAGTTCCCTGTGGAGCTCGGGGCCCGTGTCGTTCGGACGCGAGAGTTCGTGCACTAGAGGTCTGCTATCAGCGCCTCAGCGCAACGGATGCCGTCGGTGGCGGCACTCATGATGCCGCCGGCATATCCGGCACCCTCGCCGCAAGGGTAAAGGCCCGGGTTCGACACGGCGTGGCATGTTCGATCGCGGATGACCGTAACCGGGGAGCTCGAACGCGTCTCCACGCCAGTGAGGACCGCATCGGGGCGGTCATAGCCACGCAGTTTCTTACCGAGCAGGGGAATTCCCAAACGGAGCGATTCGACGATATGCTGCGGGAGGGCATCGTCGATCGCCGTCCAGGTCACGCCAAGTGGATAGGTTGGTTTTACCTTTCCGGGCGCCGTGCTGGCGCGCCCCGCAAGGAAATCTCCGACGAGCTGTGCCGGCGCGTTCCAGTTGGAGCCACCCAGGCGATAGGCGGCTCGCTCGCAGACGCGCTGGAGCTCAATGCCTGCGAGCGGATCATCGCCGGGAAGATCGTCAGGTGTGACGTTAACGAGTAGGGCGGCATTTGCGTTGCGTCCGTTGCGAGCATTGAGGCTGGCGCCGTTGACGCACAGATGGCTCTGCTCGGAAGAAGCCGCGACAACCTGTCCGCCGGGGCACATACAAAACGAGAACACGCTGCGGCCGTTGGGGAGATGGGCGACAAGCTTATAGGGGGCTGCTCCGAGTGCCGGGTGTCCCGCCGAAGGGCCATATTGGGCACGGTCAATGTCGCGCTGTGGATGCTCGATGCGCACGCCCATGGCAAAGGTCTTTTGCGCGAGGGCAACGTCATGTTCTTTGAGAAGCTCGAATACGTCGCGGGCGGAATGGCCGCAGGCGAGAATGAGGTGCTTTGTGGCGATTGTCTCGCTTGTGGTTTCTTGGGGCGGTTGGACATCGACGCCGGTGATGGCGCCAGATCCATCGGTTTGAATATCGACGAGCTTTGTTCGATAGCGGACGGTTCCACCGAGCTGCTCGATGCGCTGAGAAATGTTGGTGACGACGGTGGGGAGGATGTCGGATCCAATGTGCGGCTTGGCGTCCCACAGGATGTCGCGAGGTGAGCCCGCTTCGACGAAGGTCTCAAGAATCAGTCGATGGGCAGGATTCTTGGTTCCCGTGTTGAGCTTGCCGTCCGAGAAGGTCCCTGCGCCGCCCAGGCCAAATTGGATATTGCTTTCGGGATCGAGGATACGCTCCTTAAGAAAGAGATCAATCGCTTGCGAGCGGCGAAGTGCGGGGTCGCCGCGCTCGATGAGCAGGGGTTTAAGGCCCGCTTCGGCAAGGGTCAGGGCAGCGAAGAGACCGGCGCAACCGGCGCCGACAACGACGGGACGCCCCTTGGGTGCATTCGGGACAGGGTTGGGGAATGAAGGAGCCTCGCCGTCTACCATGCGGATGCGCGAGCGGTCGCGCTCGGCGACGCGGTCGACCACCTCCTGCTCGAGTCGGGAGCTTGTCAGCTCGACTCGAAAGCTCAAAATAAAATGGACATCTCGCTTTTTACGGGCGTCGATTGACTTGCGATGGAGCTCAATGGCTTTAATCTGGGAATCCTCGCATCGCAGGGTTCGTTTGACGGCGCGTCTACCAATAGCAAGGCAGGCGGCTTCGTCGCCGGCCTCATCGAGTGACGCGTGGACTTGGGTGATTTCGATCATCGAGGTCTCCTTAGATGCAAGAAAGAGGCCGCCCGGTGTCCCAGACGGCCCGAATGCGTTTTGATTATAGACTGCGCGGCTATAGGCTGCTTGCAGCGCGAATACCCGAGATCCAAGCCCATGCAAGGTTGAAACCGCCGCAATCGGCATCGATGTCGAGCGCCTCGCCACAGATGTAAAGTGGGGCGTCTGCCGCGTTGCTCACGCAGAGGTTGGGAGCTGAGACGCTCTCGATGGGCACGCCGCCGCGCGTGACCTGGGCCGAACGCTCCTCTGTCGTTCCCTCGACGAGCATCTTAAAGTGCTTGAGGATTGAGACCAGATGGATGACGTCGTGCGACCCGGGGTGGCACTGTTCGAATGCGGTGCAGACAACGTGAGAGAGCTGCGGGGCGAGCATGCCGTCGAGCCAGCGGGGGTCGCGGGGTGAAAAGCTTCCGAGCAACGCAACTCGCTGGCTGAGCATATCGAGCAACTCGTCTTTGGAGAGGTCGGGGAAAACGTCGAGCAGAATCGTGTCGCCGCGCTGGACGCGACGGGAGAGGTTAAAGGCGGCAACGCCCGAGATGCCAAAGGTTCGGAAGAGCGCTTCTCCGTCTTCGCACCAGAGCTCCTCGTGATTGCGGGTGAGCGTCAAACGGGCGCGGACGCGCAGGCCATCCAGCGTCTTGAGCGCAGTCTGGTCGCCGAAGACCGATGCCGACACGGGGCAGAGGACGGGGCGCTGCGGTGTGAGGGAAAGATTGAACGTCTTCGCGATGTCGGCGGGGCTGCCGCCCGTAGCGATAATTACGGCCTTTGCCTGCAGCGTCTCGTTCTTGCGAGGGGTGTCGGCGAGCGCCTTCCGAAGTGAGCGGACCTCCGTTTTTCGGTCGTCGTGCTTTTTTGCCTTGAGTGCTCGCGCAGGACGGTCTATTTGGAGTGTCCAGCCCTCGGGGGCTTTGAATGCCGAGGCAACGTTTGCTCCACAGATCAAGGTGATACCCAGGTGATTGCAAGCGTTGAGAAGCGCATCGCGCACCGATTCGGCACGAAGGGAGCGCGGATACAGCCGGCCCTCCTCGGAGGTCGTCATGATGCCCAGCGAGGAGAAGAAACTGCCGAGTTCTTGCTCAGGCTGGCGACCCATGACGGATTCGACGAATGCGGGGCGGTTGTACCGCTGGAAATCAATTGATTCGTTGGAAAGGTTGCAGCGGCCGTTGCCGGTCGCAAGGAGTTTAAGGCCGCAGGCAACATCGCGCTCAACGATGCAGACGCTTTTGCCTGTGCGTGCGGCCGTAATGGCGGCGGCGAGACCCGAGGCCCCGCCGCCGATTACCAAGACGTCATAGGAGGCGTTTGTGTTCACTTAGGCCTCGGCGGTCTCGTGCGGGGCAATGGCCTCGACAGCGGAGACGGCTTGGGGCAGCATACCGTCGGGCAGTGCGGTCTCAACCTCGCCCTTGTCGCAAGCCTCGGCGAGTGCCGGATTGATGGGAAGCTGCCCTAGGATCTCGAGGTTGTAACGCTCGGCGACCTCGGGGAGCTTGCTCTTGCCAAAGACCTCGATCTTCTTGCCGCAATCGGGGCACTCGATATAGCTCATGTTTTCGACGATTCCCAGAATGGGGACGTTCATCTTCTCGGCCATGTTGACCGCCTTGGCGACGATCATCGAGACCAGATCCTGCGGGCTCGTGACGATGACGATGCCATCGACGGGCAGCGACTGGAAGACGGTGAGGGCGACGTCGCCCGTTCCCGGAGGCATGTCGACCATCAGGTAGTCGATGGGGCCCCATGAGGTTTCGCTCCAGAACTGCCTGATGGCACCCGCGATAACCGGACCGCGCCAGAGGACGGGGTCGGTTTCGTTTTGGAGCAGCAGGTTAGAGCTCATAATCTTGACGCCGTGCTCGGAGATTTCGGGCAGCATAAGGTTGCCGAGGGCGTGGACGTGACGTCCGCTCATGCCGAACATCTTAGGGATAGAGGGGCCGGTAATATCGGCATCGAGGACGCCGACCTTGTGACCGTGGCGGGAAAGCTCCGTGGCGATGGCGCCGGTGACGAATGACTTGCCGACGCCGCCCTTACCGGAAAGCACGGCGATAACGCGCTTGACTTCGGACAGCGTATTCTCCTCAAATTGCGACGGCGACGTTTGCCCGCCGGCTGCCTGTGCGTGCTCGCAACCCATGTTTGACTCCTTTGTATATGTTGGGGCCGGAGCCCCGCGGTGTGACACGAGCGTCATTGTACCCTCGTTTGCGAGCGGGAGTCATTCATGATGCGTGGCAGGCGATCGGCGGTATTCGAAAGTACGGACCGAGCGTGCGGTCTGCGGCGTCAGACAGCGCAAAAGGTCTGCGAATCTTGTATCACGAACATCTGTGCGCGTCGAGTGCGCTAAACTCATCGTCAGTGTGATTTGAAGTTGTAGGAGGCAAGGAGCTTCCATGTCTGATTCTTCTATCGTTATTCGCGGCGCGCGCGAGCATAACCTGCGCGATATCGATGTTTCCATTCCGCGTGACCAGCTCGTGGTCATAACCGGTCTTTCCGGATCGGGCAAGAGCTCACTGGCGTTCGATACCATCTATGCCGAGGGCCAGCGCCGTTATGTCGAGAGCCTTTCGAGCTATGCGCGTCAGTTTTTGGGCCAGATGGACAAGCCCGATCTGGACTCGATTGACGGCCTGTCGCCGGCTGTGTCGATCGATCAGAAGACGACGTCCAAAAACCCACGCTCGACGGTGGGCACCGTAACCGAGATTTACGACTATCTGCGTCTGCTGTTTGCTCGCGTGGGAACGCCGCACTGTCCTGAGTGCGGTCGTGTCATTGAGCGTCAGACGACCGATCAGGTCGCCGATAAGGTGCTGGCGGCGGGGGAGGGCCGTCGCGCGTTTGTGTTGGCGCCGGTGGTTCGTGGACGCAAGGGCGAATATGCCAAGCTGTTTGAGGACCTGCGTGCGGAGGGCTTTAGCCGTGTGCGCGTCGACGGCGAGGTGCGCTCGCTTGACGACCCTATCGACCTGGACAAGAAGTTCAAACACGACATTGAGGTCGTGGTCGACCGTATCGTGATTCGAGAGAACTCCCTGGGTCGCATTGCCGAGTCCGTTGAGCAGGCGACGGCACTGGCGCACGGTAACGTGAACGTGTATATGCTGCCCGACCGCGACGCTCCCGAGGGAACCGAGGGCGAGCTGCTGGAGTATTCGCTGGCACTGGCGTGCCCGGAACATGGGCATTCCATCGACGACCTGCAGCCGCGCGATTTCTCGTTCAACGCGCCCTATGGTGCATGTCCCGAGTGCGATGGCCTGGGCTTTAAAAAGACGGTCGATGCCGAGGCGCTGATTGAAGACCCCTCAAAGTCGATTGCCGATGGAGTCTTTGGCAGCCTGTTCGGCAATTCCAACTATTATCCGCAGATTTTTGCTGCGGTCTGCAAACACTTTAAGGTGAGTGCCGATACGCCATGGGAGGACCTGCCCCCGCGGGTGCGTCGTGCGTTTTTGGATGGCATGGGCGACACGAAGATTTCGGTCGACTATCAAAAGCTCGATGGGCGTCGCAGCCAGTGGGACACTAAGTTCTCGGGCGTGCGCAACATCCTGTACGAGCGCTACAGCGAGACGACGAACGAGAACACCAGGGCTCGCTTGGAGAAATACATTCGCGAAGAGCCATGCTCGAGCTGTCACGGTGCTCGCCTGCGTCCCGAGATGCTTGCCGTCACCGTGGGCGGCAAGTCCATTTACGATGTCTGCTGCCTGTCGTGTCGCGAGTCGCTCGAGTTTTTTGAGGGCCTGGAGCTTACCGAGCGTCAGCAGTTTATCGGCGGGCGCATCGTCAAGGAAATCCTGGAGCGCCTGCGTTTTCTGGTCGATGTCGGACTCGACTATCTGACGCTCGATCGCGCCTCGGCGACGCTTTCCGGCGGTGAGGCCCAGCGCATTCGCCTGGCAACGCAGATCGGCGCCGGCCTCATGGGCGTTCTGTACATTCTGGACGAGCCGTCGATCGGTCTCCACCAACGCGATAACGAGCGCCTGATCAAGACGCTCGAGCGCTTGCGCGATATCGGTAATACCGTTATCGTCGTCGAGCACGACGAAGATACAATTCGCGCTGCCGACTACGTGGTCGATATGGGTCCCGGTGCGGGCGTTAACGGCGGACACGTGGTCGCTGCAGGAACGCCTGCCGATATCATGGCGTGCCCCGATTCCATGACGGGTGCTTATTTGACCGGCAAGCGGATGATCCGCGTGCCCGAAGAGCGCCGCAAGCCCGGCCGCGGCTGTCTTAAGATTACGGGCGCTCGCGCTAACAACCTCAAAAACGTTACCGCCAAGATTGAGTTCGGTACGCTTACGGTCGTTACCGGTGTTTCGGGATCGGGCAAGAGCTCCCTGGTCACCGATACGATTGCGCCCGCGCTTACGAATGCCATCCATCGTTCGACGCGTCCCGTGGGGCCGTACAAGAAGATTGAGGGCATTGAGTGCATCGATAAGGTAATCGATATCGACCAGTCACCGATCGGTCGCACGCCGCGTTCGAACCCTGCGACCTATATTGGCCTGTGGGATGATCTGCGTGCGCTGTTTGCAAGCACGCCGGAGTCGAAGGCGCGCGGCTACTCGCCGGGACGTTTCTCCTTTAACGTAAGCGGCGGTCGCTGCGAGGCGTGCAAAGGCGATGGCCAGATCAAGATCGAGATGCACTTCCTTCCCGATATCTATGTCCCCTGTGAGGTATGTGGCGGCAAGCGTTATAACCGCGAGACACTCGAGGTTACCTACCGCGGCAAGACAATCTCGGACGTGCTCGACATGAGTGTCACCGAAGCACTGGCTTTCTTTGGGAATATCCCGCAGATTAAGCGCAAACTGCAGACCCTATATGACGTGGGTCTGGGCTACGTGAGCTTGGGCCAGCCGGCAACGACGCTTTCGGGTGGCGAGGCGCAGCGCGTGAAGCTCGCCAAGGAGCTTCATCGCCGTCAGACAGGCAAGACGTTCTACATTTTGGACGAGCCCACAACCGGCCTTCATTTTGAGGATGTTCGCCAGCTGCTCGACGTGTTGCAACGCCTGGTCGATGCGGGCAACACAGTTCTGGTGATCGAGCACAACCTTGATGTCATCAAGGTTGCCGACCGCCTGATCGATATGGGTCCCGAGGGCGGCAATGGCGGCGGAACCGTCGTGGTCTCAGGCACGCCGGAGCAAGTCGCGGCATGTTCGCAGAGCTACACGGGCAAGTTCTTGGCGCCGTTGCTCAAGCGCGACCGTGAGCGTCAGGCGCAGCTCGACGCGCAGTAAAGAGACGTTGTAGTACCGACGCGCCACCGATTCCTCCTGATTCGGTGGCGCTTCTGTGTGTCGAGATGGCATATGCGACGGAATTGGCCCTATACTTAATCCTTGCGTCGCTCTGCGAGGGAAAGGATGTGCCATGGCAAAGGCTGTTAAGACGCCAAAAACCAATGCGATGCGCGAGCTGGAAAGCGCCGGCATCTCCTATGTTCTCCATACGTACGAAGACGATGGCGACGAATCGTCGGGGCTGGGCGTCGCGATTTCCGAGCAGCTTGGCGAGGAGCCCGGTCAGGGATTTAAGACCCTGGTCTGCACGACGCCGTCCAACGACCATGTCGTGTGCTGCATTCCCGTTGCCGACGAGCTCGACCTCAAGGCCGCCGCGCGCGCCGCAGGCGAAAAGTCGCTGACCATGATGCATGTCAAAGATTTGCTTGCCGCGACGGGGTGTGTCCGCGGCGGTTGCAGCCCGGTCGGTATGAAAAAACGCTTCCGGACGCTGATCGATGAGACATGCGTCCTTTGGGATACCATTTTTATCTCGGGTGGCAAGCGCGGCTATCAGCTTGAGCTTGCTCCAGATGACTTAGTTGCATTTTGCGGGGCGACGGTTGCCCCGATCACGAGAGAGGACTGAGCGATGCCGCAGGAAGAATCAAAGCGCGGAGCTCACTTTGCAAAAGGGTCGGCTCCTCAGGCGCCCGCGCCCGAGGCCACTTCGTTCGATAACGAGATTCGAAACGCTTGGTCCGCTGCCGCTGACCCGGGCGAGACGGCCGTGTACTTGCGTGCCGCCGGTGCCGGCACGGCGCTTCCCCGTACGGTTCTTTCTTCGGCTCGTCCCGATGAGACGGCTGTCTTTTTGGCCGCCGCTCAATCGAGCGCCAGCGTGAAGCCGATCGCCTCCGAGGCTCCTCGTGCGCCGCGTCCCGATGAGACGGCGGTGTTTTTGATGGCAGCCCAGGGAAAGAGCACACCGCAGAGCGCTCCTGCCGCTCGTTCCGCCAAGCCCGCGGCTCATGATGATGGCGAACCGCTTCTTTCGGATGACGAATGGTCGCCGCTTGGTTCGACCGATCCCGTCGAGGGCGTGGCCATCGACGGTGATGACGACTGGGACCCTCTGTCGTTTTCTGCCCGAACCGTCGCCGCCAAAGAAGTTGACACGGTGTTTGGCGACCATGCCATATTCGATGATGATGCCGTATCCGGAAACAACATGCCGAACAGCGATGACGTCGCACCTGCTGATGACGCCGTTTTGGTTGACGATCCCTTTGCGATGACCGGCTCCTTTGCCGTCGTGGACGATTTACTGCAACAAGATGAGGTTCATGAGGACTCTCAGGACGACGTAGACGATATGGGTTCGTCGGACTACTCCACGGTTGGTCGTTCTGCTGGCCTCATGACCGTGCTGACCATCGTGTCGCGCGTCACCGGGTTTATCCGCACGTGGGCCATGGCGGCCGCCATCGGCATGTCGCTGCTCTCGTCCTCCTATCAGGTTGCCAACAACCTGCCCAACATGCTCTACGAGCTCGTGATGGGCGGCATGCTCGTTACGGCGTTTTTGCCGGTGTATATGGGCGTGAGGCGCGAGCAGGGCCGCGAGGCATCGAACGAGTATGTCGGTAACTTGCTCGGTATTCTGCTTCTGCTACTGGGCGGTATCTCGCTGCTGGGCACCGTGTTTGCTCCCGGCTTTATTTGGACGCAGTCGTTCCTTTCGGGCGATGGCGGCAGCATGGATATCGCTGCGTTCATGTTCCGCTTTTTTGCTATCCAAATTCTGTTTTATGGCTTGGGTTCGGTGTTCTCGGGCGTTCTCAACGCACACCGCGACTACTTCTGGTCGACGTTTGCCCCGGTTCTCAACAATGTCATCGTCATCGCCAGCTTTATGGGTTTTGCTCCCGTGTCTGCACAATTTGGCGGGCAGGCCGGTATTATCTTGATCGCAGCTGGTACGACCCTCGGCGTCTTTGTCCAGATGGCCTGCCAGATTCCCGCGCTTGGCAAGCATGGCGTGCATCCTCATATCCATATCGACTTTAAGGATCCCGCGCTGCGACAGACGATCGCGCTTGGTATTCCGACGCTGCTCGCCACGGTGTGCATGTTTGTCTCGACCTCTATTACCAATGCCGCCGCGTTGGTGGTGCAGCCCGAGACCGGCCCTTCCGTCATCGCATATGCGCGCCTGTGGTACACGCTGCCCTATGCGCTGATCGCCGCCTCGCTTTCGACGGCACTCTATACCGAACTCTCTCACGATGCGCAGGAGAAGGATTACGACAGCGTCCGCACGGGCATTTCGCGCGGTGTCGCCCAGATGCTCTTTTTCCTGATTCCGTTTGCGATGTACCTGATCGTCTTCGCCCGTCCGCTCAACATGATCTACTGCGCCGGCAAGTTCGATGAATCCGGTGTGGCGCTGGTGTCGGAGTTCCTTATCTATCTGGCACTTTCCCTGCCGCTCTACGGCGTGGTCGTGCTGATGCAGAAGAGCTTCTCGGCCCTGCTCGATATGAAACCTTATAGCCGCTATTGCTTGTACTCCGCTATCGGTCAGGCCGGTTCGGTGCTGCTGTTTGGCGTGGTGCTGGGCTACGGTATGCCGGCAATTGCGCTTTCGTACGTCGTTGACTACGTGGTCTTGGTCGGATGCTCACTGTGGTGGCTGCGCCGTCGTCTGCATGGCCTTCAGGTCAAGTCTATCTTGCATGGCGGTTTCTTCGGCCTGTTGTTCGGTGGCTTGGGCGCTGCCGCGGGCGCCGGCGTCATGTGGACACTTGAGCACTTTGTCGGAATGCTTGGCAGCTCGATCCTCATTACCCTGGGCTACGTTTGTGTTGCAGGCGTCGTCTCGCTCGCTGTGACTTTTGGCCTTGCCTTTGTCTTTAAGATGCCCGAGGTCTCGGCGCTGCTTCGTCGCAAGTAGGTGCGCGTGGCAGGTCACGATAACATCCCAACGCTTGCCGAACAGGTTTCGCGCGTTCCCACGCAACCCGGCTGCTACCTTTGGAAAGATGCCAAGGGCGATGTCATCTATGTGGGCAAGGCAAAAAACTTGCGTGCCCGCATGCGTCAATACGTGACGCTGCAGGACGAGCGTCAAAAGATTCCGCTCATGATGCAGCTGGTGGCGAGCTTCGACTATATCGTGGTGGAGACCGAGCACGAGGCATTGGTGCTCGAGCGCAATCTGATTGGCCAGTACCATCCGTACTTTAACGTCGATCTCAAAGACGATAAAAGCTATCCCTTTATCGCCATTACCAAGAGCGACTTGTTCCCGGCTATTAAATACACGCGAGAGCGTCATAAACCTGGAACGCGCTATTTTGGCCCCTATACCGATAGCCGTGCGGCGCGTGAGACCATCGATACGCTACGCAAGGTTATTCCTATTTGCTCGGCATCCTGTGCGGAATGGCGCCGCTGCCGCCGCATCGTCGAATCTCATAAGGGCGAAGAAGACATCGTCAATATGATTTGTGCGCAAAACGGGCGTCCCTGCTTTGACTACCATGTCGGGCGCGGGCCGGGCGCATGCGTCGGCGCGATTTCGCCTGCCGACTATGTCAAGAACGTCAAGCGCGTCGAACGTTTCTTGTCGGGGCATCGCAAGGATGTCGTCGACGAGCTTACGTTCGAGATGACGGAGGCAGCCGAGACGCTCGATTTTGAGCGTGCGGCGCGCGTCAAGCGTCGCCTGGAAGTCATTAGGGGCCTGGACGATCGCCAACAGGTCGTTTTTCCATCAAGCGTCGATATCGACGTCATCGGCTTCTATCGCGAAGAGACTATCTCTGCCGCCTGTGTCTTTGTCGTTCGCGAGGGCCGAACGGTTCGAACTTGTGAGTTCATCCTCGATAAAGGCCTGGATGTCGACGAGGAAGAGCTTCAATCGGGCTTTCTTAAGCGCTATTACGACGAGACGGCTGATATTCCAGCCGAGATCAATCTCTCTGTCGAGCTTGAGGATGCCGAAGCGTTGGGGGAGTGGCTTGCGGGCAAGCGCGAACGCTCTTGCCATCTCCATAGGCCGCAGCGCGGCGAAAAGCACCGCCTGCTCGATATGGCTTCCAAAAATGCGCGCCATGCCCTCATGCGCTACATGATGCGCACGGGGTATGCTGACGATCGCACCAATCAGGCGCTCTTGGAGCTCGAAAGCGCGCTGGCGCTGCCTGCGCCGCCGTTGCGCATCGAGTGCTTCGATATCTCGACGTTGCACGGCACCTTTACCGTCGCTTCGATGGTGGTATTTACCAACGGTCGTGCCGACAAGGGCCAGTATCGTCGCTTTAAAATTCAGGCTGAATTGGACGAGGCGAACGACTTCGTATCGATGTCCGAGGTTCTGGGGCGTCGCTATGCTCCCGAGCGCATGGCGGACGAGCGCTTTGGCTCGCGCCCCGATTTGCTCGTTGTCGATGGCGGCAAGCCGCAATTGACCGCTGCAATTAAGCAACTTGAGGCACTCGGCCTCGATATACCAGTTTGTGGCTTGGCAAAGGCCGATGAGGAGGTTTTCGTGCCGTGGGACGAGACTCCCGTCGTGCTGCCGACCGGCTCCGCATCGCTTTATCTGATCAAGCAGGTTCGCGATGAATCCCACCGATTTGCGATTACGTTCCACCGCGAGTTGCGCGATAAGGCTATGACGGTTTCGGTGCTTGACGACGTTCCGGGCGTGGGACCCACCAGAAAACGTGCCATTATGCGCCATTTTGGCTCGATGAAGCGTTTGCGCGCAGCAAGCGAGCAGGAGATTGCAGAAGTTCGAGGCGTTCCGGCCGATGTCGCCAAAGCGGTCCACGAGGCACTTGTTGCATGGAATGCCGAGCGCGCCCAGGCATCGGCCAGCCGATCCGAAAACTAAACGCGCTTCTAAACAACTGATATACATGATTGGCCAATTTTCAATCATTTGTTTCGCGGTGATTACCTGCCGATTTCGGGTTTTATTAACGCTAAAACGTTTGACTAGCCATGGTGAACAACACTGCTATCCTGCGGGTTGACGAAGACTGATATCTCACCTCGTCGATACATACTGTCTGGCGAATCATTTGTCAATGAATTCGGTGAACGGTAGTAAATACCGTTCAAGCGTATGTATGTATCGGTCGCCGAGCGCGGCACCTCAGTTGGGTTCGTCGGTAGGTAAGGTATATATCGTCCGCAAGTTGCGCGGGGGCAAGTCTAGGTGCTCCCGGGTAAGATTCTCTATTGATAGGAGAAGACATGGCCATCATCAACAAGGGTATGTCCAGGCGTTCGTTCCTCGGCCTCACCGGCAGCGTCGCTGCTGTCGCAGGGCTTGGTCTCACCGGCTGCGGTGGCAGCTCTAGCGACGAGGGTTCCGCTTCCGGTTCCACCGATTCCGCCAACCGTGGCGGCGGCGTGATCACCGCTGGTTCCGCTTACGCTCCGTCCAGCTTCGACCCCGCCAGCACCGGCTCTGCTGTGGGCCTGGGTGCTAACTGGCACGTCATCGAGGGCCTCTACGGCATCGATTACCACGACTACAGCACCTTCAACGAGCTCGCCACCGACGATCCCAAGTCCGTGGACGACACTACCTTCGAGGTCACCATCCGCAAGGGTGCCAAGTTCTCCGATGGTACCGAGGTCACCGCTGACGACGTCGTTGCCTCCTACACCGCTTGTGCCGCTTCTGCTACCTATGCTCCGTTCTTCCAGCCCTTCGAGTCCATCGAGGCCAAGGACGCCAGCACTGTAACGGTCAAGACCAAGGTCCCCAACTTCTCCCTGCTCAAGGATCGTCTGGCCATCATCCGTGTTACCCCGGCTACTCAGTCCGAGGAGGATCGCGCCAAGCAGCCGATCGGTTCCGGCCCCTGGATGTACGACTCTATCTCCGATACCGAGATCACCCTGGTTCCCAACCCCGAGTACAATGGTGAGTATGCTGCCGAGGATAAGAAGATCCAGTACAGCATCCTGACCGACCCCACCGCTCGCGTTACCGCCCAGCAGGAAGGCTCCACGCTCGTTATGGAGCTCGTCACCGCTGACGCCGTCGACCAGCTCGAGAGCGCTGGCTGCAAGATCGACAACGTCCAGGGCTTCGGCACCCGCTTCATCATGTTCAACGTCGCCAAGGAGCCTTGGAACAACGTCAAGGTCCGTCAGGCCGTCATGTACGCGCTCGACACCGAGAAGATGATCACCAACACCTTCGCCGGCCTTGCCACCGCTGCCAGCTGCTACCTGCCCAAGAGCTTCACCAACTATCATGAGGCTTCCACGGTGTACAAGACCGACGCCAAGAAGGCCAAGAAGCTCATCGAGGAGTCCGGCATCACCCCGGGTGCCATCACCCTGCGCACCACCGACAACGAGCAGATTAAGGGCATGGCCGCCCAGGTCAAGAACGACCTCGACGCTCTCGGCTTCGAGGTGACCATCCAGACCGATACCTCGCCGGCCACCTACGCTGCCATCGACGGCGGCGAGGCCTACGATATCCTTCTTGCCCCTGGCGATCCTTCCTGCTTCGGCGCTGACCCCGACCTGCTGCTCAACTGGTGGTACGGCGACAACGTCTGGATGCAGACCCGTTGCCCGTGGAAGGAGTCCGCTGAGTGGGCGAAGCTCCACGGTCTCATGGACGAGGCTCTTGCCGCCGAGGGCGACGAGCAGCAGAAGAAGTGGAACGAGTGCTTCGACATCATCGCCGACAACGCCGTTCTGTACCCCGTTGTCCACGTCAAGACCGTCTCCGCTTCCTGGGACGATCCGTCCACCGCGCCCAACGGCGAGGCCCTCGATGGCTTCAAGGGCATCGGCACGACGAGCATGTCCTTCAGGGGCGTCGCGACCGTCAAGGCCTAAGACTCGCTTGAGTCATATGTGGGGCGTCGGTCGTAAGGCAACGTCCTCATAGTTGAAACAAAGACCCGGGCGGCCTCGATGTCGCTCGGGTCTTGTAATGAGTATCCATACTCATATACCAGTTGGTCCTACCGACAAAAGAAAGGGGAGAGAACGTGAACAACTTTCTACGTTTGATTGGAAGGCGTCTCGTGGCGCTGCCGATCATGGCATTGGGCGTCACCGTCCTGGTGTTCTTCCTTATGTCGTTCTCCAAGACCGACCCCGCCTATACGGCGTTGGGTGACGGTGCCTCGCCCGAGGCGGTTGCCGAGTACCATGAGAAGTATGGTCTGGACGACCCCTGGCCCGTGCGCTACGTGCGCTACATGGGCGATTTGATCCATGGTGACATGGGCACCTATGGTGCTGCTCGCAACTCCGTTGCCAAGCGCATCTCCACGGCCCTGCCCGTCACGATGCAGCTGACCTTTATCGGTCTTGCCATCGGCGCGGTCGTCTCGTTTTTGCTCGGCGTCATCGCGGCACTGTATCGCGATAAATGGCCGGACCAAGTGATCCGCGTCTTCTCCATCGCCGGCTTGGCAACCCCGTCGTTCTGGCTTGCCGTTCTGTTGATTCTGCTGTTCTCTTCCTACCTTAAGGTGCTCCCGGCGTCCGGTGCTCTGCCTCACTTCACCACCAACCCGGCTGGCTATCTGGGACGTATGATCATGCCCGCTATCGCTCTGGCATTCCCGCTGACGGGCCAGATGACTCGTATCGTGCGTACGGCCATGGTCGAGGAGCTCGATAAGGACTATGTCCGTATGGCCCGTGGCGCCGGCGTTCCCGAGAAGGTCGTCGTCGGCATCAACGTTTTGCGCAACGCACTGATCACCCCGGTCACCACCCTCGGTCTTAAGATCGGTTACCTTATGGGCGGCGCCGTCGTCATCGAGGTCATCTTCAACCTCCCCGGCATGGGTACTGCGATTCTGCAGGGCGTTCAGGGCAACGAGGCGAACCTGGTTCAGGGCGTCGTCATCGTCGTTGCTCTTGCCTTCATCATCATCAACATCGTGGTTGACATGCTCTACCTGCTCATCAACCCGCGCATCAGGACGGTGTAGATTATGGTAAAGATTCGAGAGAAGCAAACCGAGCAGCTCGAGAAAGCTGCCTCCAAGGGGCTCAAGCTCGGTGGCTGGAAGAAGATGACGCTGTCTTCTAAGATTGCCGCCGTCGTGCTGGTGCTGGTCGCCTTGACCGCGATTCTGGCGCCCCTTCTTGCCCCCTATAGCCCGGTCGAGATCTTTACGGCTCGCCAGGCTCCCGGCAATGGATTTATCTTCGGTACCGACGATAAGGGCCGCGACATTCTGTCGCGTATGCTCTACGGTGGCCGTTACTCGCTGATCATCGGCTTTGGCGCCACTGCCATGGCTCTGGTCTGCGGCTCGGTCGTGGGCGCCCTCGCGGCGGTTTCGCGCAAGTCCGTTTCCGAGGCGATCATGCGCATCCTGGACATCATCATGTCCATCCCGGGCATTGCCCTCGCTGCCGTCTTCGTCTCCATCCTGGGCAATTCCGTGCCGTCGATCATCTTCGCCATCGGCTTTATGTACACTCCGCAGATTGCCCGTATCGTGCGCGCCAACATCGTGTCCGAGTACGGCGAGGACTATGTCCGCGCGGTCATCGTTTCCGGCGCCAAGGCTCCGTGGATTTTGATCAAGCACGTCCTGCGCAACTGCATCGCCCCGATCATGGTTTTCACCGTTACCCTGGTCGCCGACGCCATCATCTTCGAGGCCTCGCTGACCTTCATCGGCGCTGGTATCCAGGAGCCCACCGCTACCTGGGGCAACATCCTCGCCGACGCTCGCGGTGGCGTGCTCGCTGGCCGTTGGTGGCAGGCGCTGTTCCCGGGCCTGGCCATCATGATCACCTGCCTGGCACTCAACATCCTCTCCGAGGGCATTACCGACGCCATGGCCGCTGCTCCCTCCGCCGCCCTGGATCCGACCGACTCCTCCAAGCGCCGCGAGGCCGACCTGCTGGTCTCCGACCCCGTTCGCGCCTACAAGGAGCAGGCTCAGTCCCTGTCCGCCCGTCTTGGCGCCCTGCGTGATGTCGAACTCAAGCGTAACGACCGCCATGTGCCCGATGAGTCCGTTGAGCCGATCCTTTCGGTCCGCGATTTCTGCATCCAGTTTGAGCACCACGGTGACATCAACGTCGTCGACCACGTTAACTTTGACGTCCGTCCCGGCCAGACCATGGGCCTGGTAGGCGAGTCCGGCTGCGGTAAGTCCATCACCACGCTGGCCATCATGGGCCTGACCGACGATGACGAGCATCTTTCCGGTGAGGTTCTCTGGGAGGGCCGCGACCTGCTCAAGATGAGCAAGAAGGAGTGGTTCGGCCTGCGCGGTACCGATATCGCCATGGTCTATCAGGACGCCCTGTCCTCGCTCAACCCCTCCATGCTCATTTCCGCCCAGATGAAGCAGCTCACCAAGCGTGGCGGCACCCGTAGCGCCGAGGAGCTCCTGGAGCTCGTGGGCCTCGACCCCAAGCGTACGCTCGAGAGCTATCCGCATGAGCTTTCCGGTGGTCAGCGTCAGCGCGTTCTGATCGCTATGGCCCTTACCCGCGACCCCAAGCTGGTCATCTGCGACGAGCCCACGACCGCTCTGGACGTTACCGTCCAGAAGCAGGTCATCAAGCTGCTTAACGACCTTCAGGCCAAGCTCGGCTTTGCCATGATCTTCGTTTCGCATGACCTGGCGCTGGTCGCCGAGGTTGCCCATAACATCACGGTTATGTACGCCGGTCAGGTTATCGAGCAGGCGCCCACCAAGGAGCTGCTCACCAACCCGATTCACGAGTACACCCGCGGCCTTCTGGGTTCCGTCCTGTCCATCGAGAGCGGTTCGGGCCGCCTGCACCAGGTGCCCGGCGCCGTTCCGAGCCCGCGCGATTTCCCCAAGGGCGATCGCTTCGCGCCCCGCTCGAGCCATCCGCGCATTGGCCTGGACACCCGTCCGGTCTTCAAGCGCGTGCCCGGCACCGAGCACTTCTATTCCGAGCTCCCCGATGAGGTGCTCAAGGCAAATGGTTTGACCCCTCACGCGGAGGTGATGTAGATGAGCGAGACCGCAGTCAACGGCGTCGAGCCGATCATCTTCCTTGATGACGTCCACGTCACCTTTAGGACCCGTACCGGCTCGATTCTGCACCCCAACCTGGTTCACGCCGTCCAGGGTGTAACGATTAAGCTCATGCCCGGACAGACCATCGGCATCGTCGGCGAGTCCGGTTGCGGAAAGTCCACCACCGCTAACGTCATGTGCGGCCTGCAGGCCCCCACGAGCGGCAAGGTCTACTTTAAGGGCAAGGACGTTACCAAGCGTACCGCCGAGGACCGTCGCCACATGGGCCGCGTCATCTCGGTCGTGTTCCAGAACCCGGCCACGGCGCTCAACCCCCGCATGGTCGTTCGCGAGCAACTGCTCGACCCCATGCGCGTCCACAACTTGGGTACCGAGGCCGAGCAGGAGAAGCGCGTCAAGGAGCTCTTGGAGCTCACCGGTCTGCCCAGCTCCGCCGCGGAGGTTCTTCCCGGCCAGCTTTCGGGCGGCCAGCGACAGCGCGTCGCAATTGCCCGTGCCCTGTCGCTGAACCCCGATGCCATCATCGCCGACGAGCCCACCTCGGCTCTGGACGTTTCGGTCCGCGCGCAGATTCTGAACCTGCTGACCGACCTTAAGAAGGAGCTCGGCCTGGCCATGGTGTTCATCAGCCATGACATCCAGACGGTCCGCTATATCTCTGACGACATCATCGTTATGAATGGCGGCAAGATCGTCGAGCAGGGCGAGGCCAAGCAGGTCTTCCAGCACCCTCAGGACCCCTACACCAAGATGCTGCTCGGCGCTGCGCCGTCGCTGCTGCATCCCAAGCTCGGCGAGTAACCTCGCTTTCCCTCCCGTGCGCCCGGTTCCCTTGCCGGGCGCACCTCCGTTGCGATTTCGAAAGGTTGGGTTCACGAGCCATGCCAAGTGCTCAGGAGCTACAACAGCAATTTGGTGAATATCGAGGCGCTATGCCCCGTCCATCGGATTTCGATCTCTTTTGGAAGGACCGCATGGCCGAGGCCGACGCTGTCGAGCTCGACTACGAGATCGAGGCGGCTTCGGTTGCGGATTCCGCGACCTGTCGGTTTTTCGACCTCTGGTATACCGGCATGTGTGGCGCCCGCCTGCATGCCAAGTATCTCAAGCCGGTTTCGGACGATCCCGTGCCGCTGGTGTTACAGTTCCACGGCTATCCGGGTGCAAGCCGCAGCTGGTTCGAGCAGGCGTCGTTTGCGGGCATGGGCATGGCACTCATCGCCCTCGACTGCCCCGGCCAGGGTGGCCCCTCCGAGGATATTGGTGGATTTGAAGGCACAACGGTCGCGGGCCATATTGTCGCCGGTATCGATGGCGACCCGGCCAACCTCTACTATGTCCGCTTGCACCAGGATATCCGCATCCTGTGCCGTATTGTTCGCGAGCTCGAGGGCATCGATCTTGCCCGCGTATTTGTGAACGGCGCATCGCAGGGCGGCGGTTTGGGCATTGCGACCTGCGCGCTTAACAGCGAGCTTATCAATCGCGCCGCCATCCTCTATCCCTTCCTGTCGGATTTCCGCCTGGTCTGGGATTTGGATGCCGACGACATTGCCTACGAGGGCCTGCGTTATTGGTCGCGTTGGTTTGACGAGGACTCGACTCGTATTGAGGAGGCCTATGCCAAGCTGGCGTACTTCGATTCCAAGAACTTTGCCCCCATGGTCAAATGCCCCGTGCTGTTTGGCACGGGCACAGCCGATATCGTCTGTCCGCCGGCGACGCAGTTTGCGGTCTACAACAACCTGACCTGTGAAAAGCGTCATGAGTTCTTTGAAGGCTTCGGTCACGAGGAGATTCAGGATTTTGACGATCTGATCATTCCATTTTTCTGCAAGGGAGGGGAGGCTCATGTCTAAGTGCGAGAGCAATATCGATGAGCTGATTGTCCCCGAGCTTGCGGGAATTGCTGGGACGGTTTCGTCAAGGCTCTCTGATTTCCGGGATTGGCGCGGCGATGCTTCTGCGGATGTTTCCGAGTTGGAGACAGCCGCTTCGGACCTTGAGGTTTGCGGGCTGACCGTTACGGCGATTGATTTCGCCAATCCGTGCGCGCGCTACTCCGAGGTTTCCTTTGAGCTCGGCGGGTATGTCGTGCACGGCCGTTTGATTGAGCCCTCTGGTTGCGCCCGAAGATCCGAGCTTGTTCCGCTGTGTCTGATGTTCCATGACATCGACCGACCCGTGCGGGGATGGCATCACATGACGCGGTTTGCCGCCATGGGATATGCCGTGCTTGCGCTGGACGATGAGACTATTGGATCCAGCGATCTGCAGCAGGGGATTACCTCGCCTGCTTTTGTCGAGCGTGTCCGTTGGG
>JAYBEF010000042.1:0-12458 GCA_037277825.1 Collinsella sp.
GCAACGTGTTTGAGGTTGAGCACCCCATGTCCGAGACGCCCGAGGTCGTATGCCCTAGCTGCGGTGCCCCGGCATCCAAGACGTTCTCGGCCAGCGGCATTAAGTTCGAAGGCAGCGGTTTCTACAACACCGACCAGCGAAGCGGTGGTTCCAGCACCAACGCCACCAGCGGCTGCTGCGCCAACTGCCCGCATAACCACTAGAAACCAAGCAGCCCCGCGACCGACACCGATCGCGGGGCTATTTCTTTGCGCTAAAGGTGGCTCTATGAGTTGCGGTGAAATAAGGACTGTTTGGCAGTTAGAAGCCGCTATTCAATCCCTATTTCACCGCAACTTAGTAGTTACTTGCGGACCAGTCTGGCGCAGAAGTGGCCGTCGTAGGAGTCGGCGTTTACGGGAACGCTTTGGAAGAGGCCTCGATCGTTCTGGCGTACGGAAACGAGCTTCTTGGCCTGATCGAACTCGGGGAGTTGCAGAATCTGTGCTTCGGAAAGCGGCGCCACGCTAAAGCCGGAACCCTCGGGAGAAGCAAGGAACGCGTCCACCACCTGCGTGTTCTCCTCGTCGAAGACCGAGCAGGTTGCATAGATGAGCTCGCCGCCGGCGGCCACGCGCGCGGCGGCTTCCTTGAGCATCGTAAGCTGCAATTTGGGCAACTCGGTCGTAACGTCGTTCTCAGTTAGGCGCCACGGGATCTCAGGATGACGGCGCATGGTGCCGGTACCCGAGCACGGGGCATCGATAAACACCGTATCGAACAGGACAGGCTTACCAAGCATGGCATCGAACGACGTGAGGACCGCATCGAGCTCGCAGGCATCGCCCGAGACCGTGCGAACACCCTTGATACCGGCCTTATGCAGACGCGCGAGATTTTGATCGCACTTGCGGTCGTGCAGATCGAGCGCGGTGTGCTGACGATCGTAGCCGGCACGCTTGGCCTGGCACATCATCACATAGGTCTTGGTGCCACGACCGGCACCAATCTCAAGGCAGCTACCAGGGCGCGTGGCAGCTGTAGCGATAAGCTGCGCATTGAGATCAGATGCCACCGCGGCAGCACGCTCAAACACACCCGAAGCAACGGTAACCTGGGCATCAACCGGGGCATGGCAGCCCGGGAAGACAGGCGCGACGAGCTGCGAGATATACGGATCGGGCTTGGTCGCAAAGGCGTTCTCATGCAGGGCCAGCGGCGCGGGGGCCAGATTGCCGGCAAAGTTAAGTGAACCCTCTGGCGTGTCGAACGATGCCATAATGCGAGCGCACAGCCAACGCGGTAGACCCATCAGGCGAGACAGGCGAACCAAACGGCGCTCGGACTCATCAGCACCCGCGGCGGCGGCAAAGTCCTCGACGTTGTCCGCGACCTTATGCAGCACGGCGTTCGCCAGACCGGCAGCCGACTTAGCGCCGCTACGAACCAGCTCAACGCCCTGACTCACGGCAACTCGGCCAGGGGTATGCAGGTAGAGCATCTCGAAGGCCGAGATGCGAAGCGCCATGCGAACGCGCGGCGCGACCTTTTTGGGCTTATCCAAAAATTGATCGAGCAACTCATCCAAAATGCCCTGCGTCGCGGCAACACCGAGCGCCAAGCGAGCGGCAAACGCGGAATCGCGCTGGTCGATGGCCTTGGCGGAAGCACGGGAAGACAACACGTCGCGCGCATACATGCCGCGACGATCGGCCTCCATCAACACATCGAGCGCAAGCTTGCGAGCGGGAGACAACTTGCTCATGACAGTACACCCCACCTAAGTTCGGCACCCTGCAGGCCGGCAGCCCAGGCCGAAGCGGCCATGGCACGCTTACCGTCGGGCTTAACCTCGAGCAGCTCTACCGCGCCATCGGAAAGGCCCAGATAGACACGCTTGCTCTTGGCGGCAACAGCGCCCTCGCCAAGCGACACGTCAGCAGGCGCGGCATCGAGCACACGCACGGTCTTGCCGGCAATCACGCAGCGAGCAGGCGCGGTATCGGACGAAGCCAACACGTGGCGCACGCAGTCGAGCGCCCCCATCTGCGGATCCAGACGCATCTCCTGCTTAGAAATCTTGGCAGCATGCGTAACGAGCGACTCATCCTGTTCAGTCCACACGGCGGTGCCATCGGCAACCGACGGCAGCGTATCCGCCAGCAGCTTGCCGCCCAGCTCGCCAAGCTCCATGGTCAGTGCCTCGGCATGCTTACCCGCAACCGAGGTCGAGACCTGCGCGCAATAAGCGCCCGTATCCACGCCATGCCCAATGCGCATAATGGAAACGCCGGCAACCTCGTCACCAGCAAGAATGGCATGCTGAATGGGAGCAGCGCCACGCCAACGAGGCAGCAGCGAAGCATGAACATTCACAATACCAAGCGGCGCCATATGCAGTACCTCATCAGGCAAAATGCAGCCATAGGCAGCCACACAGAAAATGTCAGCCTGGGCAGCCTGAAGCGCCTCAACAACATCAGGCGTCATACGATTGGCCTCAACAACCGGCAACCCCAACTCAAGCGCCTTGGACTTAACAGGAGAAGGCTCAAGCTTCTTACCACGCCCACGAACAGCATCGGGACGAGTAATTACGAGCGCAATCTCATTCCCAGCCTCAACAAGCGAAGTCAGCGAAGGCACAGCAAAATCAGGCGTACCCATAAACACAATACGCATAAAGAACGTCTCCCCTCAACCAAAGCCGAGACGGCTACAAATAACGGCGGAAAGCCAAGTACCAAGCACATCCGCAATAACAATTCAACAAGAACAAATATACCCAAAACCAAAGAAAGAGCCGCAATAAAAGCAGCTCCCTCTCAACAAAGACTATCAGCGAAGACGCCCCTCCCTGGCCCGACGGCACCCGGGCGAGGAGGAGCACGAAAACGCAGTCCCCTTCCGCCGCAGGGCTTAGGTTATTGCTCCACGCGCAGTTCCGCACGAGCCGAAGAGCACTTAATGTGCTCTTCGTGCGAGCAGGACTGTTTGAGCATGGAGCAAAACCTAAGCCCTGCGGCGAAAGGGGACGGTGGGATCTACTCAGTCTCGCCCGGTCGAGCGCCACGGGCCAGGGCGTCCTGGTACTCCTTGACTGCCTTGATCCTCTGCATGGGCTTAAGGCGCTCGAACATGGTGTTGCCGTGCAGGTGATCGATCTCGTGCTGCAGACACACGCAGAATAGGTCGCCCGAGGCCTCGTAGCGAATCAGGTTGGCGTCCAGGTCGTACGCCTCGACGACGACATGGTCGGGACGATCGATCTCGCAGCTAATGCCGGGGATGGACAGGCAGCCCTCGCTAAACGGCACCAGATGGTCGCTCTGCTCAACAATGACAGGGTTGATGAGCACGTACGGGTCATAGTCATTCTTGTCGCTGTAATCGCAGTCGATGGTGACGAGTTGAATGAGCTCACCGATCTGCGGGGCGGCCAGGCCGCAACCGCCGTTGTCGAACATCATCTTCTTCATCTTCTCGGCAAGGGCCTCGATCGCCGGGGTGATCTCCTCGATGACGGCGCACTCCTGACGCAAACGAGGGTCGGGCGACAGTACGATTCCGTTGGCTTCCATGGCCATCCTTTCGGGTTGTTACATCAAATCATAGGCGTCGACGTCAACGCTCACGCTCACGCCGCGCACGGAGCCCACCTCTTTGAGGCAGGCGTCGATATCATCAGAGACATGGTACCCCACGGGCGACTTCACAAGCAGGTGGAAGCGATAACGGTCCTTGGCTCTCTCGATTACACACGAAGCCGGGCCCAGCACCTGCGGCACGGCGCTCCCCGCCCGCAAAAAGTCGGGAGCGGCGGCGTGCCAGTGGCGCTTGAGCAGCTTTGCGATGCGCCCAATGTAGTCCTGCGCGTCATCCGCGTTCGCCGACCACACCAAAATGTTAACCAGGCGCACAAACGGCGGATACAGCGCGTCGCGACGCTGGTCCAGGTCGTAGTCGGTAAAGATCGAACGGTCGTGCTCGGCAACGGCGCGAATGACCGGGTCCTCGGGCAGATAGGTCTGGATGATGACCTCGCCAGGGCGATCGCCGCGTCCGGCACGGCCCGCGACCTGCTCCAGCAAATCGTAGGCGCGCTCCCCCGCTCTAAAATCGGGTAGCTTTAATGCAAAGTCGGCATTGACCACGCCCACAAGGGTAACCTCGGGAAAGTCGAGGCCCTTGGCGATCATCTGAGTGCCCAGCAGCACCGCGCAATCGGCGGCATCGAACTGCTCGAGCAACTTCTTATGCGCGTCCTTGCCACGCGTGGAATCGGCATCCATGCGAATGATGGCGACATCCTCGGGCAGCATCTGGTGCAGCGCGTCCTCGATCTGCTGCGTGCCCAGACCCATTTTTGCCAGGTAACGGCTGCCGCACTTGGGGCAACGACTCGTGGGCGCGGGATACGGCTGCACGCGCCAGGACGAACCACAGGTGTGACATTGCAGCGTATGGGTGCGCTCGTGGTACGTAAGCGCCGTAGAGCAGTGGTTGCAGGTGGGGACGCAACCGCACTCGCGGCACATCAAAAACGGCGCAAAGCCGCGGCGGTTATGCAGCAGCACAGCCTTCTCGCGGCGCTCGACCACGCGTTCCAAGCCTTCCATCAGCGGTTTTGAGAACATGGAGCGGCTGCCGTGCGAAAACTCGCGGCGCAGGTCGGCAATGCGAACCTCGGGCAGCACGGCGTGTCCCGGGCGCTCGGGCATCTCGACGCGTGTCCAAGTGGCACCGTTGAACGTGCCGCGACGGCAGCGGTCGAGGGCCTCGGCAGAAGGCGTAGCCGAGCCCAACACGAGCGGGCAGCGATAGCGGCGCGCCATCTCGGCCGCCACCTCGCGCGCGTGGTAACGCGGGCTGGAGCCCTGCTTGTAGCTGGTCTCGTGCTCCTCGTCGATGATGATAAGGCCCAGGTCGCTGAGCGGGCAAAAGAGCGCCGAACGCGCGCCCACGACCACACGTGCGGCACCGCTGGCGACCATATCCCACTGGTCCAGACGCTCACCAGCAGAAAGACGCGAATGGAATACAGCGACCGTCTCGCCGAAGCGCGAGCGGAAGCGGCCGACAGTTTGAGCCGTCAGCGAGATCTCGGGCACGAGCACGCAGGCCGAACGGCCGGCCGCTAGCACGCGCTCGATGGCGGAGAGGTACACCTCGGTTTTGCCGGAGCCGGTGACGCCGTCAACCAGCACCACGTCGCCATGAGCGTCCAGACGGGCGCGCTCAATCTGCGCGAGTGCCTGTTGCTGACCGTTGGTAAGGGAGACCGGCGCCTTACCGCTTGCCGAGGACAGCGTGGTCTGCTCGTTGCAGCCACGCCAAGCACGGCGCTCCTCTACCACCACGACGCCGCGCTTTTCGAGCGCCTTGATGGTCGCCGACATACTGTTATAGAGCAGGTTGAGGTCGCGCGTCGTGACCGGTCCGCACTGGAGCGCCTCGATGAGCTGACGCTGGCGAACGGCGGTTTTGGGCGGCGTATAGTCAAATCCCTCGGGCGTGAGCATGACCCAGCGGTTTTGGATAGGCTTGACGGCGGGACGTTCAACCGTCCACACGCCGTCGTCGCCCTTGACCACCCGCGGGCTGCCGCCCGGGGGCAAGAACAGGCGCAGACACTCGGAAAGCGTCGCGACATACTCGCGGCTCATCCAACGTGCGATACGGGCAGCCTCCGCGGTAAAGAACGGTTTGCTGAGAATCGCCTCGACGGGCTTGATGCGCGCAGGATCGAGGACCTTGTTGCCTTGCAGGTCGCCCAGCTCAGACGCAATGTCAATGATATAGCCCGCGGCCGCACGGTTGCCAAAATGGACCAGGACCGTAGACCCGACTTGGGCCTCGTTGGCGAGGGATTGCGGAATGCCGTAAGCAAACGGCTCGGACAGCGCACGCGTCGGGATGTCGAGAACCACGCTCGCATAGGCGGCGACGGGTTCGGGTGCGGGCCCGGGCTGCGCCGGGGCGGCGGCAGGAGCCGCGGGCTTCGAAGCCTCCTCCGGTTCCGGCGAACCAAACAGCGACAGTTGCTCGGCCATGGCCCCAGCACCTCCCATCCCATTCGTCTTCAGAAACAAGAGCCCCGCTCGGGGTGAACGGGGCTCGGATACGTGCGTTTACACGGCTGCTACAGTGCCATCGTGCGGGCGCGGTCGATGCGCGCCAGGCAGTCGTCGCGGCCGACGAGTGCCATGGTCTCGCCCAGCGGAGGGCTCACCATGTTGCCGCAGACGGCAACGCGCACGGCTTGGAACACCACGCGCTTCTTAAGGTCCATCTGCTCGGGCAGCGGTTCAAGCGCGGCGTCGATGTTGGCAGCCGTCCACTCGTCCACGCCCTCGAGCGCGGCCTTGGCGGCATCCAGAATGGCACCCATGCCCTCCTTGGCCAGGCCCTTGTTGACGGACTTCTCGTCATACTCGAGCGTCTCGGCCGTAGCGAAGATGGGAGCGGCGACGGTCACGGCGTCGGTCGGCATCTTGGTGCGCGGCTTGACGATGGCGGCAAGCGCATCGATCCAATCCTCGCCGTACTCGACATTGCCCTCGATGAGACCCGCCTCGTGCAGCTCGGGGACCATGATCTCGTCGGCAAACTGAGCATCGGACATGCCGTTGATGTACTCAGCATTGACCCAGTCGAGCTTCTTGGGGTCGAAGGTCGCCGGGTTCTTGGAGATGCGATCGAGCGAGAACTTGCTGGCCAGGACATCGCGCGGGATGATCGTGGTCTCGCCGTCGAGCGACCAGCCGAGCAGCGCCAGGTAGTTGACGAAGGCGTCGGACAGGTAGCCGGCGTCGCGGTACTCCTCCACCGAGGTAGCGCCGTGGCGCTTGGAGAGTTTCTTGCCGTCGGCGCCCAGAATCATGGAGATGTGGGCGAACGTAGGCACGGGCGCACCGAGGGCCTCGTAAACCATGACCTGACGCGGGGTGTTGGACAGGTGGTCGTCGCCGCGGATGACGTGGGTGATCTTCATCATGGCGTCGTCGACGACGGTCGCGAAGTTGTACGTGGGCGTGCCGTCGGAGCGGAAGATGACAAAGTCGTCGAGCTCCTTGGCGTCAAAGGTCACCTCGCCATGGACGGCGTCGTGAATGACGACGTCGCCGCGGTCCTCGGGCACCTTGATGCGCAGGACGTAGGGCTCGCCGGCCTCGATGCGGCGGCGGGCCTCCTCGGGATCAAGATCGCGGCAGCGGCGCTGATAGCCCTGGAAGGGGTCCTTGCGCTCCTGAGCGGCCTTGCGGTCGGCCTCGAGCTGCTCCTTGGTGCAGAAGCAGGGATAGGCCTTGCCCTCATCCCAGAGCTGCTGGGCGGCCTGCTTATACAGGTCCAGGCGCTCGGTCTGGGCATAGGGGCCAAAGTCGCCGCCCACCTCGGGGCCCTCGTCCCAGTCAAGACCCAGCCAACGCATGGCGCGTAGGATGATCTGCGTGTTCTCGTCGGTGGAACGGGTGGGATCGGT
The DNA here is from genome assembly GCA_037277825.1 of Collinsella sp. Lineage (GTDB taxonomy): Bacteria > Actinomycetota > Coriobacteriia > Coriobacteriales > Coriobacteriaceae > Collinsella. Next base: position 7,463 of record JAYBEF010000042.1, read on the forward strand.
GTCGTCGATGCGCAGGATGAACGTACCGCCGTTTGCGCGGGCAAAAGCCCAGTTATAGATAGCGGTGCGGGCGCCGCCGATGTGCAGCTTGCCCGTCGGTGAGGGTGCAAAGCGGACGCGAACGTCTGATGCCATGGAAATCTCCTCGATTGCAGGATGGATGTCTAACCGTACCAGTATAAAGCATCAACGCAACCTCCGCACAAAGGGCATCGACCCACTCATTGGGGATACTCATTGGGGACAGTCTTAAATGACCATTCTTTGGGCAACCTGTCGGCACTTAGGTAAGGCTGGTCATTTAAGACTGTCCCCAATGAGTAGGTGCGGAAAGGGTGTGAATGTTTGATTTACGCGCTATGATGTGCCCTTGCATAGAGAGCCCGGCGGAATGGTAACGGTCGCCGGGACACGTTTTTTGAAAGGACAATCATGTCAGAAGAACTTCGTTCCATCCCGCCCCAACACGGGTCCTTTGTTTTTACGTCGGAGTCGGTGACCGAAGGTCATCCCGATAAGATCGCTGACCAGATCAGCGACGCCGTCCTCGACGCAATCCTCGCCAAAGAAATAGAGCTACAGGAGCAGGGCTACATCGCCCCCAACGGCGTGCCTGCCAACGTGGAGAACGTCCGCTGCGCCTGCGAGACCCTCGTGACCACCGGCACCGTCATCGTCGCCGGCGAAATTCGCACCCAGGCCTATGTCGACGTACAGGAAATCGCCCGCGGCGTTATCCGCCGCATTGGCTACAACCGTGCCAAGTTCGGTTTTGACTGCGATACCTGCGGCGTTATGAGCCTCATCCACGAGCAGTCGCCCGATATCGCCCAGGGCGTTGACGAGTCCTTCGAGACCCAGACCGGCGCTACCACCGACCCGATCGACCTGATCGGTGCCGGCGACCAGGGCATGATGTTCGGTTATGCCTCCAACGAGACCAAGACCCTCATGCCCATGCCACACTACCTGGCAAGCCGCCTGGCCGAGCGCCTGGCCGCCGTGCGTCACGACGGTACCCTGCCCTACCTGCGTCCCGACGGCAAGACCCAGGTCACCGTGCGCTACGAGGAAGGCAAGCCCGTCGAGGTCACGACCATCGTCATCTCCACGCAGCACGCCGCCGAGATCGAGGACATGGGCAAGATCAAGGCCGACCTCATAGAGCACGTCATCACCCCGGTCATGGCCGCCGAGAACATGCCGTGGGACAACGCCGACATCTACGTGAACCCCACCGGTCGCTTTGTCGTGGGCGGCCCCATGGGTGACACGGGCCTCACCGGCCGAAAGATCATCGTCGACACCTACGGCGGCTACGGCCGTCACGGCGGCGGTGCCTTTAGCGGCAAGGACTGCACCAAGGTCGACCGCTCCGCCGCGTATGCCGCGCGCTGGGTCGCCAAAAACGTGGTCGCCGCCGGTCTGGCCGACCGCTGCGAAGTCGAGCTTGCCTACGCCATCGGCGTTTCCAAGCCCCTCTCAATCATGGTCGACACCTTCGGTACCGCCAAGGTTGCCGAGGACAAGATCGTCGAGGCCGTGGAGAAGACGTTCGACCTGCGCCCGGGCGCCATCATCCGCGACCTAGACCTGCGTCGCCCCATCTACGAAAAGACGGCAGCCTACGGTCACTTCGGCCGCGAAGACCCCGACTTCACCTGGGAGAAAACCGACCGAGTCGAAGAACTCAAAGCAGCCTGCGGACTGTAAGCTTACCCGAAAAGCTACAGCCAAAAACAACGTACCAAAAGAAGTACCGGCTCCAACCGGTACTTCTTTTTTATTTAAAGGTGGTGAAGATGAGCCTACCTGGGACATGGAATAGGTCATAGGCCGATAAATTTCGCAGCAGAGCGACTCCAACCATGTATCCTAAGTTCCGAGGGCTTTGGTATTTGGTCGGTCGCGAGTTCCGCACGAGCCGGAGAGCACTTAATGTGCTCTCCGTGCGAGTCAGGACTGCCCGAGCAGGCGACCAAATACCAAAGCCCTCGGAACGGCGGGACAGAGTATGCCCCGCCCCTCGGGACGAAGGGATAGGACAGGAGCACCCATGGCAGGCAAGCCGCAAACACTAGCTACGACCTCGGCATTCGAGATCTTGGGCCCCGTCATGGTCGGCCCCAGCTCATCGCACACCGCCGGCGCCCTGCGCTGCGCCCAAGTTGCCGCCAGCCTGCTGGAAGGCCGCATCACCAAAGTCACCTTTGGCCTGTGGAACTCCTTCGCCCACACCTACCGTGGCCACGGCACCGATCGTGCGCTCGTCGCGGGCATCCTGGGCCTCGACACCGATGACGAGAACATCAAGCAGGCCTTCGACCTCGCGCGCGAGCAGGGCCTCGAATATCACTTTGACATCAAAGGCGACGACGCCTCCATCCACCCCAACACCGTCGACATCGAAATGGTCGACGACACAGGCGCCACGGCACAGGTTCGCGGCGAGAGCCTGGGCGGTGGCAAGATGCGCATCAGCCGCATTAACGGCGTCGGCGTCGACATCTCGGGTATGTATTCCACGCTCTTCGTGGCGCACAAGGACGTTCCCGGCGTGCTCGCCGCGCTCACGAACCTGCTCGCCTACGCCCACGTGAACATCGCCTTCTGCCGCACCTACCGCACCGAAGTGGGCGGCCAGGCCTACTCCGTCTTTGAGACCGACGGCGCGCCCGACGACACCGTCGTCCCCATGCTGCGCAAGCTCGACAATGTCGATTACGCAACGTTTATCGAGCTCCCCGGTTCTGCCTCGTCGCTCTCCCCCGGCGTCTCGGCCAAGGAAATCTTCGACGACGGCGAGCAGCTGCTCGATGCGTGCGAGGAACTGGGGCTCAGCATCGGCGCCGTCACGGCCGTTCGCGAGGCGCGTCTGACCGGCGAGGCCCACGCCGTCGCCGCCATGCGCCGCGTGCTCGAGGTTATGCGCGAGGAGACCATGGCCCCCCTCGCCAATCCGCAGCGTTCGCTCGGCGGGCTTATCGGCGGCGAGGCCAAGCTCGTCGAAGCCACCAGCCGCAACGATTTGAGTGCAAGCCTGATGGGCCCCGTTCAGACCGACGCCGTGGCCCGCGCCATGGCCGTGCTCGAGCGCTCCGCCACGATGGGTGTGATCGTCGCAGCTCCGACGGCAGGATCCGCGGGTGTTGTGCCCGGCTGCGTGCTGGCGCTCGCCGATCGTCTGCAGCTCGACGACGAGCAGGTCATGGACGCGCTCTACTGCGCAGCCGCCATCGGCCTCAACCTCACCACAAGCGCCTGCGTTGCCGGCGCCGAGGGCGGCTGCCAAGCCGAGGTCGGAAGCGCCGCCGCCATGGCAGCCGCCGCGCTGGTGCAGATGCTCGGCGGCACGCCCGAGCAGGCTCTCGACGCCAGTTCCATCGCGCTGAGTAACCTGCTGGGCCTCGTTTGTGACCCCGTCGGTGGCCTCGTGGAAGTGCCCTGCCAAAACCGCAACGCCATCGGCGTGGCAGCGGCCTTTAGCTCGGCACAACTCGCCCTCGCAGGCATTAAGAGCTTGGTGCCGTTTGACCAGATGGCACATGTCATGCTTTCGGTGGGTCACGCGTTGCCGGCCACGCTGCGCGAGACGGCAAAGGGCGGCATCGCGCAGGCTCCGGCCGCACTTTCGGCCTGTGCAAAATGCGGCGTGTGCGGATAACGGCAAAGAATGACTCAAAGGTGGGACAAATGTCCCACCTCTTTTGAATGCCACCGTTTCCGTACCACAAACAGCAGGGCAATCGCTATAATGCAAGCCCAGTAAAAACACGATGAACCGCAAGGCGAAAATCGAAGGATATGCATACGATGTCGCAAAACGATCGAACTCAACTGGTTCCCGATCCGCAGCAGCCGAGCAGGCACACCGGCGGCGTTCAGTCACCGCGTCCTATCGCGCCGAGCCACGGTCAGCAGCGTGGTGCGGCAAACGCGCCCCAACGTCCGAACCAACAGCGACAGCAGCGTCAACAACGTCAGCAGCGCCAGGCAAACGGCAATGCGCCCAAGCAGCCCCCCACGCACGCTCGAGGCGATCGCGGCCCCGCGCGCAAGTCCGCCGTCAACAATAAATCGGGCAAAAAGACGACGCTCTTTGTCGTCCTGGGTCTAATCATCATTGTCTATACCGTAGGCATCGTAGCGTTTTCGCAGCTAGCTTACCCCAACACCATCATTGCCGGCGTCGACGTCTCGTTCTCCAACGCTTCGTCTGCCGCCACCAAGGTCAACTCGGCATGGAAGCACTATAAGCTCACCGTGACAGGCGATGACTTTAGCTGGACCTATCAGCCCGAGTCCGATGAGCCCATCGTCGACGGCGAAGCTGCCGCAAAAGAAATCATCAGCCACAACGAAGCCTTTGTATGGCCGGTCCGCCTTGTGGAATCCTTAAGCGGCAAGACCAAAACAACCGCCAGCTCCAACGAAGTCGATCTTGATCAAGACGTCGACCTGTCCATGCTCTCCGACACCTTTAACCAAAAGCAGTTTGAGAAGGATCTGGGCGCCGCCGTCGACGAGTTTAACGAGGGCCGTTCGGGCACGTTCGAGGCCAATAGCTCCTATGACGAACAGGCCGGCAAGTTTACCGTCGAGAAGGCGCGCTCCAACGAAAAACTCAACCGCGAGCATGCCATTAAATATGCCGAGCTCGAGCTTGCCTCGCTGGCCGAAACCGTAGATCTTTCCAAGCTTGGCAACGATGCCTATGAGCCGCTCAATGGAACGCTGACCGATGATCAGATTCAGGCTGCATGTGATGCCGCCAACAACTTCCTGGGCGTCAACGTGACCCTTAAACTCAACGGCGAGGATGCCGGAAAGGTTGATGGCAGCTCCGTGTTGCAGTGGATCAGCTTTGCCGATCCGGCCAACCCCACGCTCGATACGTCGCAGATCAGTAGCTGGGCAGCCGAGCTCGCCAACGGCTTTAATACCGTGGGCTCCACTCGCTGGTGGACGCGCGCCGATGGCAAGCAGTGCGCCGTCG
>JAYBEF010000043.1:0-33142 GCA_037277825.1 Collinsella sp.
TGCCTGCGCGGGCCGAGAACGACTGATAGGGCGAATCGCCATAGCTGGTCGTCGTAAGGGGCAGAATCTGCCAGTAATGTTGTTTGCACGAGGCGAGAAAATCGACGAAGTCGTAGGCATTCCAACCAAAGCCGCCGATTCCGTATGGTCCGGGCAGAGATGAGACGGGCATGAGGACGCCGCTTGCACGCTCCATGAATGCGCTCACCAACCTTCTTGTTGTGGGGTCGGCCTGCCGATGGGTGTGCAGTCCGCCTCCGATGTTCTGATTCGATACGCCTATTGTAAAACATGTTGTTTAAACATGTACAGGCAAGATAAAAAAGTTGGTCGATTTTCGGCGAATGGTTACATGCCATGAAAAAGCCCCGACCTCACAACGTGAGATCGGGGCAAGAGCGGTATGTAGGTTTTTGCTACTCGGCGTCGGCGAAGCCGTTGGGGTTGTGGCTCTGCCAGTTCCAGCTATCGCGGCACATGTCCGCGATGTCGTATTGGGCCTTCCAGCCCATCATGCGCTCGGCCTTGGAGGCATCGCACCAGTTGGCAGCGATGTCGCCGGCGCGGCGCTCGCGGATTACGTAGGGCAGCTCCTTGCCACAAGCCTTGGAGAAGGCGGCGACGACCTCGAGTACCGAGGTGCCGGTGCCGGTGCCCAAGTTAAAGATCTCGACGCCGGTCTTGCCGTTCATCCAGTTAAGGGCGGCAACGTGACCAGATGCCAGATCGCACACGTGGATGTAATCGCGCACGCCGGTGCCGTCGGGGGTGGGGTAGTCGTTGCCAAAGACCTGAACGGCCTCGAGCTTGCCCACGGCGACCTGGGCGACATAGGGCACCAGGTTGTTGGGGATGCCCTTGGGGTCCTCGCCGATCAGGCCCGACGGATGAGCGCCAATGGGGTTGAAGTAACGGAGCAGCACGACGTCCCACTCGGGGTCGGCGGTGTGGACGTCCATAAGGATCTGCTCGATCATCCACTTGGTCCAACCATAGGGGTTGGTCGCGGGCTTCTTAGGATCCTCCTCGGTGACGGGCGGGTTGTCCGGGTCGCCATAGACGGTCGAGGAGCTCGAGAAGATGATGGACTTGCAGCCATGGTTGCGCATGATGTCGATGAGCACCAGGGTGTTCTCGATGTTGTTGTGGTAGTATTCGACGGGCTTGCTCACCGACTCGCCGACGGCCTTAAAGCCGGCAAAGTGGATGACGCGGTCGATCTGATGGGTATCGAAGATCTTGTTCATCGCATCGCGGTCGAGCACGTTGGCCTCGTAGAAGGTGAGGTTCTTGGCGGCCTCGTCGCCCACGATGGTCTTGACGCGGTCGACGGCGACGGCGCTGGAGTTGGAGAGATCATCGACGATGACGACCTGGTAGCCACCTTCGAGCAGCTGAACGACGGTGTGCGAGCCGATAAAGCCGGCGCCACCGGTAACGAGGACGCAGGTGTCTTTGGGGTCGAGTGCTTTGGACATGTAGTCTCCTATCGAATCAGGAACACTTCTTCAGGGGAGTATAGCGCAGGCAGGGACGCCCAAATCGTGCGCTGTGGGAAAAGCAGAGGATTGTGCTAACGTACTCATCAGAAGAGCTTGCGTACGCATAACCTGATCTTTGGCATTTGCTTACGAGCCGCTGACCTTGTAGTTTCCTGCCGTTCGTGGAAATCGTTGGGACGCGCCATATGTACGCTAATATGTATGAGTTGAGCGACATATAAATAAACATGTAACGGAGTACATATGTCACCAAACAGCGATTCCATCCTTTCCCAGGAGCTCTCGCGCCGCACTGCCCTCAAGGCCCTGTTCGGCGCCGCTTCTGCGGCAGTTCTTTTTGGCCTGCCCGCTCGCGCCCATGCGGCGGAGGCTTCCAAAGAAACCACCGATAAACTGAATGCCGCCCAGGCCCAGCTCGACGAGGTTCAGGCCCAGCTCGACAGCATCGCAAATGAGTATGCGGCGCTGGCCAACAAGAATGCCCAGACCCTCAACGACATCGAGAATGTCCAGGGCAAGATTGACGACACGCAGGCCCAGATCGATGAAAAGAAGGCCGAGCTCAAGAAGAAGCGCAATGACCTTTCCGATCGCGTGGCCGCCAGCTACAAGTCCGGCGGCACGAACATCCTGTCGCTGCTGCTGGCCTCTGGCTCGTTTGAGGAACTCGTCGCTAATGCGCACTATGTTGAGAAGATCAACAAGAGCGACCGCGACGCCATCGAGGACATTCAGACCATCCAGGAAGAGCTCGATGCGCAAAAGACCGAGCTTGAGTCGCAGAAAGCCGACTTAGAGAAGCTCAAGGACCAGCAGACGGCTCAGATGCAGGATATGCAGGCCAAGCAGCAAGAAGTCCAGACCGTGCTGAACGGTCTTTCCGACGACGTCAAGGAGCTCATGGCTCAGCGCGATTCCGAGATCCTCGCTGCCGCCCAGGCTGAGGAGGCTGCCAGGAAGGCCGCCGCTGCCGCTGCCGCCGCGAACAAGAACAATTCCTACTCGGGTGGTTCGAGTTCGGGTGGTGGATCGTATGCGCCCGGAACTCCGCAGCAGAATGCCGGCTCGGGCAAGCAGCAGGCTGTCGTCAACGCGTGCTACTCCACGCCTTCGCCGGGTCAGAACTGGTGCGCGGCGTGGGTTACCAATGTCTTCCGTAACGCCGGCGTTGGCTACTTTGGCGGTAACGCGTGCGATATGTTTAACGCATGGTGCTATAGCTCCGACCGCTCGGCGCTGCAGGTGGGCATGATCGTGGCCGATTCCTCGCACAGCGGCACGGGTGCTCCGGGCCTTATCTACGGTCATGTGGGTATCTACGTTGGCGGCGGCATCGTTATGAGCAACGAGGGTGCCATTACGTCTAAGTCGCTTGATTCGTTTATTAGCTTCTATGGCACTGGCTCTGGCGTGCGTTGGGGCTGGCTCGGCGGCGTGGCGCTGTCGTAAAGCCGACGGGGCCGCGTGCCCGCCCGCAATATATTTGATTGCCTGCTCGGGCAGTCCTGCGCAAGACGAAGGCCACATTAAGTGGCCTTCTTTGCGTGCGGAACTCGCGATCAATCAAATATATTGCGGGCGGGCACGCGGCCCTCTTGGGTTCGGGGCGCGGCACACCGGACTGGTTGTCTGAATTAAAGAAAGTGAAGGCCCCTTTCGGGGCCTTCTTTTTATAAAAATTCGCCTACTCGGTGGACTTCGGGTTCTAGGTCTACGTCGAACTGCTCTTTGACTTTGGCTTGGATGTCGCGGATGAGTTCGTCGACGTCGGCGGCGGTGGCGTGGTCGGCGTTGACGATGAAGCCGCAGTGCTTCTCGCTCACCTGCGCGCCGCCAACGGCGTGTCCGCGCAGTCCGGCATCCATGATGAGCTTGCCGGCAAAGTGGCCCTCGGGGCGCTTGAAGGTGGAGCCGGCACTCGGCATGTCGAGCGGCTGCTTGTCCTCGCGGCGCTGGCGGTAGTCGTCCATGTCGGCCTTGATCATCGCGGCGTTGCCCGGGGCGAGATTGAAAGTGGCCGAAAGCACGATAAAGCCGTCGTCGGCGATGCGGCTCTTGCGATAGCCCAGGTTGAGTTCGTCGGCATCGAATTCGATGATGTTGCCGCTGCCACGGGTGCCGTCGTCGAGCTGGCGAGCAGGTTTGTAGACGCGCACGGACTCCAGCACATCGGCCATGCAGGCGCCGTAAGCTCCGGCGTTCATGTAGCAGGCGCCGCCGACCGATCCGGGGATGCCCGAGATGGGCTCCATGCCGGTGAGACCGGCCTCGGCTGCCGCAGCGGCGACATCGGAAAGCAAGGCGCCGGCCGCCGCCGTGACGTGCGTACCGTCGACCGTAATGTTGGAGAGGCCTTCGCCCAGCGCCACGACGACGCCACGGATGCCCTTGTCGCCGACGAGCAGGTCGGAGCCGTTGCCCACGATGGTGAGCGGCAGGTCGCAGCGATAACAGGTGTCGAGCGTGGCGACGAGGCCCTGCTCGGTATCGGGCGTGACAAAGACGTCGGCCGGGCCGCCGATCTTAAACGTGGTGTGCTCGCGCATGGGCTCGCTCATCAGCACGTTGTCCTCGCCGGCAACGCCAGCAAGCGCGCACAGCAGGTCCTCGTTAAAAAAGTCGTTCTCGTGCATACGAATATCCGCCTTTTGGTGGTCGTTGTCATCAATCGATTGCAATATACCCCACCCGGACGGATTTGGTGCGCTGGCGGCGATAAAACAGCCGTCTACCGGATTGGTAAAGTGTTTATCACCGAGGTAGAGGGGTGGTCGCTATACTTTCAAGAGATTGCGCGTAAACCTGGAAGGAGCGAGATGGCCAACAAAGTCACCCTCAAGCAGATCGCCCAGGAGGTGGGGCTTTCCCCCTCGTCGGTCTCGCTTGTTCTCAATAATCGGCCCTGTCGCATCTCGGAAGAAAACCGCAAGCTCATCAAGGAGGTCGCGGCGCGCAACCACTATGTTCCTAATCAGATTGCGCGTAGTCTGGTCATGCGCGAGTCGCGCACGCTGGGCCTTATCGTCCCTAACATCGAGAGCCGCTTTTTTGCCTCGCTCGCCGGTAGCCTGGAAAAGCGCTGCCGCGAGGACGGCTATGCGCTCTTCATTACCAGCTCGGGTGGAAGTGCCGACGACGATCTGGAGCTGCTGCGTCAGCTGGTAACGCGCGGCGTTGATGGCGTCTTCCTGGTTGTGGGCGACGAGTTCTCCGACGACCGCGCCCTGCGCGAAGAAGTCAGCCATCTGCCTATCCCTGCCGTGATGGTCGACCGTGCCATTGAGGGGCTCGAGTGCGACAAGGTGATGTTCGACCACGAGATGGGTGGCTACATGGCCACTCGCTATCTGATCGAGCAGGGCCACCGTCGCATTGCCTGCTTGGTTAACGCGCGCCGTTCCAATACGGGGCGTAAGCGACTTGCCGGCTATGAGCGCGCGCTGCGCGAGGTTGGCCTGCCTATCGACGCACGTTTGGAGTTTGAGAGCGAGTACTACATTCCGAGTGCCTACGAGGCCTCGGAGGCGGTGCTCGCAACTGATGCCACCGCTGTGTTCGCAAGTTCGGATAACATCGCCCTCGGTCTGCTCAAGCGCTTGCACGAGATGGGGAAGAGCATCCCGGGCGATATCTCGGTGGTGAGCTATGACAACTCGGCGGCCGACGTTCTCTTTGAGCCGGCGCTGACCGCCATTGAGCAGGATCCTGGTGTCCTTGCGGAGCATGCTTTTGGCTGCATGTCCAAGCGTCTTGCCGGTAGGGGCGGCAGGCGTGCCGAAGAGGTCGTCCTGGAGCCGGCGCTTATCGTTAAGGGCAGCGTGCTCGAACTTACCGAATGTAGCTAAGCGTACTTGTTTGTTTGCATAGATTGCATGCGGAGTGTCCGCTATTTGCCGGCGGGGCCGGGGTGCCTGCCTTGTTTTGAGAAGTTCGCGGAGCCCACTTCTCAAAACAAGGCAGGCACCCCGGCCCTCGTCCGTTAACTCTTCCGCTGGGCGAGCCTTAGACGCCGCGCACCGATAGGGTAAGGCAGCGGCTTGAAATTGGTGCTATATTCAGCTTGAGTTGTTTAATGCTAGTACGGGAGGCTGATATGGGGCTGTTCAAGAAGAAAAACCCGCAGGATGCCTTTGATCCCGATGTGTTTACCATCACGGATACGATTTTGGACCCGCCGCGGTTTACATTTTTGCCGGCCATCTACCAGGATGCCACGCGCCGCAAGTGGGCCGTGCATCAGCGCGGCGGCGAGCCGAAGATTTTTGACTATGCGGACGTGTTGCAGTGCGAAGTGGCCGAGGCGGGCGATCCGGAGGCCGAAGAAGCGGTCTCTAAACAGGAATTTGCCCAGCGTATCCTGGCAAATCCTGCCAAGGCAGCAAAAATAAATGCTGCCAAGCGTAATATGTGTCTTGGTATGGGCGTTGTTGTGGCGGTTCAGACGGGAAAAGACGAGGTTTCCAAATTAGAGATTCCCGTTATGACCGACGAAGTCAAACGCGATTCAAGTCTATATAAGTCGTATCGGAATGTCGCCGAGAAGATCAAGGCCGAATTTGATGCCATGGGAGGGCTGGCCTAATTTTGGCGGCATACGTTTCTGAATGAGGAGTCTGTGCAATGGCAGGCGAATCTTATGCAATTCCCCCCAAAGATCGTGCTGTTGAGGGAATTCTTTGGTATATCCAGCACCATCAGCTTGCCGGCGGCGATCGCCTGCCGGCCGAGCGCGTGCTGTGCGAAGAGATTGGCGTTTCGCGTACGGCGTTGCGTGCCGGTATCACGCGGCTCATCTCGTGTGGAACGCTCGAGAGCCGTCGCGGATCGGGTACGTATGTGTGTCCTCCCAAGCCGTTGAACATCTTCCAGGAAACGTATAACTTTTCCGATGCTGTACGGACTGCCGGCCTGCACCCCTCTTCTCGTCTGGTTTCCACCGGGACCATCGAGGCGGATGAGGCGCTTGCCGACAAGCTTGGGGTGGCTGTAGGCGCCCCTTTGCTCCGCATGCAGCGCGTTCGACTTATTGAGGGCGAGCCGGCGTCAATCGAGACCGCTCACGTTAACCTGTCCCTGTGCCCATCGCTTCCCGAACACGATTTTGAGTGTGAGAGCCTTTACGATGTCTTGCTCAAAGAAGGTGGCGTGCGTGTTGAGCATGGACGTGAGCATATCTCCATCTCGCGTTTGGACGTCGAAGAGGCCGAACTGCTCCAGCAAGAAGAGGGAACGCCGGTGTTCTATGAGAGCTCGATCGAATTTGATAAGGACATGCGTTTTGTGGAGCATTGCAAATCGGTGATTTTGCCCACAAAGTTCCGCTTTGCCGATAACGGCGAAGAGAACGGCATGAGGAGCGTGGCAGGTGAACAATGGCTGAAACAGTAGATGCCACCCCGGTTTATATGCGCATTCGACGCCGCATCGAGGAACGTATCGAGCGCGGTATATATCCCACGGGTTCCATGATTCCGTCCGAAAAAGACCTCGCCGAGGAATTTGGTACGACACGCTTGACCATCCGAAGCGCTGTCGATGAGCTGGTTCGGCGCGGGCAGATTCGCCGTGTTCGGGGAAAAGGTGCCTTTGTGGCGCAGAAAGTACCTGCTTTTTTTGAACGCACGGTCGGTTTCCGTGAATCGGTCCGTGCTTCGGGCGGCGAGCCGTCCGTCCGTATTCTCGCGCGTTCCAAGCGTTATGCGGGGCCATATTACGCCGACCTGTTTGGCATCGCCGAGGACGACCTGCTCTATTCCGTTCGACGCCTGAACTGCATAAACGGTAGCCCCGTATCGATTGAGACGGCGCTGATTCCCTGCCTGCTGTTCCCAACCATCGAAGATATTGACGTGTCGGTCTTCAGTTTGTACGAGACCTATGAGATGCTGGGCCGAAAGCCAGCCATGGCACAGGAAAAGCTCGATATCGAAGCGCTGGGCGCACGAGATGCCGGCCTCCTTGGACTGGAACAGGGCGATCTTGTTTTGCTTTTGGAATGCGTGAGCTATGACGCGAGCGGTCAGGCTATCGAGTATGTAAAGTCCTTCAATCGTGGCGATACGGGCGGCTACACCTATACGTACTAGCTGGTATTTTGTGAATAACGGCTGGGAAACTAACCAGTTTTGATCGTTGGGTCAGCTGTATATACAACCTTACAGGGCTCAAAATCGACCGTTCGCCGATGGGGATAAATTAATCGACAAAGAGGTATCAAAAAGCCGTAACCTGTAACTGTGATTGGTATCAAATACTAATGATTTGTTACGAGGTGAGACGATGAAGATGCTCGATTACGTTCAGCTTGCCCATGTGCGTATGGGGGAGAACCTCGAGCGTTCGTCTGAGCTGGTAGCGCAGCTCGTTGATATTTTCCAGTCCGGTTCTTTTGACGCGCTGCGCATCGTTGCTTCGGGTTCGTCGCGCCATGCCGCCGATTGCGCCCGCGATTACCTGCAAGATGCCCTGCAAATGCAGGTGTCCGTTGTGACGCCCGAGGCCTTCGTCGATTTTGAACACACCTATCCGCAGCATGCGCTCAACATCGCCGTCTCGCAGAGTGGCTATTCGACCAATACGATTGCGGCGCTCGATTACATGCGCGCACACGATATGGCTGCAGTTGCGCTCACGGCAAACGTCGAGGCGCCCATCAAGGAGCACACTGACATCGTTCTTGACTACGGTGTGGGCGTCGAGTCGGTGGACTTTGTGACTCTGGGCGTCGAGGTGCTCGTTGAGTACCTGGTGCTCTTTGGTATTTACGGCGGTCAGGCGCGCGGAACGATTGACGCCAAGGGCGTTGCCCAGCGTCTTGACGACCTGCGCGAGGCCATCCAGGCCAATGCCGTGATGTGCAAGACCGCCGAGGAATATGTCCAAGACCACATGCTCGAACTTTCTGAGCACATGCCCGCCATGGTCGTCGGCAACGGTCCCAACTACGGCGTTGCCGAGGAGGCGGCGCTCAAGCTGAGCGAGACCATCAAGATTCCTGCCATGCATCACGAGGGCGAGGAGTTCATTCACGGTCCCGAGATGCAGATCGTTCCGGGCTATCTGGTGTTTATCGTCGACGATCCGCAGGGGTCGGAGCGTCTTGCGAATATCGCCGATGCGCTATCGAACGTTACGACAAAAACGGTGCTGCTCACGGCCCATCCCAGGGGTAAGGCTCACGAGGTTGCGGTGCCTCAGGTGGCTCCGCTGCTCAGCGCAATTCCCAATTTGGTGTTCTTCCAGACGATTGCGGCAATGATCGCCGAGCGTCTGAAGTCATGGGACGTGCACCCGTATCTTGATGCCGTCTCCAAGCAAATGGAGGTCAAGGCAGAGGGCTACGAAGAATCAGTCAATGCGCTTAAGGCCAAAGCGGCCGAGTGTTACGGAATGTAAGCGGGTTTGATGCCCGTTGGCATGGGGGATGTGAAGACAACCCCAGAAAGGAGAGACAAATGAAGGAAACCGAGAAGATCGAGATCATGCATTTCGACCAGGAGGGCTATCTCGAGGACGGCAAGGCGCTCTACGAGACCGGCAAGAAGATGACCGCGCTCGCCGACAAGGTTGCCGACGAGGGCTACGACGCCGTGTTCCTGATGGGCGTCGGCGGCACCTGGGACGAGCTCATGCAGCTCGAGTACCTCATGAACAAGTTCGGCGACCGCGACCTCGAGGTCTACCTGATCCACGCCGCCGAGTGGAACGTCATGGGCCACAAGCGCATGACCGAGAAGTCCGTCGTGCTCACCGCCTCCGAGTCCGGCACCACCCCCGAGGTCCTCGAGGCCGTCAAGAAGATGAAGGAAAAGGGCATTCGCGTCTACGCCATGACCAAGCCCGAGGGCCCCATCGGCCAGGCTGTCGGCGCCGAGAACTGCGTCGCCATGGCTTCTGACCATGGTTCGGGCGGCTGCGAGAAGGGCTACTACCTCGCCGACTGCTTCGGCCTGCGCCTGCTCAACCGCCGCGGCTGCTTCCCCAAGTTCGACAAGTTTATTGAGCAGACCAAGGATGTTTGGACCCACCTGGTCGACATCCGCAAGAGCTTCGAGCCGCGCGCCGAGGAGCTCGCCAAGAAGTACGCCCTGGCCCCCTACACCATGTTCATCGGCTCCGGCGCCCTGTGGGGCGAGACCATCCTGTTCTCGATGTGCATCCTCGAGGAGATGCAGTGGAAGCGCACCCGCTACATCACCTCGGCCGACTTCTTCCACGGCACCCTCGAGCTCGTGGAGCCCGGCGTCCCGGTCTTCCTGTTCATGGGCGAGGACGAGAACCGCAAGCTCGACGAGCGCGTCCGCGCCTTCCTCAACCGCGGCGTGACCGGCGACACCGACATCAACATCATCGACACCGCCGAGTTCGCGATCCCCGGCCTTGACGACGAGTTCCGCGTCATCGTCTCCCCGTGGATTCTGACGGTGCTCGTGACCGACCGCCTGGCTCGCTACTACGAGACGGTCACCAAGCACAACCTCAAGTATCGTCGCTACTATCACCAGTTCGACTACTAAAGAAAACGGGTGCGGGAACGTGCCGGGCTATTGAGAGGAACACAGAATGAGACAGTACATCATCGCCAGCCATGCGCACTTCGCCACCGGCATCAAGGAGAGCGTCGAGCTGCTCTCGGGCGCTCGCGACAACGTCCACGATCTTTCGATGTTCGTCGATGGCCGCATGGACGTGGCCGAGGAGGCCCAAAAACTGCTGGCAGGCATGTCTGCCGACGATGATGTCGTTGTCTGCACCGACCTCTTTGGCGGTAGCGTTAACAACGAGTTCACCAAGATCGTCCAGACGCGTCCCCGCACGTACCTCGTTACCAACATGAACCTTCCTCTGCTCATCCAGCTGCTGTTCTCTGACGAGTCGGCGCCGGTTGAGGAGACGATTCGCGCCATCGTCGCTGCGGACGATACGCGCGTGAAGTTTGTCAACGATCTTTTGGTCGATGACGAGGAGGAGGAAGAGTTCTAATCCGCAGCACCTACTGACACGCCGAATGACGGCACAAGACCTTTGGGGGGTCACATTATGATTCAGCTACTTCGCGTTGACCATCGCCTGCTTCATGGCCAGGTCGCAGTTTCCTGGGTTCAGGGCCTTGGCTCCAACTGCATCTTCTGCGTGGGCGATAAGGTCGCTAACGACCCGGTGTGGAAGACGACGCTCAAGATGGGCAAGCCTGCCGGCTGCAAGCTCGTCATCAAAGATATGGAGCATGCAATCGAAGCTATCAACTCGGGCGTGACCGACAAGTACAAGATGATCATCTGCGTCGCCACTATCGCTGAGGCAAAGCAGCTTGTTGAGGGCTGCCCGCAGATCAAGTCGGTCAACCTGGGCAACACCAAGCCCAAGGACGAGAAGCGTCCCGACGCTCGTCAGGTCTCTCGTCAGATCTTCCTGACCGCGGCCGAGGAAGCCGATGTGCGCGAGATGCTGGATCGTGGCGTTGAGGTCGAGATTCGACCCCTGGCCGATGACCCCAAGGTCGACTGCGCCAGCGTGCTCTAGGCGTTCAATTTCGAAGAGTCTGAGCTCTTCGTAGTGTCCTATATGGAAAGGGGGATGTATGCTTACCCAAGCAATCCTCATCGGACTTATCGCCGCATTTGGTAAGTTCGACTGCCAGCTCGGTACGCTCTACGCGTTCCGCCCCATCGTCCTGTGCCCGCTCGTGGGCTTGGTGCTGGGGGACCTGCAGTCCGGCCTCGCGATCGGTGCGAGTCTGGAGCTGCTGTTCATGGGCTCGATCTCCATCGGCGCCTACGTGCCGCCTGATGAGACGATCGGCGGCGTGCTCGCCTGCGCCTTCGCTATCCAGCTGGGCCAGAGCACCGAGGCAGCCATCGCGCTTGCCATGCCCATCGCCACGCTGTGCCTTGCCATCAAGAACATCCTTAACGCCGCCCTGCCGATCCTGGTCGACCGCGCTGATGTCTACTCCGGCCAGGGCAACCTTAAGGGTGTCTATGCGATGCACTTCCTGATCGGTTTGACCGGTATCATCATGGCGTTCCTGCTGTGCTCGCTGTCGTTCTATCTGGGTGCTGACGCCATCCAGGGCCTGCTCGACTTCATCCCGCCCTTTGTCCTTGCTGGCTTTGGCGTTGCCGCCAACATCCTGCCTGCCATGGGCTTCGCCATGCTCGGCCGCCTGGTGCTCACCAAGCAGCTCGTGCCCTTCTACTTCCTGGGCTTCCTGCTGTGCTCCTACGCCAACGTGCCCGTCCTGGGCGTCGCCCTGATCGCCATCATCATCGGCATCGACAAGTTCGACCTGCTCGGCCTGGGCGGAGCCCAGCCCCAGCTCTCCGCGGAAGGGGATGAGGACGATGACTTCTAGTCCCGAGAACAAGATCACGCGCTCCGACCTCGTCAAGAGCGCCGTCAACGTCGGCGCCCTGGGCATGGAGTTCTCCTGGACCTACTACAAGCAGATGAACATCGCCTTCTGCCTGATGGTCGCCAACATGCTCAAGAAGATCTACGCCGGCCGCCCCGACGACTACGCCGAGGCCCTGCACCGCCACTGCGCGTTCTTCAACATCACCGTCCAGTTCGCCCCGTTCGTCGGCGGCATCGCGATGGCCATGGAGGAGAAGGTCGCCCGCGGCGAGATCGAGCCCGAGAGCGTCAACGACGTCAAGGCCGCCCTCATGGGCCCGCTGTCCGGCATCGGCGACTCCATCTTCCTGTCGACGCTGCGCGTGGTCGCCGCCGCGGTGGGCATCAGCCTGTGCCAGGCCGGCAACCCCTTCGGCCCCATCGCCTTCCTGCTCATCTACAACGTCCCCGGCTTCGCGCTGCGCATCTGGGGCGCCGTCAAGGGCTACGAGCTGGGCGTGGGCTTCCTGGACGAGGCCCAGAGGACCGGCCTCATGCAGAAGATCATGACCTGCGTGGGCATCGTGGGCGTCATGGTCGTGGGCGCCATGTGCAAGGACATGTTCTGGGCCAGCATCCCGGTGGCCATCGGCTCGGGCGAGGACGCCCAGACCCTCCAGGACATCCTGGACGGCATCATGCCCGGCATGCTCGGCATGATCGCCTTCTGGCTGTACTACTGGCTGCTGTCCAAGAAGATCAACCCCATGGTGCTGATCGTGGCCACCATGGTCGTGGGCATCATCGGCGCGTTCTTCGGCGTGCTGGCGTAGGTTCCTGCGTTTTATTCTGCCCCCAAGGGAAACGGCGACCCGTTGCGGTCGCCGTTTTTTATTACCGAAAGTTAGCTGGAGGTGCTTCGTGATTCGATCTGACAATCCACCCGATAATGGCGTGAGCGGGGCGATGTATCTATTTGGCACGGCGCTCTTGTGGAGTTTTATCGGCATCCTCGTTCGCGCCAATTCGCAGTCAGCTCTTTTGATCGGTGCCGTTACGGCAATATTTATGGCGCTCTTTATCCTGCTCGTCGGTAGGCCCGTCCTCCGCGTCAGCCGTCTTATTGTCCTTGTGGCCGTCTGCAACTTCGTGACGGGCACCACGTTTAACTTTGCCAACCAGCTCACGACGGTCGGCAACGCGATCGTTCTGCAGTACACCTCGATGATTTTTGTTATCGTGTATCAGTCGCTCGCAACTCGCACGTTGCCCTCGCCTGCGAAGATTGCCTCCGTGTTGGTTGCTTTTACGGGTATGGGACTTTTCTTTTTAGGCGATTTGAGCGCCGAGGGCATGCTCGGCAACCTGCTTGCCGTCATTTCGGGAGCCACCTTTGGGCTGTGTTTCTTTTTAAACTCTCGCCCCGATGCGTCGCCCATGGTGTCCTCGCTCATCTCCTGCGGTATCTCGATGATGCCGATCGTCTATTTTGCCGGCGCCCTAGACTCCGTGAGACCATTTGAGTGGGGGCTCATGCTGGTACATGGCCTTTTTTGCAGTGGCCTTGCGAGCGTGCTGTATGCCAAGGGGATCGCGCGAACCAACGCGTTTGCGGCCAACTTGGTTTGCATGAGCGAGGTCGTGCTCGCTCCCTGCTGGTCGGCGCTCTTCTTTGGCGAGGTCTTTCGCTGGAACGAGTTTTTGGGCGCGGCGATTATCGTTTTGGTGATTGTGGCCAACTTGGCATCCGATGCCTTTGGCGATGGCTTTCTGGTGGCGCTTGTCCGCCATCGAAACAAAGAGCGCGCCTGATGAAATACGTCTGTCGTTTACGGTAAAAAACACCCCGCTGAGCGAGTGGTATTAAATAGTAAGAACCTGCATATCTATAATTGGCATCAAATCATTTGTATCTGGCATAGGTGTTAGCAGCACACCAGGTACGCTTCGAGCCGTGTAATCGAACTCCCGGAATTGATATCAACAACGCGCGCGGCGGGAGTGACGACGGTTCGAGATTCCTTATTGGGAGGAATTATGCTTGTCCAAGCAATCCTCGTCGGCTTAGTCGGAGCGTTTGGATGCCTCGACTACCAGCTCGGCACCCTCTACGCGTTCCGCCCCATCGTCCTGTGCCCGCTCGTGGGCCTGGTACTGGGGGACCTGCAGACCGGCCTTGCCGTCGGCGCCAGCCTGGAGCTGCTGTTCATGGGCTCGATCTCCATCGGCGCCTACGTACCGCCTAACGAAACCGTCGGCGGCGTGCTCGCCTGCGCGTTTGCCATTCAGCTCGGTCAGGGTACCGAGACGGCCATCGCGCTCGCCATGCCCATCGCCGTCCTTTCGCTGACAATCGGCAACATTACGGATGCTGGATTCTCGATCATTGTTGACATTGCTGACAAGTGCGCTGCCAAGGGCAACCTCAAGGGTATCTACGCGGCACATTGGAGCATGGGCCTCTTTGGCTGCCTTGAGTACTTCCTGCTGTGCGGCGGCGCATTCTACCTGGGTTCCGACGCCATCCAGGGCCTGCTCGACTTCATCCCGACCTTTGTGATCGATGGCTTTGGCGTTGCCGCCAACATCCTGCCTGCCATGGGCTTCGCCATGCTCGGCCGCCTGGTGCTCACCAAGCAGCTCGTGCCCTTCTACTTCCTGGGCTTCCTGCTGTGCTCCTACGCCAACGTGCCCGTCCTGGGCGTCGCCCTGATCGCCATCATCATCGGCATCGACAAGTTCGACCTGCTCGGCCTGGGCGGAGCCCAGCCCCAGCTCTCCGCGGAAGGGGATGAGGACGATGACTTCTAGTCCCGAGAACAAGATCACGCGCTCCGACCTCGTCAAGAGCGCCGTCAACGTCGGCGCCCTGGGCATGGAGTTCTCCTGGACCTACTACAAGCAGATGAACATCGCCTTCTGCCTGATGGTCGCCAACATGCTCAAGAAGATCTACGCCGGCCGCCCCGACGACTACGCCGAGGCCCTGCACCGCCACTGCGCGTTCTTCAACATCACCGTCCAGTTCGCCCCGTTCGTCGGCGGCATCGCGATGGCCATGGAGGAGAAGGTCGCCCGCGGCGAGATCGAGCCCGAGAGCGTCAACGACGTCAAGGCCGCCCTCATGGGCCCGCTGTCCGGCATCGGCGACTCCATCTTCCTGTCGACGCTGCGCGTGGTCGCCGCCGCGGTGGGCATCAGCCTGTGCCAGGCCGGCAACCCCTTCGGCCCCATCGCCTTCCTGCTCATCTACAACGTCCCCGGCTTCGCGCTGCGCATCTGGGGCGCCGTCAAGGGCTACGAGCTGGGCGTGGGCTTCCTGGACGAGGCCCAGAGGACCGGCCTCATGCAGAAGATCATGACCTGCGTGGGCATCGTGGGCGTCATGGTCGTGGGCGCCATGTGCAAGGACATGTTCTGGGCCAGCATCCCGGTGGCCATCGGCTCGGGCGAGGACGCCCAGACCCTCCAGGACATCCTGGACGGCATCATGCCCGGCATGCTCGGCATGATCGCCTTCTGGCTGTACTACTGGCTGCTGTCCAAGAAGATCAACCCCATGGTGCTGATCGTGGCCACCATGGTCGTGGGCATCATCGGCGCGTTCTTCAGCGTGCTGGCGTAAGGGTCCGGCTGCATAGATTTTCGTTGCAACCTGGAAAGGGGATGGAGCAGGCCTATGCTCTCCATCCCCTTTTTGTATAGAAGGAGTTCGTATGTTCGCGAAGGGTCGCGAAGCAATGCGCCTGACGCCGGCAGAGGTCAGGCTGATTCTTATTGAGTCCCTGCAGTGGTGCGCCAACAACGCGGTCTACTTTTTGGGGCTTATCGGTGCGGCCACGTATGATCTGGCCGGCACGGCCTTTTTGGTTGCCGCCATTACGCTCGCGCGCAATCTTATGACGTCGGTGGGCAATATGGTGTCGGGCTCGGTCATCGATCGCTTTGGACCGCGCCGGACGTCGTTTGTGACGTGCGTGATTACGGCAGTGCTATCGCTTGGCGTGGGGTTAGCGCCGTTGTCTGTCCCCGGGCTTGTGTTTGCCGCGTGCGTCTTGGGACTTGCGGGCGGCTTTATCAACACCTGCACGCATGCGTTTCCGGGATACCTGGAGTCGACCACCGAGGGTCGTACCCGCGTGAACGGCCTCATGGTGTTCTACAGCAATATCGCCTATACCGCTGGCCCGCTGCTCGGCGGTGCCATCGTGAGCTGTTTTGCCACGCAATCGGTTTATCTGCTCATGGCGGGCATGATGGGTGTGGCGGCCGTGCTCTCCTTGGGCTGTCACGAGTGTGTTGCTCCCGCAAAAGGGGAGAAGCCGAAGGGCGGTATTCTGGGCGGCATGGCCGAGGGTGCGCGACTTACGTTTCGCGACCACGACTTGCGCCTCATCTTTATCTCGGGCTTTTTGGGTTTCTTTGCGTTTGGCGCGTTCGATTCGCTGGAGTCGTTGTTCTACCGTGATGTACTCAACGTGGATATCGTCTGGCTGGGCTGGTTGTCCTCGGTCGTGGGCCTCACTTCCTCGGTGGGTGCGTTCATCCTGACCAAGCTTTCTGCTCGCCATGTCAACCTGCGATTGCTGCTCGGCGCGCTCATGGCCGTGGGCATTGGGTCCATGGTGTACGTGGGCACCGATATGCTGGGGGTCGCGATTATCGGTCAGGCGATTAACGGTCTGGCCTGGGGGTTCCTGGAGCCGCTGCAGATGATCTTGATTCAGGAGCGCGCCGACATCAAATACCTGGGGCGCATTACCGGCTTTGTGCGTTTTGGCCTGATGAGCGCCGGCGTGGTGCCGCTGCTGGCGGCTCCGTTTTTGGCGGAGGCTTTGGGCGTCCAGACGGTACTGTTTGGAGCATCGACCATTATTGCGCTGGTAGGAACGCTGTTCTTTGTCACACAAGGGAGACGCCGGGGGCGTTAGCTATACATCAAATTCTAATTTAATACCACTCACCAGAGAATTTCGACCGTTCACCGAGGATTGGAACAGATTGAAAAGTGGTATTAAAAACACGTTGGGTGTATGTCGATAATTGTTATCGAAAAGAAACGCGATGTATAGATTCGCGTGCAGGACAGAAAGGAAAAGCCATGAAGGAAACCGAGAAGATCGAGATCATGCACTTTAGCCAGGAGGGCTATCTCGAGGACGGCAAGAACGTCTATGAGACCGGCAAGAAGATGATCGAGCTCGCCGACAAGGTCGCCGACGAGGGCTACGACGCCGTGTTCCTGATGGGCGTCGGCGGCACCTGGGACGAGCTCATGCAGCTCGAGTACCTCATGAACAAGTTCGGCGACCGCGACCTCGAGGTCTACCTGATCCACGCCGCCGAGTGGAACGTCATGGGCCACAAGCGCATGACCGAGAAGTCCGTCGTGCTCACCGCCTCCGAGTCCGGCACCACCCCCGAGGTCCTCGAGGCCGTCAAGAAGATGAAGGAAAAGGGCATTCGCGTCTACGCCATGACCAAGCCCGAGGGCCCCATCGGCCAGGCTGTCGGCGCCGAGAACTGCGTCGCCATGGCTTCTGACCATGGTTCGGGCGGCTGCGAGAAGGGCTACTACCTCGCCGACTGCTTCGGCCTGCGCCTGCTCAACCGCCGCGGCTGCTTCCCCAAGTTCGACAAGTTTATTGAGCAGACCAAGGATGTTTGGACCCACCTGGTCGACATCCGCAAGAGCTTCGAGCCGCGCGCCGAGGAGCTCGCCAAGAAGTACGCCCTGGCCCCCTACACCATGTTCATCGGCTCCGGCGCCCTGTGGGGCGAGACCATCCTGTTCTCGATGTGCATCCTCGAGGAGATGCAGTGGAAGCGCACCCGCTACATCACCTCGGCCGACTTCTTCCACGGCACCCTCGAGCTCGTGGAGCCCGGCGTCCCGGTCTTCCTGTTCATGGGCGAGGACGAGAACCGCAAGCTCGACGAGCGCGTCCGCGCCTTCCTCAACCGCGGCGTGACCGGCGACACCGACATCAACATCATCGACACCGCCGAGTTCGCGATCCCCGGCCTTGACGATGAGTTCCGCGTCATCGTGTCTCCGTGGATCCTCTCCTCGCTGATCACCGATCGCCTTGCCGCTTACTACGAGACGGTCACCAAGCACAACCTCAACTACCGTCGTTACTATCACCAGTTCGACTACTAATCGGTGACAAATAAGCTACTGATCAAGAAGCACCCTGCCCGGGCGCATGCGTCCGGGCATTTTTATGCCGAAATTCGCAAGAAAGGGGAATCGAATGAGGCAGTTTATCGTTGCATCCCATGCTCATTTTGCGTCTGGAATCGTCGAGAGCATTGGGCTGCTCTCCGGTGAGCGCGAAAACGTCCATGCGCTGTCTATGTATGTCGACGGAAACGAGGACCTGACCAAGGAGGCCGCAGCGGTTCTCGATGGGTTTGCTGCGGACGACGAGGTTGTCGTGTGCACTGACCTGTTCGGCGGCAGCGTCAACAACGAGTTCACCAAGATCGTCCAGACGCGTCCCAACACGCACCTGGTGACCAATATGAACCTGCCGCTCCTTATTCAGCTGCTGTTCGTGCCCGACTCCACCCCAATTGATGAGGCCATTCGCCAGATCGTCGAGGCGGACGACACCAAGGTCAAGTACGTCAACGACCTGCTGGGGCAGGCCGAACTCGATGAGTTTTAATCGCTAGGGAGCACATCATGATTCAGATGATTCGCGTGGACTATCGACTGCTGCACGGCCAGGTTGCCGTTAGCTGGACTTCGGCTCTGGGTGCCGACTGCATCCTGTTGGTAAGCGACACGGTCCTCAATGACAAGCTTCGTCTGCAGGCCCTGTCCCTTGCAAAACCGGAGGGCTGCAAGGTTGTCGTCAAAAACACCGAGGATGCCGTCAAGGCGCTCCAGAGCGGTGTGACCGATAAGTACAAGCTCTTCGTAGTTTGCGAGACGATCCAGCAGGCCGGTGCCGTCGCCAAGGCGATGGGCGTCAAGAAGATCAACCTCGGCAATGTTGCCTTTAGCGAGGATGCCCGCCAGGTCTCGACGAGCGTGTTCCTTACGCCCGAAAACGAGGCATACGTCAAAGAGCTGCTCGGCGAGGGCTACGAGCTGTTCATTCAAATGATTCCGGCAGATGCGAAGACTGACGCCGCGAAGGTCATCGGTTAGGGGCCATCATGGTTATCAAGACAATCCTGATTTTCCTTATTGCCCTTTTGGGCTATTCCGAGTGGCTGACCGGTACGAGCTACCTCCAGCGCCCGATTGTGCTCGGACCTCTGGTTGGCCTTGTCATGGGCGACATGGTGACCGGCACGATCATGGGCGCCACGATGGAGCTTGCCATGGTCGGCGCCATCTCGGTCGGTGCGTATAACCCGCCCGATACGATTTCCGGCACTATCCTGGGTGTATCTCTTGCCATGCAGGCCGGCGCGGACGCTTCGGCGGCCCTGACCCTGGGCATTCCCATCGCAACGATCGTCCTGGCGCTCGATACTGCCCTGGGCCAGCCGGTGATGCTGCTGCTGGTGCACCGTATCGACAAAAACGTCGAGGACGGAGACACCAAGGCCATCACGCGCAACATGCTCATCGCCGGTTACGCGCAGAGCTGGTGCGGCCTGCTGATTATTCCCCTGGCATTCTTCTTTGGCGCCGATGCCGTCGCCAGCCTGCTCAACATCATCCCCGATTTCGTTCAGACCGGCATGGATGTCGCCGCCGCCTTCTTGCCCGCACTCGGCTTTGCGATGCTGGCGCAGATGATTATGAACAAAACGGTGGCTCCGTTCTTCTTCGCTGGCTTCTTCCTCGTCGCCTACTTTGGCATTAGCACGACGGGCGTGGCGATCTTTGCCGCGATCATCGTCGTCGCGATGACGGTTTTGGGTGATAAGAAAAAAGCGGAGCAGCCCGCAGTGGCAACCGAGGATCCTGCGATTGGGAGTGGGTTCGATGAGTTTTAAGTTTGAGTCTTCTTACGACGGGCTGATTTCCCGCGCAGACCTTAAGAAGCTGTTCTGGCGCTCGATTCCCTATGAGCATTCCTGGAACTACGAGCGTATGGGCCATATTGGCTTTATGTGGGCCCTTATGCCGATCCTTCGAAAGCTGTATCCGCAGGATGCGGACTTTAAGGCCGCCCTTAAGCGCCATATGGAGCTCTATAACGTCACGCCGTACATCTCGACGCTCCCCATGTCCATCGCCGCTGCAATGGAAGAGGTCAACGCTACTGACGATAGCTTTGACACGAGCGCGATCTCAAATGTCAAGCTTGCTTTGATGGGACCGCTGTCCGGCGTGGGCGATGCCTTCTACTGGGGCACGCTGCGAATTTTGGCAACGGGTGTCGGCACGTCGCTGGCGCTGCAGGGCTCTATTCTTGGCCCGATTTTGTTCCTGCTCGTGTTCAACGTCCCCCACTACATCATCCGTTACCTGCTGACGTTTGTGGGATATCGCTTTGGCTCGGACATGATCAGCAAGGTCCAGGAATCGGGCATTATGGACACGATCGTCAAGATGGCCTCTATCATGGGCGCCATGGTGATCGGCGCTATGACCATGGAGATGGTCACCGTGGACATTCCGCTCATGGTCGGTGCGGGCGATGGTGCTCAGACGCTGGCCGAGCTGCTCAACGGAATCTTCCCGGGCTTTGTCACGATGGGGCTGTTTGGAATCGTCTATCTCATGCTCAAGAAGAAGATGAATCCGCTGCTTATCATGCTCGTGATCCTGCTCGTGAGTATCGCTGGCGCGTTCTTTGGAGTGCTTGGTGTCCAGTAGAGTATCCGTCATAATGAGAACAATGTAAGAGGGGGCGTCGCGCATACTGTGCTGCGGCGCCCTTTTGCCGAAAGGTGGACAAGATGGAGTATCCGCAGCTTGCCGTCATGAATATCAGCCATCGTTATTTTGACCTTGAGGAATTCTTTTCCTCGGCAGCGGCCTCGGGCTACACGTGTTGCGAGCTTTGGACCGGGGCGATGCATCTGTATGTCGATTGCCATGGATACGATTCGCTCGAGCAGGTGCGGGAGCTGTCGCAGCAGTATGGGGTTCGGATTGTGGGGCTTTGTCCCGAACAGAACAACCCCAAGCCGTGGAATATCGCGGCGCGCGGGAATGAGGCGCGTGCCCGCACGCTCGCGTACTTTAAGAACGTTGTAGATATCGCGGCGGAACTTGGAGCCGAGCAGGTCATGGTCTCGAGCGGCTGGGCATTTTTGAACGAGCCGATTGAGGACGCGTGGGGTCGAAGTGCCTCGATGCTGCGTGCGATTGCCGAGCATGCGGGAGAGCGCGGCGTGCGACTGGTGCTTGAGGCCCTACAGCCGATTGAGTCGATGATCGTGAACTCGGCGGCCGACACGAAGCGCATGATCGAGGCGGTTGATCATCCGGCACTTAAGGCGTGTCTGGATTTGGGCGCTATGGCGGTGGCGGGGGATACCATCGACGATTATTTCGATCTGCTTGGCGATGATGTCGCCCACGTGCATTTTGTCGATGTTGCGGCAGACGGCACGACGCATCTTGCCTGGGGTGACGGCGACCGCGATATGCGCGCCGACCTGGATAGGCTGGTGGCGCGCGGCTATCGCGGAGTTGTTTCGGCCGAGACCTATGACTGGCGCTATTTTGCCGACCCCGCAGCTGCCGATGCGCAGGTAATGGCAGAGTATCGTCGTGCGATTGGCGCCTAGGTGGGGTTGGGTTGCGGCAACCTATCCTATGTTTCCAAATGAATACGGTGTGAGCGGCTACGACGGATTTTCCCCGCAAGCACTCTAGTATGCTAAAGTACCCAGAAGACCGGCGGAGCTATGCCGGTCTTCTGTTCTATATGAAACACAGCATGAGGAGGCTCACCAGATGACGGCCACACCGTGGGGATTCCGGGACATATTGCCCGAGGAGGCTCAGGCGCGCGAGGAGATTGCACTGACGGTGAAGGGCTGCTTCAGGGAGCATCATTACCTGCCGGTCGAGACGCCGCTGCTCGAGGACAAGGGGTCGCTTGAGGAGGGCGGTCGCATTGCGGACACGCCGTTTAAGCTCTTTGATGACGACGGTCGCCTGCTGGTGGTCCGTCCCGACAACACGCTGCCGATCGTTCGTCTGGTTTCGACTCGCATGCGCGCGGCCGATCTGCCGCTGCGCCTGCGCTATGAGGCGCCGGTGGTTCGCGAGTGTCAGCGCAATGCCGGTGGCTCGCGTCAGTTTACGCAACTGGGTTTTGAGCTCATCGGCGCGGGCGACACCGCGGGCGATGTCGAGATTGTCTCACTGGTCGCCGAGGCCGTGCGCAAGCTGGCACTTCCCGGTGCGCGCATTATCGCGGGCAGTGTGCGTCCGTTTAAGGAACTGCTTGCGGCGTGTGAAGATCGCGAGCTGGCTGCCGAGGTATTGCGTTGTGTGCACGCCAACGACTTCGTGGGCCTCGATGCCCGCGTGGCGAAAAGCACCGAGCCCGAGGCCGTCAAGGCCGCCATTAGCGAGCTGCCGCGCCTGCACGGTGGTGCCGAGGTGCTCGACCGCGTCGACGCGCTGCTGGCGGCGGCGGGCATTGTTGCGCCGCTCACGCGCGAGCTGCGTGCCCTGGTCGAGGGCCTGGCTCCCGAGGACGCCCAGGTGCTGTCCTTCGACTTCTCCATCATGAACTCTTTCGATTACTACACGGGTCTGGTCTTTAAGGCCTATGCCGGCGGCCTGCCCGATCCGGTGGGCTCGGGCGGTCGCTACGACTCCATCTTTACCGGCGCGTTCGGCGACGGCGTCGAGGTGCCGGCGGCGGGCTTCGCCTTTTCGCTCGAGCGCCTGGAGGCCGCGCGCACCTCGGCCGAGGATGCCGCTTCCGATGGTGACCATGCCGTGGGCCGTGGCGCCGAGGGTCCGCTGTGCATTGCCGTGCCCAAGGGCTCGCTTAAGGCCGACACGCTCGACGTGCTCGAGGCCGCGGGCCTGGACGTCTCCGAGCTGCGCGACCCCGGTCGTCACCTGATTGTGCGCGGCCGCGACACGCGTGCCGGCGAGGGCGCGGTCGGAGATATCGAGTTTGTCATTGTGCGCCCCAGCGACGCGCCTGCCTTTGTGGGCTGCGGCGGCGCCGACTGCGGCATCTGCGGCTGGGACTCGCTTATCGAGGCAGACCTCAACCTACTGCAGCTGGTCGATCTGGGCTACGGCCTGTGCACTTTCATTGAGGCGGAGCCCGCATGGCGCGCCGGTCAGGCCGAGCGCAACTACGTCCGTCGCGGGTCGCTTCGCGTGGCCACCAAATACCCGCGCATCGCGAGCGCCTGGTATGCCGAGCGCGGCGTGAATGCCGACATCGTTTCGCTGCACGGCAATATTGAGCTGGGCCCCATCGTCGGCATGACCGACCGCATCGTGGACATTACCGCCACGGGTGCCACGTTGCGCGACAACGACCTGGTCATCACCGGCCGCATTATGGACTGCACGGCCCGCTTCTTTGTCAACCCGGGCGCCGCGCGTCTGGATCCGCGCGTACGCAATCTGGCAGATCGCTTGGCGGCAGCCGTGAAGGACAAGCATTTTGAGCCCGTCGCGGGCTCGGCACAATAGCGCGAGCACGCACGGGCACCCCCATATCCGGGCTGCGGACCGATTGGCGCCGCTGCCCGGCCTCTCGTTTTTCGAACACAACCTCGACCGATAGGGGATACCGATATGAAGACCATCAAGCTTGCTCCCGGTGAGCGTCTCGTTGCCAACCAGCTCAGCCGCAAGGGCGTGCTGCCGCAAAACATCGTCGACGCTGCCCGCGATATCGTGGCCAACGTGCGCGCCAACGGCGATGCCGCGGTGCGCGATTACTGTCAGCGTTTTGACGGTGTTGAGCTGCAGAGTTTTCGCCTGCCGCAGGAGCAGATCGATACCGCGCTCGAAGGCCTCGATCCGGCCTTTGTCGCCGCGCTCGAGAAGGCCGCACGCCAGATTCGCGAGTTCCACCAGCGCGAGGTCGAGCAGAGTTGGTTTACCACGCGTCCGGACGGCACGATGCTCGGCGTTAAGGTGACCCCGCTTGCCGCTGCTGGCATCTATGTGCCGGGCGGCCGCGCGCAGTATCCCTCCACGGTGCTCATGAACGCCATTCCCGCCAAGGTTGCCGGCGTCAAGCGCGTGGTCATGGTGACGCCGCCGCAAAAGGACGGCCTGATTAGCCCCTATACGCTCGCCGCGGCAAAGCTCGGCGGCGTGGACGAGATCTACATGGTGGGCGGCGCCCAGGCCGTGGCCGCGCTGGCGTACGGTACCGAGACCATTCCGCGCGTCGACAAGATCACCGGCCCGGGCAACGCCTTTGTTGCCGCCGCCAAGCAGATTGTCTCGGGCGACGTGGGAATCGACATGGTTGCCGGCCCCTCCGAGGTCTGCGTGCTGGCCGATGCCACGGCCAAGCCTATGGTGGTCGCGGCCGACCTGATGGCCCAGGCCGAGCACGATCCGCTGGCAGCCTGCTATCTGGTGACCTGCGACGAGCAGTTTGCGCGTGAGGTCGAGGCGGGTATCGACATTCTGGTAGCGCAGTCCCCGCGTGCCGAGATCACGCGTGCCTCACTCGATAACGAGGGCACCATCGTGGTGGCCGCCGACATGGCCGCTGCCGTCGAGGCAGTGAACACCGTGGCGCCCGAGCACCTGGAGCTGCACTGCAAGGATGCGATGGGCCTGCTTGGCGGTATCCGCAACGCCGGTGCCATCTTTGTGGGCGCTTGGAGCTCCGAGCCGCTCGGCGATTATGTTGCCGGCCCCAACCACACGCTGCCGACCGGCGGCACGGCCATGTTCTCCAACCCGCTTTCGGTGGAGGAGTTCGTTAAGCGCTCGAGCGTCATTTGCTATACACCCGAGGGGCTGCTCTCCGACGCTCCCGCTACGCAGCGCCTGGCCGAGGCCGAGGGCCTGTGGGCGCACGCGCTATCCGCCGCTCTGCGTCGCCGTGTGCTGGAGCAGGGCGAGGATGCCGTGAGTGCCGAGTCTCTGGCCGCGGCCGACCTGACCAAGGTTGCCTGGCCGGGCGACGCCGTGGCGACGGTTGCCGAGGGCGTGGACCTGGCGGCTGCGGGCGCGGATGGCGCCGGCGCGACTGGCAAGGAGGCCTAATATGGCCGAGCTGACGCCCCGCATGAAGGAGCTCGTCCAGCCTTACCTGGCCGGCATTGAGCCCTACGATCCCAACTTTACGCCCACGCGCATCAACCTTTCGGCCAACGAGAACACCTATCCCGTGCCGGCCGGCGTGCGCGAGGCGGTCGACGCCGCCCTGGCTGCTACACCGCTCAACCGCTATCCCGATCCCATGTCCAACGACCTGCGCGACGAGCTTGCTGCCTGGCATGGCGTGACGCGCGAGAACATCTGCGTGGGCAACGGCGGCGACGAGCTGCTCTATAACTACCTGCTGGCGTTTGGCGGCGCTGGGCGAACCCTGCTCAACTGCCCGCCGTGCTTTAGCGAGTACGCGTTCTTTGCGTCGCTCTGCCAGACCGAGGTGCGCGACGTGTGGCGCGACCCCGCGACCTTTGAGCTCGACCAGGCAGCCGTGCTTGCGGCAGCGCCCGAGTGCAACCTGGCAATCGTGACCTCGCCCAATAACCCCACGGGCGACGTGGCGCCGCTCGACTTTATCGCGGCGCTGTGCGATGCGTGCCCCGGCATGGTGATGGTCGACGAGGCCTACGTTGAGTTTGCCGACGATTCGTTTGGCGCGGCCACCACGGCGCAGGGCCTTATCGCCGAGCATCCCAACCTGGTGATTCTGCATACGTTGTCCAAGGCGTTTGGCGCTGCCGGCACGCGTCTGGGCTACGTGATCGCGGCGTCCGAGGTCATCGACGTGTTCGCGGCGATTCGCCAGATCTATTCGGTCAACGTACTGAGCCAGGCGGCGGCGCTTGCCTGCGTGCGTGCCCGCGATGCGTACACGCCCGTGGTGGCACAGGTCGCATCCGAGCGCGAGCGCGAGCTGTGCGCCCTGCGCGCGATGGCTACCGAGGGCCTGCCCGTGGAGGCATGGCCGAGCGCGGCGAACTTTGTGCTCGTGCGTACGCCGCATGCCACGCGCGTGCGCGAGCGCCTACGCGACGAGTATTCGATTTTGGTGCGCGACTTTAGCTATGCGCCGGGGCTTTCGGACTGTCTGCGCATTACCGTGGGCACGCCGCAGGAAAACGATGAGGTACTGGCTGCGTTTGCCGTGCTGGTGAAGGAGGAGATCTAGATGGGCCGTTATGCCGAGGTGACCCGCAAGACGGGGGAGACCGACATTGTCGTCAAACTCGACCTGGACGGAACCGGTACGTGCGATATCTCGACCGGCGTGCCGTTTTTCGACCACATGCTCAACGCCTTTGGCCGCCACGGTTTGTTTGATTTGACGGTACACGCGGTGGGCGACGTGGAAGTCGACGCGCACCACACCGTTGAAGATACGGGCATCGTGCTGGGTGAGGCGTTTTGTCAGGCACTGGGCGACAAGGCGGGCATTACGCGCTTTGCCGACGCGGCGATCGCCATGGACGAGACGCTTGTGATGGCTGCCGTTGACATCTCGGGTCGCGGGCAGGCCTACTGCGAGCTGCCCGTGCCGACTGAGCGCGTGGGCAGCTTCGATACCGAGCTGGCCGTCGAGTTCTTCTACGCCTTTGCGCGCGACGCCAAGCTCACGCTGCACGTGCGCGAGCTGGCGGGCGGTAACTCGCATCACATTATCGAGGCGGCCTTTAAGGCCGTGGGCCGCACGATGCGCCGCGCCTGCGAGTTCGATCCCCGCGTGCAGGGCATCCCCAGCACCAAGGGCTCACTGTAACCGCCACAAAGGCAAAAACCACCACGAAGGTGCCTGTCCCCTTTGTGGTGGTTTTGGATGATGAGAAGTGGAGGGGTCGCGTGGGCGAACCGAAGATCGTGGTGGTCGACTACCACAAGGGCAACTTGTCGAGCGTCGTGCGCGGGCTTGCGCGCGCCGGTGCTGCCGCCTGCACGTCGGATGATCCGGAGCAGATCCGCAACGCCGACGGCCTGGTTATCCCGGGCGTGGGCGCGTTCTATGACGCGATCGCCTTTATGCGCCAGAGCGGCGAGGCGGACGTGGTGCTCGATGCCGTCGCCACCGGAACTCCGCTGCTCGGCGTCTGTCTGGGTCTTCAACTGTTTTTTGAGCGCGGCAACGAGGGCGTGCCTGCGGACGAGAGCGCGGTCGCCGACGGCAACGCCTCCGAGCGGGCCGGTGCCCTCTGGGTCGATGGCCTGGGTATTATGCGCGGTTCGTGCACGCGCCTGGAGTCGAGCCGCCTGAAGGTGCCGCACGTGGGCTGGGACCAGGTGCACATGACGCCCGCCGGTGCGGCCGATCCGCTGCTTACTGGTTTTGCCGAGGGTGCCAACATGTACTTCACCCACAGCTACGCGGTGGCCGACGATGCCGATGCCGCCGATGTGCTGGCGCGCACGCACTATACGCGGAGCTTCCCGTGCATCGTGCGCCACGGCAACGTGTGGGGCTGTCAGTTCCATCCCGAGAAATCCTCCGCGCTGGGTCAGCGCATCCTTAAGAACTTCGTCAACATCGTCGAGGAGGCCGGCCGATGATCCTGTTTCCCGCAATCGATCTGATCGGCGGCAAGGTCGTGCGCCTGGAGCGCGGCGACCGGAACCGCTGCAAGGTATATTCCGACGATCCCGTGGCAGTTGCCCGCTCGTTTGCCGAGCAGGGCGCGAGCTGGGTGCACGTCGTCGACCTGTCCGCTGCCTTTGGCGAGGACGAGGACGCGTGCGCTGCCAACTCGGCAGCAATCGAGGCCATCTGCGGCGTCGGCGGTCTGTCCGTGGACGTGGGCGGCGGCGTCCGCTCGCTTGCACGCATCGACGAGCTGGCCGGCTACGGTGCGCGCCGCATCGCACTAGGCACGGTGCTCGTGACCGAGCCGGGTTTTGCCGAGGTGGCGGCCCAAGGCTTTGGCGAGCTGTTGGTGGCAGATATTGCCGCACGCGACGGCCAGGTCAAGGTGAATGGCTGGCGTGACGGCGCGGGCGTGGCGCTCGACGACGCCGTGGCGCAGCTTTCCGAGCTGGGTTTTAAGCATCTGGTGTATACCGACATTGCGCGCGATGGCATGCAGACGGGCATCGATGTGGCGGCGTATCGCCATGTGGCCGAGGTCGCGGGCTTTCCCGTCGTGGCATCGGGTGGCATCTCGACGCTCGACGACATCCGCGCGCTGGCCGCAGTGGGTGAGGGCGCGATTGAAGGTGCCATTACCGGTCGCGCGCTCTACGAGGGCAACTTTACGCTGGTACAGGCGCTGACCGCCGCCCGAGGGGAGGAGTAGCCCATGCTTACCAAACGCGTGATTCCCTGCCTGGACGTCAAGGACGGCCGTGTGGTCAAGGGCGTCAACTTTGTGAGCTTGCGCGATGCGGGCGATCCGGTGGAGCTGGCGCGCGCCTACGACCGCGAGGGTGCGGACGAGGTCGTCTTTCTGGACATTACCGCCACGAGCGATAACCGTGCGACGACTATCGAGATGGCGGCGCATGCGGCCGAGGAGCTCGCCATTCCCTATACCGTGGGCGGCGGCTTTCGCGACCTGGCGGGCATGCGCACCATGGTTGCCGCCGGTGCTGACAAGGTGTCGCTCAACTCTGCCGCCGTGCGCGACCCGTCGCTGATTAGCCAGGCTGCCGCGGCGTTTGGTAGCCAGGCCGTGGTCGTGGCGATCGATGCCAAGCGCGTCGGTTTGCCCGGCGCATCTGGTGCCGACAAGTGGGAGGTCTTCACGGCGGGCGGCCGCAACGCCACGGGCATCGACGCGGTGGCGTGGGCCGAGGAGGCGGCTCGTCGCGGCGCCGGCGAGATCTTGCTTACCAGCATGGATCGCGACGGCACCAAGGCCGGCTTTGACCTGGCGCTCACCCGCGCCGTGGCACGTGCGGTGCCGATTCCGGTGATTGCGAGCGGCGGCGTGGGCACGCTCGAACATTTTGCCGAGGGCGTGATCGAGGGCGAGGCCGATGCCGTGCTGGCGGCCAGCGTCTTTCACTTTGGGACGTTCAGCATTCGCCAGGTGAAGGAGTATATGGCGTCGCAGGGTATTCCTGTGAGGCTGGACTTCTAATGCTGCGGGCTTCGCTGCGGCTTGCCCAGGCACCGCATCTTGCCGCTTAAACCGTCGCTCGCGTACCAAAGTACGCGTCGCTCCTCTTTCGCGGCAACCTGCGGCACCTGGACAACCCTCGCCGACCGGCGATGTTTAAATTGGGGAATTGAAATGAGAGAAATTACTACTCCAGCGGATCTTAAATACGACGCCAAAGGATTGATTCCTTGTGTTGTTCAGCAGTATGACACCGGCGAGGTGCTTATGGTTGCTTGGATGAACGAGGAGTCGGTGGGGCTGACGCTCAAGACCGGTACCACGTGGTTTTGGAGCCGCAGTCGCCAGGAGCTCTGGAACAAGGGCGCGACGAGCGGCAATATGCAGGAGGTCAAGGAACTCTGGGCCGACTGCGATAGCGATACGCTGCTGGTCAAGGTCGACTCGCCGGGTCCGGCCTGCCACACCGGCAACCGTACCTGCTTCTTTAAGAAACTCGCGTAGGGCGGGCGCTCGATTAGACGCTCGGCCACCAGAAAGGATTGAACTATGGGTGTGCGCACCGCAAACGTTCAGGATGGAAATATCGGTGAGACGTTGACAGGTCTGGCCGAGGTGATTCACGGTCGTCGTGATGCATCGCCGCAGGAGAGCTATACCGCGCGTCTGCTGACCGACGTCGAGGACGAGCTGCTCAAGAAGCTTGCCGAGGAGGCAAGCGAGGTGATTATGGCCTGCAAGGATAACGATCACGATCACATCCGCTACGAGGCCGGCGACCTGGTCTACCACCTGCTCGTAACCCTTGAGCGCTACGGTATCACCCTCGACGAGCTTGCCGGCGAACTCAACGCCCGCCGCCACTAGTCGTTTAAGAACGTTCCCAACGACTAGTCTTAGTCGAGGGGTGTGGATTCCCATTCGCCGGTGGGGTGGGGGATATCGTAGGTTCGGTAGCCGCAGTCGTAGGCGTGGGCCTGGGCCTCGCGGATGCTCCAGCAGATATCGCAGGCGCGGTGCGCGTCCGAGCCAAAGGTGATCGGCACTTCGGCATGGGCAAAGCAGCGCAAAAGACCGGTTGCGGGGTAGTAGTCGTCCAAGCCCTTACGCGGTGCGGCCGTCGAGACCTCAACGCGGCGGCCCGTATCGTGCGCGCACTCGGCCATCTGCTGCCAAAACGGTGCGGGGTCAAAGTCGGGCGCAAAGCCTTCCTTCGAAAAGCGCATGACCAGGTCGGGGTGAGCCATTACATCAAAGCTGAGCGGGCTCTCGCAGGCGCGGCACCAGTCGTCGACGTAGCGCTCCCACACGCCGCGTACCCCCAGGTTTTCCCAAACGTGCAGGTTGGTGTCGTCGTCGATCCAACCGCAAAGGGAATCGGGTGTATCGGGGCGAGCGACGTTTTCCGTTCCCGCCGTACCCGCGGCGCCGGCCATGATATCGCCTGGGTTGCCAATCCAATGCACACTGCCCAGGCGCACGACGGCGCCCCGGGACCAGCGCTCAACCAAAGGCTCGCAGCCCTCGTACCAATCGCATTCAAAGCCATAGATAAGCTCGAGCTCCGACGCGATCTGCGCGGCAAGCTTGCGGGCATCCTCAAAAGCCAGACGATGTGCCGGCAGGTCGCCCTCGACAACCTGCACCTCGCAGTTGGCATCCATGCTGGCGGGTAAGGTGAGGTGGTCGGTCGAGACCATGATCCGGCAGCCAGCGGCCGCGGCAGCGCGGACGTTTTCCTCAAACGAGGCATGTCCGTCCGAAAACGAGGTGTGGGTGTGGCAATCGACCAGCGGGCAAGCAGACATGGCAGCTCCTTTGCGTCAAGCGAATCCGCTTCATTGTAATGGCGCAGCTCTCAACACGCCGGACACGCCGGGGGTCGAAATCGATTGGAAAGGCTGCGCGACGCGCGGTGCGGCCTCGCTTGCGCTCTCAAAACATGTACATCAGCCTCCAAAAGCTGTAGAAAATGACATGTTTGGAGGCTGATGTACATGTTTGGATAGGGGCGAGGGCGGCGGCGGACGAAAGTCACGCCTGTGCCACGTCCGATGTGCTAGCGTTTGGATGAACAAAACGAGCCCGTGCGGAAAGGAGTCGGACCGTATGCCATGCGATAGCACATCCCCGCTGTCCCGCGAGACCGATGCACCCGAAACCATCGTCAAGTTGGAATGCGATATCGACGACGCATCGCCCGAGGTGCTCGCCTACGCTGCCGACCGCCTGCGCGAGGCGGGTGCGCGCGAGGTGCACTGGCTGCCCCTCTACTGCAAAAAAGGCCGCCCCGGTTGGCAGCTGCAGGTGATCTGCTCGCACGAGGATATCGAACGCCTGCAGACGATTATCTTTTTGGAAACCACGACCAACGGCATTCGTCGCCAGGTCATGGAGCGCGTTTGCCTGCCACGCCGCTTTGAGCGCGTAACGACGCCATGGGGCGAGGTATCCGTCAAGGTGGCCACCCTACCCGACGGCAGTGAGCGCGCGGCGCCCGAGTACGAGGACTGCGCCCGCCTTGCCCGCGAGCACAATGTGCCGCTCCAACGCGTGATGCAGGCGGCCCAGAGCGCGGCACTGCGATTTGAGTAACGCGGCCGGCGGCACGCCACGCCCAGCTCCATCAACCCCACCCGAAAGGACCACCATGAAATACCTCATCGCTTCCGACATCCACGGTTCGGCATATTGGACTGAGCGCCTGGTCGCCGCCATTGAGTCCGAGCAGCCCGACCGCATCGTCCTGCTGGGCGACCTGCTTTATCACGGTCCGCGCAACGACCTGCCGCGCGACTATGCTCCCAAGCGCGTGATTCCGCTGCTCAACGCCCTAGCCGACCGCATCATCGCGGTGCGCGGCAACTGCGACGCCGAGGTCGACCAGATGGTCCTCGACTTCCCCGTCATGGCCGACTACGCCACGCTGTTCGACGAGACCGGCCGCGAGCTGTTCCTGACGCACGGCCATGTCTTTGGCGCCGGCATGCACAACAGCGTCGACCACGCGCCCGCGCTGCCCGAGGGCTCCGCGCTCGTCTACGGTCATACGCACATCAAGGTCAACGAGGAAAGTGCCGCGCACCCGGGCCTGTGGCTCTTCAACCCCGGCAGTGTGAGCATTCCCAAGGACGGCACGCACAGCTACGGCATCTACGAGGGCGGTGCGTTCCGCCACGTGATCCTGGAGGAGGAATAACCATGGCGCAGCACATGGCTCAGCAAAATGCCGAGGGCTCGCGCGATCTGTCCACGCTGATAGACGCGTCGGCCGAGCTGCAGCATCTGGTGCAGACCATCTGGCGTCTGCGTCAGCCCGATGGCTGCCCGTGGGATCGCGAACAGACACACCGCAGCATCGGCAAGAACATGATCGAGGAGGCCTACGAGGCACTCGACTGCATCGAGGCGGACGACGCGGTTCACCTACGCGAGGAGCTGGGCGACGTGCTCATGCAGGTCGTGCTGCACGCGCAGATCGCGGCGGATGCCGGCGAGTTTACGCTGGCCGACGTGGCGCGCGATATCGACGCCAAACTCATTCGCCGTCATCCGCACGTGTTTGGCGATGTGGATGCCGACAGCTCCGACGAGGTACTCAAGATTTGGGACGAGGTCAAGCTTGCCGAGAGGGCTGCCAAGGACAAGGCCGTGGCGGCAGGCGAGGCTGCGCCCGAGGGCCTGCTCGACGGCGTGCCCACGCATCTGCCGGCGCTGATGCAGGCTCAGAAGGTGTCGCGCAAGGCGGCTGCCGTGGGCTTTGAGTGGGAGACGGTCCAGGATGTGTGGGACGAGGTTGCCGAGGAGCGTGCCGAGTTTGAGGCCGAGGCCCCTGGCTCGCCCGAGCGCGAAATGGAGTTTGGCGACCTGCTCTTTGCCTTGGTCAACGTTGCGCGCAAGGAGGGCATTGACGCCGAGAGCGCCCTTCGTGCCAGCACGGCAAAGTTCCGCCGTCGCTGGGCCGCGATGGAGCAGATGGCGGCCGATGCTCACGTGGATCTTGCCGAGCTTTCGACCCACGGCCTCAACGACCTGTGGGATGCCGCAAAGGCGGAGGAGTAAGACTGCGGGAACGACGGGCTGACACGCCTCATCGTTCCCGCTAAATTTTTCGAAAATCAAGTGTATCCCTCGGCTAACTTAGGGCATAATGCAAAAAGTGCGACAAGGCTAACTTA
>JAYBEF010000044.1:0-2630 GCA_037277825.1 Collinsella sp.
CGGCCGTTTTGTTGTGGGTCAAATATGAACGTTGTGTTAATGAGTCGGTGGACGGTGGTGTTTTTCGGTGAGCGGCGTATCCTTCCAACGGTTTATCTAGTGTGTCAGTTGAAAGGAAGAGGGCGCTCGTCATTGTTTGAATGTGAACTGCCGTTTGACCACAAGACGTTGCATCTGGAGCTTGAGGATAAGAACTTCGCGGGTGTGATGGAAGGTCATCAAAACGAGTTTAAAACCACGAAATCGCAGGAAGAGCTGGTGGAGGAGTCGCTTGCCAACCCTTATGGCTCGCCTTCGCTCGAGGAGCTTTGTGCTGGCAAGAAGGATATCGTCATCATTAGCTCCGACCATACGCGCCCCGTTCCCTCGCGTGTGACGATGCCTATTCTGCTGCATCACATCCACTCCGCTGCGCCCGAGGCTCGCGTGCGTATTCTGGTTGCTACGGGTATGCATCGTCCGTCGACGCACGAGGAGCTCGTCAACAAGTACGGCGAGGAGATCGTTGCCAACGAGGAAATCGTTATGCACGTCGCGACTGACGACAGCATGATGAAAAAGATCGGCACCCTGCCTTCTGGCGGCGAGTGCATCATCAACAAGATTGCCGCCGATTGCGATCTGCTGCTTGCCGAGGGCTTTATTGAGCCGCACTTCTTTGCCGGTTTCTCTGGCAGCCGCAAGTCCGTGCTGCCCGGCATCGCCAGCTACAAGACCATCATGTACAACCACAACGGTCAGTTTGTGAATGATTCCCACTCGCGTGCCGGCAACCTGTGCCACAACCACGTGAGCGAGGACATGTTTGCCGCTGCCGAGATGGCTCACCTTGCCTTTGTGCTTAACGTGGTGCTCAACGGCAAGCACGAGGTCATTGGCTCCTTTGCCGGCGATATCCACAAGGCGCACGAGGCTGGCTGCGAGTTCGTGAAGAGCCTTGCCGGCGTTGAGCCCGTCGAGTGCGAGATTGCCATCACCACCAACGGCGGTTACCCGCTCGACCAGAACATCTATCAGGCCGTGAAGGGCATGTGCGCTGCCGAGGCCACGCTTCCCGAGGGCGGTGTGATCATCGATGTTGCCGGTTGTGCCGACGGTCACGGCGGCGAGGGCTTCTATCACAACATCGCCGACAACGACCCGGCGGAGTTTGAGCGCGCCTGCATCGACCGTCCTAAGGATGAGACCCTGCCCGACCAGTGGACGAGCCAGATTTTCGCCCGCATCCTGGCGCATCACCCTGTGATCATGGTCACCGACCTGTGCGATCACCAGATGCTCAAGGATATGCACATGACGCCGGTCAACACTATCGAGGAGGCGCTCAAGCTCGCCTTTGAGATGAAGGGTGCCGATGCCAAGGTTGCCGTCATTCCCGATGGCCTGGGCGTTGTCGTCGCGCAGCACTAGTGCGCGGCCTAAACGAATCGTTTATAACCGACAAGAAAGATAAGGTTTTATGCTTACCAAACTCCTCTGCGAATTCGGCGCAACGGCCCTCATGATCATCTTTGGCGTGGGCGTGCACTGCGATACCGTGCTCAAGGGCACCAAGTATCAGGGCTCCGGCCACATGTTTGCCATCACCACCTGGTCTTTTGGCATCTCGGTCTGCCTGTTTGTCTTTGGCGGCGCCGTGTGCATGAACCCCGCCATGGTGCTTGCCCAGTGCATCGTCGGCCTGGTGCCGTGGAGCAGCTGCATCCCCTTCATGATTGCCGATATGCTCGGCGGCTTTGTGGGCGCCGTAATCGCTTGGCTTATGTATGCCGATGAGTTCAAGGCTTCCGATGGCGTCGTCGATCCCATTGCCCAGCGCAACATCTTCTCGACCAACCCCACCACCGAGGGCACGAACTATGCCCGCAACTTCTTCTGCGAGGCTATCTGCACCTTTGTGTTCATCAGCGCCATCCTTGCTGCCGCTAGCCGCGCTGGTGAGAACGTTCTGATGCTCGCCATCTGCGTCGGCCTGATCGTTTGGGCCGTTGGCATGGGCATGGGCGGCATCACCGGCTTCGCCATGAACCAGGCTCGTGACCTTGGTCCTCGCATGGCCTATCAGGTGCTGCCGATCAAGAACAAGGCTGACAACAACTGGAAGTACGGCCTGCTCGTTCCTGGCATCGCTCCGTTTGTCGGCGCTGCTCTGGCTGCGCTGTTTGTGCATGGTTTCTTGGGCATGTTCTAGGCCAAGACAATTGATATAACGCCCGGGTCCGGCATAGGTTAACTTTCCGCCGCGTCCTCGGACATGCAAGAAGCTCCCGCTGCGCACTTCGTGCGGCGGGAGCTTCTTGCGTCCTGCGGAATGCGGCGGAAAGTTAACCTATGCCGGACCCTGCGGGAATCCAGTTGCCTTCGAACAAGCAGCCCAACATATATATCTGAATATAGATGGGAGGGGCTTGTTGCTGTTGGGGGCGTTGAAGTGTGAATGACACTTTGGGATGCGTGGCGGCCTGGGTTGGGTCGATGATTTGGGATGAGCTTCTTACTTAGGTGAAGAGGGGCTTTATGGCTGAGAGGTAGTCTTTGGCTACGTCGGCTTTGTCTGCTTGGAAGTTGTGCCAGGCCCACCATTGGACCATTCCTACGAAGCTTGAGGCTATGTGGTGTAGTAGGAAGCT
>JAYBEF010000045.1:0-25887 GCA_037277825.1 Collinsella sp.
TTTCGAGCGTCACGCTGCTGCTGGGCGAGGTCTCGGGCGTCGTTCCCGACTTGCTACTCGACGCTTGGCGCTGGGCGGCAGATAAAAAGCCCATCACCGAGGGTGCGGAGCTTATCGTGGAGCCCGTTGAGGCCGTGACACATTGCGAGGCGTGTGGCTGCGACTACGCGACGGTCGAGCACGGCAAGGCCTGTCCCCATTGCGGTAGCGGCGAGACCTATTTGCTGCAGGGCCAAGAGGTAATGATCAAACAGATCGAGACCCCCGAAGAGGATCCGGCAGGCGCTGCCCCCGACGGCCCTTCCGACGCGCCCGATGCCGTCGACGCCGCCAACCCACTCCACATCGTCTAGGATCCCCTATAAGTTGCGGTGAAATAGTTCCTAAATCCAGCCTTCTGGCTCTTAAACAAGAACTATTTCACCGCAACTTTTTTGAGTAGTTTTGTTGAGCATAAGTCGTGCAAATAGTCAAGCCATGTCTGTTTAAACAAAATAGTGACAGTACGAGCACATTCGCACTTGCTTAATATCGATATTAATGAACAGCTTGCTTGTATCTATAAAATACATAGCTTGATGAGCGACGCCTTGTCGTGTAATGAGTCAAAAAGCAGTAACGTAATCAACTTGTAACAAACCTAGACGTTTAAACAAATAATCCAACCTTTTGCGGATTTAGCTATAATTCCACAATCCAAACAGGTATACTCCTTTCATGTCGTGTAGGAAATACGTAGACAAAAAGGAGGTTATGTGATGGTAAGTATTGTTCTTGCTAGCCACGGGGACTTGGCAGCTGGAATCAAGCAGACGGGCTCGATGGTCTTTGGCGATCAGCCGTCTGTTGCCGTGGTCTCGCTCGAGCCGAGCATGGGCCCCGACGACTTCCGTGCCAAGGTCGAGGAAGCAGTCGCTTCCTTCGAGGACCAGGAGCAGGTGCTCTTCCTCGTTGATCTGTGGGGCGGCACGCCGTTCAACCAGATCAGCGGGCTCATCGAGGGCCACGATTCCTGGGCTATCGTCACCGGTGTCAACCTGCCTATGCTCATCGAGGCATATTCGCAGCGCTTTGACGCAAAGAACACTGCACATGCGATCGCAAAACATCTCGTGACTGAGGCTAAGGCTGGCGTGCGCGTCAAGCCCGAGTCTCTGGAGCCCGAGGAGAAGAAGCCGGCTACGGCCGCCGCTGCTCCTGCAGGCGCCATCCCTCCGGGAACGGTCATCGGCGACGGGCACATCAAGATCGCCCACGTCCGTATCGACACCCGTCTGCTGCATGGTCAGGTGGCCACCACGTGGACCAAGCAGATTAACCCCAACCGCATCATCGTGGTTTCCGACGGCGTTGCTCACGACGAGCTTCGCAAGACGATGATCGAGCAGGCTGCCCCTCCGGGAGTCCATGCCAACGTCGTGCCCATCAAGAAGATGGCCGAGGTCGTCAAGGACACGCGTTTTGGTGACACCAAGGCCATGCTGCTCTTCGAGAACCCGCAGGATCTGCTCAAGGCCATCGAGGCCGGCGTCGACATCAAGGAAGTCAACATCGGTTCCATGGCTCACTCCAAGGGCAAGGTCGTCGTCACCAACGCCGTCGCTATGGGCGATGACGACGTTAAGACCCTCGAGGCCCTCAAGGCCAAGGGCGTCAAGTTCGAGGTCCGCAAGGTTCCTTCGGATGCTTCCGAGGATCTCGACGCCATGTTGAAGAAAGCTAAGGCCGAACTGGCCGCTCAAGCATAGTAAAGGAGGGTCCGATACATGTCTGCAATCACTATTCTGCTTGTTGCGATTGTCGCGTTGCTTGCCGGTATGGAAGGCATTCTGGATGAGTTCCAGTTCCATCAGCCGCTCGTGGCATGCACGCTTATCGGTCTCGTAACCGGTCACCTTCAGGAGGGCATCCTCCTGGGCGGTTCGCTCCAGATGATGGCCCTTGGCTGGGCTAACGTCGGCGCCGCCGTCGCGCCTGACGCCGCTCTGGCCTCGGTCGCTTCTTCGATCATCATGGTGCTCGCCCTCAACGGCGGCGCCACCGATTCGGCCAAGGCCGTTACCGCCGCCATCGCCGTCGCCGTCCCGCTGTCGGTCGCTGGTCTGTTCCTGACCATGATCTGCCGTACCCTGGCTACCGCTATCGCTCATGCCATGGACGGTTGCGCCGAGAAGGGCGACTTCGCCGGCATCGAGCGCTGGCAGTACGCTGCCATCCTCATGCAGGGCCTTCGTATCGCCATCCCGGCAGTACTTCTGTGCATCATCCCGGCTGAGGCTGTTACCAACGCGCTTAACGCTATGCCCGACTGGCTGTCCGGCGGCATGGCTGTCGGCGGCGGCATGGTCGCTTCCGTCGGTTACGCCATGGTCATCAACATGATGGCCACCAAGGAGACCTGGCCGTTCTTCATCCTCGGCTTTGTCCTTGCTGCCATCCCTCAGCTCACGCTGATCGCCCTTGGTCTCATCGGCATCTCCCTTGCCCTCATCTACCTTGGCCTTAAGGATCTGGCCAAGCAGGGTGGCGGCATGGGCGGCGGCTCCGGTGACCCGCTCGGCGACATTCTGAACGATTACGAGTAGGAGGGGAGTGATACATATGGCAGAGAACAAGATTCAGCTCACCAAGGCTGACCGCAAGAAGGTTTGCTTCCGTCATCAGTTCCTTCAGGGCTCGTGGAACTACGAGCGTATGCAGAACGGCGGCTGGTGCTTCGCAATGATCCCTGCGATCAAGAAGCTCTACACCAGCAAGGATGACCAGATTGCCGCTCTTAAGCGCCACCTGGAGTTCTATAACACCCACCCCTATGTTTCTGCCCCCGTCATTGGCGTTACCCTCGCTCTCGAGGAGGAGCGCGCCAACGGTGCTCCGATTGACGACGTCGCCATTCAGGGCGTCAAGGTCGGTATGATGGGCCCGCTCGCCGGCGTCGGCGATCCCGCCTTCTGGTTCACCCTTCGCCCGATTCTGGGCGCTCTGGGCGCTTCCCTGGCCCTGTCCGGCAGCATCGCCGGTCCGCTGCTGTTCTTCTTCGCGTGGAACATCATCCGTTACGCCTTCCTGTGGTACACGCAGGAGTTTGGCTACAAGGTCGGCTCCTCCATTGCCAAGGACCTCTCCGGCGGTCTGATGGGCAAGGTCACCGAGGGTGCATCCATCCTGGGTATGTTCATCATCGGCGCCCTGGTCGAGCGCTGGGTGTCCATCTCCTTCACCCCGGTCGTCTCCAAGGTCACGCAGTCTGCTGGCGCCTTTATCGACTGGGCTAACCTGCCCTCCGGTTCTGAGGGTGTCAAGGAAGCACTGACGATGTATAACTCCATCGGTGCTAACGCCCTTGATCAGGTGAAGGTCACCACACTTCAGGCCAACCTTGATCAGCTCATCCCCGGCCTTGCCGCCGTGTGCCTGACCCTGCTGGTCTGCAAGCTCCTCAAGAAGAAGGTCAGCCCGATTGTCATCATCCTGGCTCTCTTCGCCATCGGCATCATCGGTCGCGTCTGCGGCTTCATGTAAGCACGTTTCGGCTTAAGACCGAGAATTGCTAGGCAAGGGCTTTTGAGCCATTGAAACGGACCGCACCCGGTGGGTACACTGGATGCGGTCCGATTGTTTTATTTGGAGGGCGAGGCGCGCATGGCGCAATCTCAGAACAGCACGGTCGATCTGGCAACGCCGGCAACCTGCCTGATGGGGCTTACCAGCCACGGTAACGTGATGGTGGGCAATAAGGCGTTCGAGTATTACAACGAGCGCAATCCCGAGGATTATATTCAAATCCCGTGGGACGAGGTTGACTATATCGCCGCCGAGGTTTTGCGCGGCACCAAGAAGATCACGCGTTTTGCCATCTTCACCAAGGACAACGGTCACTTTACGTTTTCGACGCGCGATGACAAAGAGACGCTTCGTGCGGTTCGTAAGTACGTCGACGAGGATAAGCTTGTGCGTTCGCCCGACTTTATCGATGTGACGGCCAAGGGCGCCAAGAGCATCCCCTCCGTTATCAAAAACCTCTTCCACAAAGGTAACTAGCTCCTCATAAGTTGCGGTGAAATAGTTCCTAAATACGGCTCTAG
Organism: Collinsella sp.; assembly: GCA_037277825.1. Taxonomy (GTDB): domain Bacteria; phylum Actinomycetota; class Coriobacteriia; order Coriobacteriales; family Coriobacteriaceae; genus Collinsella. The sequence continues at coordinate 4,086 of JAYBEF010000045.1, forward strand.
ATGCTTCGGACAGGAACTAATCCACCGCAACTTCGAAGTCTAGTCATGTGACGTATGGCTATGCAGTAAATCTGCTACACTAGTACAACATGCCTCCGTAGCTCAGGGGATAGAGCACCGCTCTCCTAAAGCGGGTGTCGACGGTTCGAATCCGCCCGGGGGCACCAGAAGATTATGACGGCGTCGCGAGAGCGGCGCCGTTTCTGGTTTGTGGGAGCTGCCGGCGGATTCGGACCGTCGACACCCGCGTCACCAATTTCCCCGCGGGGGGAGTTTTCGAATCCGCCCGGGGGCACCAGGGAATATGACGGCGTCGCGAGAGCGGCGCCGTTTCTGGTTTGTGGAAGCTGTCGGCGGATTCGGACCGTCGACACCCGCGTCACCAATTTCCCTGCGGGGGGAGTTTTCGAATCCGCCCGGGGGCACCAGAGATTTGTCGAGCCCGGTACCACCACGGTGCCGGGCTCTTCTGGTTCATGCCATGTCAAAAACGAAGCGCCCGCTTGCTGGGGGAGCAAGCGGGCGCCTGTGAGCGAATATGTTTGCGGCGAGAGCCGTGATGAGCGGTGGGGTGGCGACTAGTTGGTCGTACCGGAATCGTCACCCGTGCCCGAGCCAGAGCCCGAACCCGAGCCAGAAAGTGCGACCGTCAGCGTGATCGTGCTGTCGGTGGACTGCTTGCCGGTGGGGGAGACGCCCGTAACGGTGGCATCCTCGTTACCGCTTACGGGATTGCCGTTCTGGTCACAGAAGCCGATGTTATAGAAACCGGCGTTGTTGAGCGCGGTAACAGCGGCGGAAATGCTCTTACCGTACAGGTTGCCCGGGACGGCGGCCTTGCCGGACTTCTTGGCAATGACGACGGTAATCGTGGCGCCGGGCTTCTGCTTGCCGCTGGGGTTCCAGCTGATTACGGTGCCCTCGGTAACCGAGTCGTTCTCCTGGTAGCTCACGTCGACGCCAAAGCCTGCCATGTCGAGGGCGTTGCGCGCCTGGGCCTCGGTCATGTCGGTCAGGTCGGGGACGGACGTGGTATCCGGGCCGCTCGAGACCTTATACGAGATGGTCGTGCCCTTCGCGACTTCCTTACCGGCTTCGGTGCCCTGTTCAAAGACCTGGCCCTCATCGGCCTCGTTGGCCTCCTCGGAGGCGTTGCCCTTCAGGCCAACGCTTGCCAACGCGGCCTCGGCCTGGTCCTTGGTCAGGCCGAGAAGCTGGGGAACCTCAACCTTCTCGGAGGGCTTGGGGCCCTTGGAGATTACCAGGTTCACCTTGGTGCCCTTGGCCTTCTTGGTGTTGCCGTTGGGTGTCTGCTCGGCGACCTTGCCCTCGTCGACATCGTCGTTGTAGCTTTGGTCGATGGTGCCGACCTCGAGGCCGGCTTCCTTGATCAGCTCGATGGCAGTCTGCTGGTCCTTGCCCAGCACATCGGGCACGGTGACCTGCTCGCCGCCAAAGAGTCCTGTGGCAAAGGCCACCACGATGCCGATGACGGCAACCGCTGCCACCACGGCGGCGATGATCTTGTTCTTGTTGGATTTGGGCTTTTCGACCTCGTAGGAGCCGGTGGAGCCCGAAACCGAGCTACGGGCGGTATTCTGGCCGCTCACGCCCGAGACGGGACGCACCATGGCGCGCGTCTGATCGGAAAGCTCGCGAGTCTTGGTGGCGCCCAGCTCACCGGGGGCACCGATGATGCGCGTGGGCTCCGAGACGTTGACGGCACGGCCCGACAGGTAGCTGTTGAGCACCTGACGAAGCTCGTCGGCGGTCTGGAAGCGGTTTGCCGGGTCCTTCTCCATGCACTTGAGGATGATGCGCTCAAGGTCGGCGTCGACACCGGAGTTGATCTGGCTCGGCGGAATAGGCAGCTCGTTGACTTGCTTGAGTGCGACCGAGATGGCGTCGTCACCGTCAAAGGGAACGCGGCCGGTGGCGCACTCGTACATCACGACGCCCAGCGAGTAGATATCCGAGGTGGGACCGAGGTCCTGACCGCGGGTCTGCTCGGGGCTGACGTAGTGGGCGGTTCCCAGCACGTTGTTATCTTGCGTGAGGTGGCTGTTCTTGGCACGCGCGATGCCAAAGTCCATCACCTTGATGTTGCCGTCGGGCAGCACCATGATGTTCTGCGGCTTAATGTCGCGGTGGATGATCTCGTGCTTGTGGGCGACCGAAAGCGCAGAGCTGATCTGCGAGCCGATCTGGGCGACCTTCTTGGGGTCGAGGGCGCCGTGGCTCTTGATGCCGCTCTTAAGGTCGGTGCCGCGCAGGTACTCCATGACGATGTAATAGGTGTCGCCGTCCTTGCCCCAATCGTAGACGCCCACGATATAGGGGGAGGAGAGGCCGGCTGCTGCCTGTGCCTCCTGCTTAAAGCGTGCGGCGAAGGTTGCGTCGCCGGCATACTGCGGCAGCATGATCTTGACGGCAACCGTGCGGTCGAGGACCTGGTCCTGTGCACGGTAGACGGTCGCCATGCCGCCTGTCCCCACCTTATCCTTGAGGAGGTATCTTCCCCCGAGGACCCTCTGTTCCATTCTTGCTCCTAACATAACTATTCGCTCAACGATGTGTGTAGTACCTACGATGTGGCCGCTGGGGCCGTGTGGCGCGTTGCCGCTAGCTCTTCGGCCGCGGCGCGCCTCGGGTGTCCGATTCGATCATGGGCATCACGCTCCCTGTGCGGCAAGCGCCGCGGTCAGGACGATACCGGCGATCTTGGCGGCCTTGACGTCATGCTTGTCGAAATCCTCCAAGGCCACCGAGATGGCGACCGTGGGTGAATCGTAAGGTGCAAAGCCAACGAACATAGAGTTGACGTTGGTGCCGCCAGTCTCGGCCGAGCCGGTCTTGCCGGCGACCTTGACGCCGGGGATCTGGGCATCGGTGCCGGTACCGGACTGGACGACGGCAAGCATGGCCTGCTTGACCTGGTCGGCCGTGGCGGAGCTGACGGCCTGACCCAGCGAGCGGGACTGCGTGGTCTTGACCACGGTTCCGTCCGGGGCGAGTACCTGGGCTACAAAGTACGGGTCCATGACCACGCCGCTGTTAGCGATGGCGGCGGCAATCACGGCGTTTTGCATGACGGTGGTCTGCGGGCCGGGCGTGTGGTCCATGCCGACAGGCTGGCCGGCGCCGGCCCAGGCGGTCTCCCACTCGGTCATGAGCGACGGGTCGGCCATGATGGAGGCCGCGGAGGTCAGGTCCTGGCCGAGCTTTTGGCCGTAGCCAAAGGCGTTGGCAAACTGCACGAGCGTGTTTGCGCCAACTTCGTTTGCCACCTGGCCAAAGACGACGTTGGAGGACACGGCAAAGGCCTGCTGCAGGCTGATGGTGCCGTAGCTCTCGTTGGCATAGTTGGTGACCGGTGCGTTGCCGATGTCCATGGAGCCGGGCGCCTGGTAGGTGCTGGTAAGGCTGGCGGTACCGGTCTCGAGTGCCGCGGAAAGCGTAACGACCTTAAACGTTGAGCCCGGCGTGTACAGCGCGTCCATGGCGCGATTGTACATGGAGCCGTCCTCGCCGCCGCCCGTCTGCAGCAGGGCATCGATGTTGGTGTTGTCGTAGGTGGGCGAGCTGGCACATGCGAGCACCGCGCCGGTACGCGGGTCGATGACCACCACAGCGCCCTTAAAGCCCTTGAGCGCCTGCTCGGCAGCCGTCTGGATGCGCGAGTCGATGGTGAGCTTGGCAGTGTTGCCCGGCTGGGTCTGGCCCGCGAGCGACGCGATGGCGTTGTTCCAGCTGGAGTAATCCTTGGAGCCGGTGAGCGTATCGTTCATGACGCTCTCGATGGCGGTGGTGCCATACTGCTGGCTCACGTAGCCAACCACGTGCGCTGCCAGGTTACCGTTGGGGTAGGAGCGTACGTAGGTGCCGTCCTCCTGCTGCAGCGACTCGGCCAGCGTCACGCCGTCGGACGTGATGATGGAACCGCGCTGGATGTACTTGGAGCGGGCGATGGTGTGGTTGTTGGTCGGCATGTCCTGATAGTCCTTGGCCTTGATGACCTGGACATAGGTGAGGTTGCCGATAAGGATGGCGAACAGCGCCGTAAAGGCGAGCACCGCACGGGTTAGACGGTTGGCGAGCGCAACGCGGCCGAGCACACCGGATTCAGGCGTGTCGAGCAGGCGACGGCGCATGCGCGAGCCGATGGAATGGCTGCCGCTGCCGTAGGAAGACGAGGTGGCAAAGCGCGTGCCCGTCGGGGCGGCGGCAGATGCGACCTGATTATCGGTGATGGCGGCCATGGTGCCGGTGCCGGTAAGCTCGGCCTCGCGTCCGGTCGCCTCGTCACCGGCGCGCAGCAGGAGCGCGACGATGATAAAGCTCGCCAGCAGAGAGGAGCCGCCCTGGCTCATAAAGGGCAGGGTGACGCCGGTCAGCGGGATCAGGCGGGTTACGCCGCCGACGATCAAGAAGGCCTGGAAGCTGATGGCGGCCGTAAGGCCTGTGGCACTAAAGGCGGCGAGGTCGGATTTAGCGCGGGCAGCCGTGGTGAGGCCACGCACGGCAAAGAGCATAAACAGGATGAGCACGGCGCCGCCGCCCAAAAGGCCCATCTCCTCGCCGATAGCCGAGAAGATAAAGTCGGACTCGACGACAGGGATGTTGTTGGCCATGCCGTTGCCGATGCCAACACCGACCAGACCGCCATCGGCAAGCGAGAAGAGCGACTGGACGATCTGGTAGCCCTGGCCCTGGGCGTCCTTAAACGGATCGAGCCAAACCTGGAAACGCACCTGAACGTGAGACAGGAACTTGTAGGCGCCCACGGCTCCAACAGCTAAGAGCGCAAGGCCGATAACGACATACGAAAAGCGCCCCGTGGCAACGTAGAGCATCAGCAAGAAGATGGTGTAGAACAGCACGGCCGAACCCAGGTCGCGTTCGAAGACGACGACGAGCAGGCACACACCCCACACGGCAAACAGCGGCAGCAGCAGTCGCAGGCGAGGGATCTTAAAGCCCAGAATCTTGCGGTTGGAGATGGAGAGCAGCTCGCGGTTCTCGGCCAGGTAGCCGGCCAGGAACAGGACGATAAAGACCTTGGCGAACTCGCCGGGCTGGATGGTAAAGCCCGCGATGCGAATCCACAGCTTGGAGCCCGAGATCGTGGTGCCGATAAAGATCGGCAGCATCAGCAGGATGATGCCGATGATGCCAAAGGTGTACTTGTAGCGCATGACCACGTCGAGGTTTTTGACTAATGCAAGCGTTCCCACCATGAGCGCCACCGAGACAAACAGGATGATGAGCTGTGAGATGGCGAGAGCGGGGGCGAGACGCGTCACGAACGTGATGCCGATGCCCGAAAGTATAAATACGATGGGCAGGATGGCGGGGTCGGCACCGGGCGCCAAGATGCGCACGGCAATGTGGGCCGCGGCAAAGGCGGCAAAGAGGCCGATCGGTACGGCGAGCGTCTCAAAGGAGATGGCAGCGCCCGCGGTGAGGACGTACATCGCATACAGCAGGATGACGGGGAACGCCGAGGCGATGAGCAAGAGCAGTTCGGTGTTGCGGCGACTCATAAGCGGCACTCCCTTTCTAATTCTTATCGGAGGCTTCGGCCTCGGCGGACTGTTCGGCGGTTTTCTCGGAATCTGATTCGGAGGTCGATCCCTGATTGGTGTTGTCGCGAATCGTTTGCGCGTCGATCACCTGGCGGGTCTGCTCCTCGTCGATCTGGTGGCGGTACTTGGATATCGTGTCCTGCGCATCGTCGACACTTGTTTGCGGAATGCCCGCCTTGAGGCGGTTTTGCGTGTCTTCGGGCAGGTCGGACAGCTTAATGCTGGTTTCGCTTTCGAGCCAGTGGAGCTTGAGTCCGAGCGGCTTGCCGGGCAGGCCGCGCCAGACGGCGACATTGCCCTGGTAGGTACCCAGGTAGTACGAGCCGGTGACACCCGTGTAGGCCCAGATGCCAGCTGCCAGCACAAAGACGAGGGCCAGGATGGCGGCGATAGTAATGTTGCGGCGACGCACGCGTTGCGCCTCGCGCATGACGCCATCGTCAACCAGGTCAACGACTACTACGGTCACGTTGTCGTGGCCGCCGGCGGCAAGCGCCGCGTCCACTAGGTTGTCGACGCAGATTTGCGCGGTTGAGGACTGCGTGGCGATGTTCTCGATATCGCTATCGGGAATCATGCTCGAAAGGCCGTCGGAGCACAGGATCAGGCGGTCGCCTTCCTCGATATGCAGAGTGAAGTGGTCGGCATACATGGCGGGGTCCGAGCCCAGTGCGCGGGTGATGACCGAACGGTTGGGGTGGACGCGAGCCTCGTCTGCCGTGATCTCGCCGGCGTCCACGAGCTCCTCCACGTAGGAGTGGTCGCGGGTCACGCGGATGAGCGTGCCCTCGTGGAGCAGGTAGGCGCGCGAGTCGCCCACGTGGGCGATGGCGAGCGTATCGTTTTCGATATAGGCGCAGGTGGCTGTGCAGCCCATGCCGGGCTTGCCCAGGCCGTTCAGGGCCGCCTCGATTACGGCGGCGTTGGCTGCCTCGACGGCTGCGGCCAGGCGTGCTGCGTCGGCGGACTGTGGGGCCGTCTTGGCTATAGTCTCGACAGCGATAGAAGAGGCTACCTCGCCGGCGGCGTGACCACCCATGCCGTCGCATACGCAAAAGAGCGGCGACTGCACCAGGTAGGAATCCTCATTGTGCGGGCGCACACAGCCAACGTCGGAGCGGGCGCCCCACATGAGTTGCGTGGTGGTACCGGCATCATAGGTCGAGTCGGTCTCGATGCGCTCCTCGGTCAGGGGCTCAAAGCTCATGGTCGAGCCGGGGTCTTTGAGCTTGGCCTCAACGGCAGCAACGTCGATCTCGGCGGTGTCACCGGGAGAGACGGTGTCGGTCTCGGCGTTTGATTCGGAATTGTCGGTGTCCGGGGAGTCGGGCTCCTCGGACACGCGGGCGGTCGACTCGTCGTCTTGCGGGCTGACGTCTATAGGCTCGGGCGCCGGCGTAGACGCGGGCGCAACCTCGGATGCCGGGGCTATGGGAAACGCCGGCGCGGCGGGCTCGGGTGCCGCAAACACCGCAGCGCTCTCGTTGATTGCCGCGGCGACGGGCTCTGCAAAGTGAGCCGGCGCCGGGGTTGCTTCGGGCGCTGTGGGCTGTTCCGCAGCATGTGCGCCGATGGGCGCCGCTACGGCATCCTCTTCGTCCTCGTTATCGGCGAGATCCGAAATATCATGCGTTACATGCGAAAGAGGCAGGGAGAACACGGTGTCCTCGGGCTCCACGGGTGCGGAGCCCGCCGGAGCGGCGTGGGCCGGCGCAGCTGTGGCGGCGGCCGGTGCCTCGGTCATAGTTGCGGACTTGTTCTCCTCGTCGATCATCGACGGTTCACCTTCATGACCACGTCGCCAATCTGGACTTCGTCGCCCTCGCGCAGCGTTGCGGGCTCAACAAGCTGGCGGCCGTTGACGAGCGTGCCGTTAAGCGAGTTGAGGTCCTCGATGATGAGCGCCGGGCCCTGCAGCGAAAAGCGCGCATGTGAGGCCGAGACGAACGGTTCGTTGATGCAGATGTCCGAAGATGGCGAGCGACCGACGATGACGGGGCCGAGCATGTCTACGTGGATGCCGCGGATACCGCGCGGACCCTTGTCCACATCAATCGTCCAGATAGCCGAGTCGCGGCGCTGCCCGCGCACAAGTCCCACGCCGGTCTTCATGACGGCGAACAGGAAGATATAGAGCAGGGCGACCAGGACGATGCGGCCTGCAAAAAGGACGATATCGATGTTCATAAGCGACTATCCCCTAAATTCAAAGGTGCTCAGGCCAAACGTCAGCAGATCGCCGTTGCGCAGCGGGCAGCGCGTAATGCGGCGGTTGTTGACGAGCGTGCCGTTGGTGGAATTGAGGTCCTCGATCGACCAATCCGAGCCCGTAAAGGTGAGCTGGGCGTGGCGGCGCGACACGTTGGGGTCGCGCAGGGCAATGTCGGAAACTGAGCGCTCGCGACCGATGGTCACCTGTGCGGAGGTGATGCTATGGCTCTCGCCGCTCACGACGTCGACGAGCTGGGCGAGCGGGCGCTGCGGGGCACGAGTGCTCGCCATGTTGGAGGCGATGCCGGCTGCGGCACCTAGGCCCACGGCGGCACCGGTCGCGGCGGCTCCGCCCATGCCGGCAAGCGCGTCGCGCGAGACGGTCTGCGGCACCGGGATAGGAGCGGCGGGGTCGGGGACGCTAGGCGCGAAGGGATCTGCCACGGCAAGCGGGTCGGGAGCGGCGGCGCGAGGCGTCGGCTGCTGCTGGGGCATGGCGGCGGGGCGCTGCTGCTGCGGGGCAGCAAACTGCTGCTGGCCGGCGCGCGGGGCGCTGGCGGCACGGCTTGCCGCGGAGTTGTTCTGGCCCAGGCCGTTTTGATAGGCGCGCTCTTCTTCGTACAGGCGGCCGAGCGTGGGGGCATCGACGTTCTCGGCAAAGACCGAGAACTTGCCGGCGCGCAGCTGCGGATCGATCATAAAGCGCACGAGGGGCTCGCCGACAAAGACATAGCGGCGCTTTTCGGCCTGCGCCTTCACAAACTCGCGGACCTCGCGCGAAAGCTCGGGGTAGAACGGGGCGAGCATGGGATCGTCGTCGGCGGCGATAAGGATGGTATAGAGTGCCGGCGCCGTGTTGACGCCGTTAATCACCAGAGTCTGATCCTCCATGTCGCGAGCGGCCTGCTTGGCAAGCTTCTTAAAGGAGAACGGGGCACGGGTGGCACCGAAGATGCCGGCCACGTGGTCCTCGAAGATGTTCAGGAAGTTCACGAAAGATCACTCTCCGTATAGGTTCTTTGGTATCCGAGCAAATATAGGCATATCCCAACGATTATAGAGGATAGGGTTCCCGCAACCGCCGCCTTGGCGACGACCGCGGCTGCAAGGCTGGCAATTTCCATATGGTGTGCAAGACAGGACGCCGCTGCGCAGCCGATGCCGGTGACAGCGATGGCGGCGATTGCGGCAAGGTTTGAGCCCTGATCGGCACGCTTGGCATGGGCATTGAGCAGCGCGGATGACGCTGCGGCAGTTGCCGCGACCAGCACAAAGGCAGCCCAAAGGAGCGGGTCTCCCAGCGCTGCGGCAACGTTACCGAGCCCCAGCACGCCTCCGGCTGAAAGCGCGACCGTGGCCAGACGGGCAAAAAGCGCGCCCATGCCCGTTGCCGCGGCGGCGCTTGCCGGGCCGAGCCAAAATGACGCGACGCCGGCGGCGACCCCAGCTGCCAGGAAGGTATTGCCGGTCAGACAGCCAAGCGCGAGTGCACAGGTGAGCGTGGCGCTCGCGGCAGTCTCGGTGCGACCCCAGGCGATCCACCAACCGGACATGGCGGCGGCAAAGATCACCGCGACGGGCAGCATCGACAGGATGCCTTGTGCCTGCATGGTGGCGTTGGCCATGAGCACCAAAAAGCCCACAGCCGAGATGGCCGAGCCAATCTGGGGGGCCAGGCCAGCCGCCGCTCCGATCGCGATGGCCGCAATGACCAGGCCGGGAAGCGCCGCGACCCCGGCCGTTTGCATCAGTAAAAAGCTAAAGGTGCCGCACGTTAGCGCCGAGATAGTGCGCATGGTGTAGTCGCGCGCATGGCTCCAGCGCGTGCCCGCCCAGCCGAGTGCGGGGTCGACCTCGATGGCGTCGTCCTCGTAGTGCGACGGCTCGATATCGTCGAGTTCCTGCTCGTCATCCGAAAGCTCGCCAACCATTTGCTCCAGGCTGCGACGGCCCTCGCGCACGCTGCCCAGACCGGCAAGGAGCTGGTCGCAAAATGCCTCGATGCTGTTGGGGCGGTCCTGCGGCATGGGGGAGAGCGCGCTCATGAGCGCGGTCTCGGCTCCCGGGGGAAAGTGTGGTATCAGCTCGCTGGGATAGGTGGCGCCGCCGATGATGCGGTCGAGCGAGTCGGCGGGCGTGGCCGCCATAAAGGGAGCGCTGCCGCACAGGCCCTCGTAGATCACACAGGCGAGGGCAAAGACATCGGCGCGCTCGTCGACCGTGCCGGTCTCGATATCGAGCTGCTCGGGCGGCATGTAGCCGATGGTGCCGCCGCGTGAGCCGCCAAAGCCACCGGCGGACGACAGTCGCGCCATGCCAAAGTCGGTGAGCTTTACATTGCCCGAGTGGTCGATGAGCACGTTGGCGGGCTTAATGTCCAGGTGGAGTACGCCATTACTATGGGCGAAGGTGAGCGCCTGCCCCAGCGCGTCGGCAATGGCCGCGGCCTCGTCAAAGGTAAGTGAGTGGCCGTCCACGCGGTGCAAAAACTCGGCCAGCGACATGCCATCGACATATTCCATAACCAGGTAGGCATAGGCTGTGTCGTGCGTAAAGTCGATGACCTGCACGATGTTGGGATGTTGAAGCATGGCGGCAGTGTGCGCCTCGCGCAGGACATCCATGATGTCGCTGGCGGGCATGCCGGCGCCGTTGATAAGGGGGATGCGCTTAATGGCGACGCGGCGGCGCAGGTGCGTGTCGCGGCAGATCTCGATGGAGCCAAAACCGCCGGTCGCAAGTGTCTCGAGCGGCTGGTACCGCTTGAGCAGCTCGCGAGAGCTGGTGCCCTCCAAGGGAACGTCCGGCGAGAACCGGGCGGTATGTTGCGAGAAAAGCGGCATGGCCAACCCTCGTGCGTTTAAAGTTCGTTTGCGAGCGGCGGGCGCCGAGCCGAGCCGTTCGCGGTGGCATAGATGCTGCTAGTGTAGCACGCTCGGGTGCATGGGGAGGATAGCGGGATGCGAGGCTGCCTGTCTGGCTTGGCCTTAGCGCTTCTTCTTGTTCTTCTTCTGCTTGCGCTGCTTGCCCTTGGTCTCCTGGGGCTTGTCGCCCTGTTTGGCTTCGGCAGCGGCCTTTTCTGCCTTCATCTTCTTGCGTTTGGTCTCGATGCGGAGTTTTTTGTTGATACGGGCCTTGAGGAAGGGACCGAACTGTTCGGCATCGCCACGGACAAAGGTGTCCTTGGGGATCGTCACGCCCTGGTCGGCGAACATGGCCACAAAGATGCGCTCGCCGTCGAGCACGTGGTCGAGCTTTTCAAACGGGAAGAACTGCGACTTGCCGCTCTTGCCCCAAACCATCAGGCCATCCTCGTTGGCGGCGACGCGGCGATAGCGGCCACCCATGGACTCGTCGGCCTCGACGGCGTCGATAAAGTCGCGGGCGAGGGTGTGGTGCAGGTTTTTGCTCCACCAGGCCAAAAAGGCGCCGAATACGATCAGGACGACGCCGAACTTGATCCAGTTGCCGCCGGCCACCAACATGCCGATGCCGATGAGCGCGGCAATCGCGGCGGCGACATACAGCGAGCCACGGCGCCTGGGCGAGGCGACCAGGCGGGCGAAGTCGGTGACGAGGTCGTTTTCGTACTGGTACTCGTTGAGGTACAGGATGCCGTCGTCGGCTGCGGCCTGCTCCTCGAGCGCGACCTCGACCTGGTCGGCTGCTTCGGAGGGAACGAGGTTGCTCTCTGCGTCTGCCATGCTCTTTGGACTCCTATCGCGGCGGGCTCGCCGTACGGGTTATTATGGAATGCAGTATGCCGTGCGACCGCATGGCCGCCGCGGCAACAAGACTCAGTATACCCGGGGGAGCACCCATGGAATCGTTGTACCGAAAGTATCGCCCGCTCACCTTCGACTCCGTGGTGGGCCAGCAGCATATCGTCTCGACGCTCGAGCACGCCATCACCGAGGGGCGCCTGTCCCACGCCTACCTGTTCTGCGGACCGCGCGGCACGGGCAAGACCACCATGGCGCGCATCCTTGCCAAGGCGCTGCTGTGCCGCAATGCCGAGGCGGCGCGCGCCGAGGGTGCAAGCGGCTGCATGCCCGACGGCACTTGCGAGGAGTGCGAGCTCATCGCCGAGGGCAACCACCCGGATGTCTACGAGCTCGATGCTGCAAGCCGTACCGGCGTGGACAACGTGCGCGAGGAGATCATCAACTCCGTCAACTTTGCCCCGGTGCGCGGCAAGTACAAGATCTATATCATCGACGAGGTCCACATGCTCACGACGGCGGCGTTCAACGCGCTGCTCAAGACGCTCGAGGAGCCGCCGGCGCACGTGATTTTTGTGCTGTGCACCACCGACCCGCAAAAGATTCTGGAGACCATCCTCTCGCGCTGCCAGCGCTTCGATTTCCACCGCATCGGCAACGAGGATATCGAGCATCGCCTGGCATACGTGTGCGAGCAGGAGGGCTTCGATTACGACGACGAGGCGCTGGCTATCGTGGCGCGCCATGCAAAGGGCGGCATGCGCGACGCGTTGTCCACGCTGGAGCAGCTGAGCGTCTTTGGCAACGGTTCTGTGCATGCGGACGACGCCCGCTCGCTTTTAGGCGAGGTTTCGGACCAGATTCTGGGCGAGTTTTCCAGCGCCATTGCCGATCGCGATGTTGCCGAGCTGTATGGACTTATTCGCGCGCAGGTCGAGGAAGGTAACGATCTGCTGGAGCTGACGCGCGACCTGGTGGCGCACGTGCGCGACGTGTATGTTGCCTGCGTTGCCGGTGCCCGTGCCGAGTTGTTTGAGGGCGGCTCCGAGCAGGCCGAGGCGCTTGCTGCCGAGGCCGCTGCCTTTGGCGAGCATCCTGCCGACCGCCTGGCCCGTGTGCTGACAGTGCTTGACGATGCCGCACTGGAGATGAGGGGCGCGAGCGACGTGCGCCTGGTGCTCGAGATTGCCTGCACGCGTCTGGCACGTCCCGAGGCTGATATAACGATTGAGGCATTGGCCGAGCGCGTGGCACGCCTGGAGGCCATGGTTGCCAATGCCGCCGTGCCGGCGAGCGTGGCTGCTGCTCAGGCCGCCGCGCCTGCAGCATCCGTACCCGCTGCTGCCCAACAGCCGACGCTCATTTCGGGCGCCCGTGCTGCCGCTCCGGCGGCATCCGCTGCCCCCGCTGCTACGTCCGCGCATCAGGGTGGCATGCCTTGGGACCGCGGCGCTGCTGTTCCGGCTGCCCAGCCTGCTCCCCGTTCTGCGTCCGTGTCAGCTTCCAAGTCTGCAGCGCCTGCACCTCAGCCTGCGCCGGCTTCGACGCCTCAGCCCGTTGCTGCCCCCGCGCCTGCCACCGCTCCGGCACCTAAGCCCCAGTCCAACAATGCCGCCCAGGTTGCCGCCGCCGGTGCTGCCGAGACGCCCGCGGTCGAGGATGCCGGAGAGCTGCAGCGCAAATGGGCCGAGGTCGTCGAGCGTGTCAAGGCGCGTCAGGCTTCCTACGCAGGGCTTTTGCTCAACGCCCGCGCCACGGCCGACGACGGCTCCAAGCTCACCGTCTCGTTCCCCGCGGGTTCGACCTTTGCCATCAAGATGCTCGGCCGCGCTGACACGCAATCGGTGGTCCTGCCGACGGTCTGCGCGGTCTTCGGTCGTCGTACCGTCGACTATGTCCTGGATGGGGGTGGCACGCCGGCTCCTCAACATGAGGAGCATTCTCCATCTGCACGGGCTGCGGCATCTGCGGACCCGCAACCCGTGTCCTCGGCGGCCCCTGTATCCTCGAGCGCCAGCGCGCCGCAGCAGCAAGCGGCGCCGGTAGCGGCATCGACCCCGTTGGCGCCTAAGCCCGCAGCGCCCAAACCGGCTGCTCCGACACCCGCGCTCAAGCCCGTCTCGCCCGCGCCCAAGTCGTCTGACCTGGGCAAAGCCCCCTGGCTGCGCTCCGACAACCCTGCCGGTGCTCCTGCCACGGGCAAGCTCCCGACCGAGCCCGCGCCCCGAGCGCCCGAGCGCGCGTCCGTCCCCATGGCTCAGCCGCCTGCGCAGGCTGCGCCATGGGAATCCGAGCAGGTGCCCTACGACGATGCTATGGTCGGTGGTTTTGCTGCCGATGCCGGCGGGGACGATCTGCCCCCGTTCGACGTGCCGGGTGCGGCGTCCGCGACCAAGGCCGCTGCTGTGGCACCCGCAGCCTCTGCAAACGACGACGTCCCCGCCGCTCCCTGGGAATCCAATCCCGGTGCTGGCAGCCCCTTCGGCCATCAGGGCGCAGCCCCGAGCATCCCGCAGACCGAGGACGAGGCCAAGGCCCTCATCCGCAGCGTCTTTGGCCAGGCCACCATCTTCAAGCCGGTGGAGTAGCTGCGCAGGCGGGTATACTGCTCAAGAAGAGGACCCCTTGTCCGGGCGCATCTGTATTTCGGACATGTGTAGTGTGGTGCCGCGTATGTCGCATTTGAGCAGACAGGTGCGTGACGGTCGGCCTAGGATGCTGAGGTCGATACGATACGTCGCATGGCTGTCCGTGTACTCGACTTGCTCGGCGTTAATGGTTGCTCCGATTGCCAAATAAACGCCTAGCTCGGCATCGACAATCTTGAAGTCCTTTATCTTGACCTTGAACTCTTGATAGAGGGACGGGCTGTTGTAGTAGACGGTTCGGGTTCCGTCGGTGCACTCATCGGTCGTCTCCCATTTGACGACGGGCTGGTCCGAGCTGGCTATCAGCAGTTCTGCTCCAAAAGCTATGGCATGGGTGATGACAACCAGCAATGCCCAGCCGACAAAGAGATAGAGAACCACATATGCAACGGGGTGTTTTGAGCGGATGTTTTGGAGCGCGTTGGGGGCATTCATGGGGCACCTCCAAATTACTATCTATGGCAATCAAATTATACCCTGCCGCCATGTGCGCCGCCTCGAGCAGCGGTTCGGCATTTAGCTATTTAGTGGCGCACATGAAATGCCGGATTCGGCTCTACTAGATTGAGTGTGCGATATTATGCAACCTTGCATAATTCGACCTTGCATAATCTTTGAGTGCGGTTTGTATTGGAGGACATGTATATCGACTGAGGTAACACGTCCGCCCCGCTCTCTCGCCGCGCGCCGTGGTACGATTTTTGAGTTTGAAAGTCCCGCCGTGCTCCGGCTGCCCTTGCAGCTCGGCGTGCGGCCGCACGTAAAGGAGCCATCATGGCCGGTATGAACATGCAGCAGATGATGAAGCAGGCTCGCAAGATGCAGGAGCAGCTTGCCGCCGCGCAGGAGAACCTCAAGTCCCAGACCGTCGACGCCTCTGCCGGCGGCGGCATGGTCAAGGTGACCGTTAACGGCGAGATGGAGCTCGTCAACCTCACCATCGATCCCGATGCGCTCGATCCCGAGGACGTCGATATGCTGCAGGATATGATCATGGCTGCCGTCAACGAGGCCGTCCGCGGCGTCAACGAGCTCGCCAACAAGCAGATGGGCGCCATCACCGGCGGCCTCAACATCCCGGGCATGCCGTTCTAAGACACGCATATATATGAGTGCCAACCACAGTCTGCAAAAACTGCTCGATGAGCTGGGCCGTCTGCCGGGCATTGGTCCCAAGTCGGCCCAGCGCATCGCCTATTACCTGTTGGAGGCCGACGCCGAGGAGGCGCGCCGCCTGGCCGAGGCCATCCTGGAGGTCAAGCAGGAGGTCCACTTTTGCAGCCGCTGCTTTAACTACGCCACGGCCGACGAGTGCTCCATCTGCCAGGACCCGATGCGCGATACCACTCGCATTTGCGTGGTGGGCGAGCCGCGCGATGTCCAGGCGATCGAGCGCACGGGCAGCTACCACGGCCTCTACCACGTATTGGGCGGCGTGATCAGTCCCATGGACAAGATTGGCCCCGAGCAGCTGCACATTCGAGAGCTGCTGGCACGCTTGGGCCACGAGGACATCCACGAGGTCATCATCGCCACCAACCCCAATATTGAGGGCGAGACCACGGCGAGCTATCTGGCCCGTACCATCAAGCCGTTGGGCGTCGAGGTGTCGCGTCTGGCAAGCGGCCTTCCCGTGGGCGGCGACTTGGAGTATGCCGACGAGCTTACGCTTGGCCGCGCCATCGAGGCCCGCCGCGCGATTTAGGTGGCGAGCCTGCTCCTGCCGTATGTTTTCCTCGCGACGCACGGGGTAGTCATAATTTCCCCGTGCGACTGTGAGTTTGTTGTGCAACAAAGATGCTTCGTATCCGCTTATCGCATGGACGCTTCCGCTCGCATCCTTAATTTGTCCATTCGTTGCGCAACCTTTTTGGTTCGCTGATACACTCAAATATGGATTCGAATGAATGCGCCGCTCCCGAGCGGCGTGTTTTTGTTGGAGGAGAACGCATGCGGCCCGGTGGCACTCAGACAAAGCGCGGCGCCGCGGTGCGCATACGACGCCGACTGGGCTTGGCGCCGCGGGCGTACGCACTGCTATCGTGCTCGCTGGTGCTGGTCATAGCTGGCGTTTCTGCCTATGGCATGACCGTGCCGTCCATGATGCAGGCGCATGCCGCACGCGAACCGCGCGTGGGGCATGAGGCCAAAAGCGATCTGGGCACCACGACTGGATATGCTTGGGCAAGTGTGGTCGGGCATATTGTGTTTGGCACCGACGATGCGGACGGCGCCGAGGCCCCGGACAACGAAGTCACGCTTGCCAATGGCAAAACCATCGTGCTCACCAACACCAAGATCATCGATCGATTGTCCAACAATAGCGTGGCGGCAACGGTGAATAAGGTCGAGCAGCAAAAGGAGCAGGACGCCCAGCAGTCCGGAAAGCCCGGTAGCTCGGATACTTCTGGCTCCGGCTCGGATTCATCGAGTTCGGGCGGCGGCTCTGGGTCGGGTTCCTCTACCGGAGGGCCTGGAAACGGCGGCTCGACGGGCGGCAACACTGACAACGATGCAAACTCCGGCGGCCTTTCCGCTGCTGAGGAAGAGAGCATTCACAGTTGGCTTGTGACCAAGTACAACATGCTCGACGGCTATGTTTCTCGTGCCAATGACGTGGTCTCGACCTATAACTCTACGGGAGATCCCAGGCCGTGCGACAGCCTGGTCGGGGAGATGTTTGTCATTCGAGCCGAGTTCGGTCGTCAGACATTCTCGCCCCGGTCAAGGTGGTATCAGCAGTATGCCAATCTGTGGGGCTGTTACACCAACCTATGTCAATGGGTCGGCCATTACGGCGATGATGACGTCGCGCTCGGTAACTTCAACAATAACGTGGCGGCGCTTGCCCTATGATGACCGATCTTGCATCCACCACATCACAATCGCTCGGTCGCGATTCCATGGTCGGCCTGCGCCTGGCGCGTGTCGACGGGTTTGAGCCGGCCATTGCGCTCGGTCAGGACGAACTGCCTGCCTATCTGCGTCGTTTTACGATGCTGTTTGCCGACGATGCCACCATACGCCGTGGCGGTATCGGCCGCGTGACGCGTGCCGTCAACGCCCAAGGCGAGGCCGTGGCACTCAAGCAGCTCATCTTGCCGGCGCGCGATGAGTTCGACGACGATGCCGCTCACGAGGCGCTGGTCGCCAAGTTCAAGGCAGCGTTTCGCGAGGAATACGAATGCCATCGCGCCCTTTCGGGCCTCAAGGGCTTTCCCCGCCTCTATGGCTGGGGCGAGGTCGACGGTGTGCCTGCAATTGTCATGGAATGGGTCGAGGGCGAGACGCTTGCCCGCTTGCGTTCGCGACTTGCCGTGGACGATGCCGGACGCCTGTCGCCGCTTGTGGCGGCGCGTCTGGGTCGCGACCTGTTCGATCTGCTCTGCCGTATGAGCCTGGTGGGCGAGGGCTTTGTCCATCGCGATATCTCGCCCGCTAATATTATGGTGCGCACGGCGCGTCTACCGCTTGACCGGCAGCTTGCCGAGGGCACCTTTGACCTGTGCCTGATTGACTTTGGCTCATCGCTGGCGCTTGAGCCTGCGTCGGCCGTGGCCGGTACCGGCGGCAAGGCATCCTTTACCGAGCGTTATGCCACGCTGCGTCGCGCGACGGTTGCCTATGCCCCGCCCGAGATGCTCACCGACGATATTCCCGACCTGCGTGCTTTGCGTATGTCGCCGGCGATTGACGTCTATGCCGCGGCAAGCACGGTTTACGAGCTCATTGCCGGCGTCGCGCCATACGAAGCCGCGCCGAGCACTTCGGGCGCCTCGGGTTCGCGCAAAAGGACGCGCGACATCGCGAGCCCCTACCGTCTTAAGATGGACACGCGGCCCGACTATCCCATTGGTGCCCATGCGCCCGGTTGCGATTTGACTCAGCTGCTTCGTCGTGAGCCCGATGTGGCGCTCGCCGCGGTCGAGCAGGCCCAGCAGCTAGGGCTTGAGCCGGATTCCGAAGAGCTACGCGATGCGCTGGCGTTTGTCGATGCCCAGCTGTTCGACGTGGTGATGGCCTGTCTGTCCAGCCATCAAAAAAATCGTCCCGAGCCGGCGGCGGTCGAGGCGGCGCTCTCGGCGTTTTGTGACCACTATGCGCAAAATGTCGGTCGTTCGCTCCGCGGCGAGCCGCTCACGCCGTGCCCCATGGATGCGTCCGGCCGCGCGGTTCGTCGCGCGCTGATGGTCGGCGCGACGGTCGCCTGTGGCGTGGTTTGGGCTGTGGTCGTGGTTTCGGCCGCGCTGCTGGCGTCGGGCGCTCGCGTGACGGCGACTTTGGGATCGCTCGTGTGGTCTGGGTCGCTACCGGGTATTATTGCCGCACTGGCGTTGGCGCTGCCAGGCATAGCCGGCGTTGCCGCGGGGGCACTTGCGCGCGATCGGCGCTCGGGCTTCCTGCAGGGTGTGCTTGCGCTTTCTGCCTGCGAGGTTCCGGTGCTGGTTGTGGCTGCATGTAGCGTATTTTCCCAACGCGCCGTGATGGGCGGCCTTGTTGCCGCTCTGGTTGCAACCTATACGCTTACGTGGTTTTTGCTTGCGATGGGCTTTGCCTTTGAACTTCCCGTTTCGGCACCGCGACGCACAAAAGCCCAGATGGCGACTCCGCTTGCCGGTGGAGCCGCAGCTGCCCGTACTTTTGGCGGACCTGTCGAAGTATCGTCCGATTCTATTTCTACGACCAAGGAGGCCTAGGTCATGGCATCTCAAGTTGAGCTCACCCCATGCGGGGCCATGTTTGACATCTTTAAGCGCGCGGCGCATCTGAGCCATATCGAGCTGTGCGGCTTGGTGCTTTCGTCCCGTCCGCTCGCCGACGGCCGCAGCCCGCAGAGCCGAGCCGCCGATCGCTCTTGGGTTTCCCGCTTTATCGTTCGCGCGCCGGTCGGCACGCTTCAGCAGCGCTACTTTGCCGAATACGGTACCTCGGCTGCGCGTATTATGTCGCAACTGGCCCTGCGCCAGCGCAATCCCATGGACTCCACGGCTGTGATCAATATGGTGTGCGGTCCTGCAGGTGAACCGATGGTACGCGCGCTCGAAGAGTGCCACCAGGACACGAATCTCTATCGCAACGCGCTCGATCGCCTGTCCCAGGCGGCGGAACTCATGCCCGCCGAGCGCGCCGAGGCCGTGCTGGTGCTGTTTGTCGCCGTCGGTTGTTCGGCGGATGTGCGGTCCTCGGTGAACTATGCCATCGACTACGCACACGCGACCTGTGGCGGAGGCACATCCACGCCGCGTTCGCTTGGCATGTCGCTGACTGCGGGCGAACGCGAACCCGCCCCGGCGCACCCCTTGGGCTTGCTGCGCGTGCAAAACAGTTTTGTCGTGAGCGCCCCGCGCTGGATTCAGCCGAGTGAGCAGGGTGTTGAGATTGGCGCGCTGGCCACTGGTGAGGGCGATATTACCGACGTCGGCGACGATGTCTCGGCCCGCCATGCCCATATCTGGTGCGATGCTCAAAATATCTGGCGCGTCGAGGACTTGTCGTCCACCAACGGAACCGTGGTGGTAAACGGGGCCACGCGCGTCTGCATTCAGGTCGAGCCCGGCCGTTCCGCCCAACTCAATCCCGGCGATGAGCTCAAGCTCGGCGAATCCACTACCTACGCCATCCTCTTCGGTGCTCTCTAGCCGGCAGATAGGGACGTTCCTTTTCTGCCGCCACTTGGGGACGCTCCTCGGCGCGCCAGAGCCGGTCGCCTGGGGATGGAGAGACCATTTTGGCCCTTGGCAGTCACCCAAGGTAAACCTTTACCGCACGCCTATATTTGCCGAAATTACACTTGACGGCGGGGTACAATAAACCCGCATGCGGATTTCCGTTGCGGGCGCTTCCCATCGCCGGGGCGTGCCCGGGAGCATCCGGCATGCGGCCTTTGCGGCGCTCGGTCATGTGCAAGACGGGCGGTCGGGCCTGTAGGGCGCATCAGCTGCCCCTCGCCTCGGCATGTCTTCTCTCCACGCCATGTACCTGCTGCTGAGCCTGCCTGCCAGATGATTGGAAGCAACAGCGTAAATCCCATCACGCCAACATCCCGGCGATCGCCGGGGCCTGTATACCTATATGAGAGGAGAGGGGTATATGGCGCGTAAGTTTAAGTCTATGGACGGCAACGAGGCGGCCGCATATGTTTCGTATGCGTACACCGAGGTAGCGGGAATCTATCCCATTACGCCGTCCAGCCCGATGGCCGACCATGTCGACCAGTGGGCGGCCCAGGGTCGCAAGAACATCTTCGGCACCCCGGTCAAGGTCGTCGAGATGGAGTCCGAGGCAGGTGCAGCCGGTACCGTTCACGGTTCGCTGGGTGCCGGTGCTCTGACCACCACCTACACGGCTTCTCAGGGTCTGCTCCTGATGATTCCGAACATGTACAAGATCGCGGGCGAGCAGCTCCCGGGTGTCTTCCACGTCTCCGCGCGTTGCGTCGCTTCCCACGCCCTGAACATTTTTGGCGATCACTCCGACGTCATGGCTTGTCGTCAGACCGGCTTCGCCATGCTCGCCGAGGGCAACGTCCAGGAGGTCATGGACCTCTCGCCGGTGGCTCACCTTGCCGCCATCGAGGGCAAGACCCCGTTCCTTAACTTCTTCGACGGCTTCCGCACCAGCCACGAGATCCAGAAGGTCGCCATGTGGGACTACAAGGATCTGGCCGAGATGTGCGACATGGACGCCGTCCAGGCTTTCCGCGATCACGCGCTCAACCCTGAGCACCCGCACACCCGCGGTAGCCACGAGAACGGCGATATCTTCTTCCAGAACCGTGAGGCCTGCAACAAGGTCTACGACGAGCTTCCCGCCGTCGTCGAGGGCTACATGAAGAAGATCAACGAGAAGCTCGGCACCGATTACGGCCTGTTCAACTACTACGGCGCTCCCGATGCCGATCGCGTCGTCGTGTGCATGGGCTCCTTCTGCGACGTGCTCGAGGAAGTCATCGACTACCTCAACGCTCACGGCGAGAAGGTCGGCCTGGTCAAGGTTCGTCTGTTCCGTCCGTTCTCCATCAAGCACTTCGTCGACGTTCTCCCCGAGACCGTCCAGAAGATCGCCGTCATGGACCGTACCAAGGAGCCGGGTTCCATCGGCGAGCCGCTCTACCAGGACGTCGTCTCCGCTCTCTACGAGGCCGGCAAGACGGGCATCAAGGTCGTCGGCGGCCGTTATGGCTTGGGCAGCAAGGACACGCCTCCCGCGTCCGCGTTCGCTGTCTTCGAGGAGCTCAAGAAGGACGAGCCCAAGCGCGAGTTCACCATCGGCATTGTCGATGACGTGACCAACCTGAGCCTGCCCGAGGCCGAGGATGCGCCCAACACCGCAGCCCCCGGCACCATCGAGTGCAAGTTCTGGGGTCTGGGTGGCGACGGTACCGTCGGCGCCAACAAGAACTCGATCAAGATCATCGGCGACCACACCGACAAGTACGTCCAGGCCTACTTCCAGTACGACTCCAAGAAGACCGGCGGCGTCACCGTCTCGCACCTGCGCTTTGGTGATTCCCCGATTCGCTCGCCGTACTACGTGACCAAGGCCGACTTTGTCGCCTGCCATAACCCCAGCTACATCGTTAAGGGCTTCAAGATGGTCCGCGACGTCAAGCCGGGCGGCACCTTCCTGGTCAACT
>JAYBEF010000046.1:0-53447 GCA_037277825.1 Collinsella sp.
CCGCGCGCAACGTTATCGCCGGCACGGCCTACCTCGCCGGCACGGTGCGCACCTATGGCGACAAGACGCACGAGGAAATGCCCGAGCTTATGCGCCGCATCGTGGAGCACACCGCGGCAGCCCTGGGCGCAGAGGCCGAACTTACCGACTACACCATCGCCAACTACAAGGTCGAAAACGACGTCGCCTCGAGCGAGCGTTGTCGTCAGGCCGTGGTCAAGTGCTTGGGCCCCGCGGGCGAAGGCCATTATCGCGGCACGCTTTCGGGCGAGGACTTCTCGGAGTACCTGCGCCGCGTGCCGGGCGTGCTCGCCTTTGTTGGCACGCGCAACCCCCAGATTGGCGCCACGTACGCCCAACATTCTTGCTTCTACAAGATTGACGAGACCGTGCTGGCAAAGGGCTCCATGGTGGCCGCCCAGTATGCTATCGACTTTTTGGCCGAGCCCACGCAAGAGGAGCTCGACGGCCCCACGATCGCCGCGGTTGCCGAGACCAACCCCGACTTGGCCGCCAAGCTGCGCTCTGCCAAGGCCACGGCCGCTGAGGCGCGCGACGCCATGCACGATGCTCGCACCGCCCGCCATGCTGCAATCAAGGGCATCCACGATGCGCGGGCTGCCGCTCGCCACGAGGAAAAGCGCGACGAGTAGCCGTCACGCCCATCCATAACAGCCTGGCTAAAGCAAAGCGGGGGCGGACGTTATCTCAACGTTCGCCCCCGCTTATGTGTCGACCGTTTTTCTAGCGCGTCCTCCGTCACGCCAGGTAAGAGCGAAGGATGGTGAGCCAGCGTGGGGGTTCGAGGTGGATGATATCGTCGGGAACTCCGGCGGGCGCATAGCCGCCAAAGAGCAGACCGGCATCTGCCGGATTGACGAGGCGCACGATCCATACGACGACGACCAGCACGCACAACACGGTGACCGCAATGTCGATACCACGCTTTAGCTTGCTCGATGCCACCTCCTCGCGCACGAACGCGAGCACAAACGCAATCGGCACCACCCAAAACAGCGGATGGTAGGCAAAGGCAGCCGCATAATCGAGGCGCAGCGCCGCCAGCCACGCCCTCGTCATGCCGCATCCCGGACAAGGAATGCCCGTCATCAATCGAAAAATGCAGCCAATGTCGAGCAGGTAGAGCGCGAGCCAGGCGACAAAGAGCGCGCCGGTGCAAAAAAGGGCGCGGCGAAGGAGCTCTGCCGTGCCCCTATGTCCCTGGAAGCTGTTCACGCCGCCCTTATTGTTAGGCACGAGCGCCAAGGCGAGTGTTGTAAGCCGTTGCCATGGCATTGGTATTATTGATGACGATGTTCATAGCGAAGATGGGACCAAGGCCGCACAGGAGCGCGCCGAAGATCTGCCACAGAAGAACGGTGGTGCCGTTTTCCTGGAACACCAGGCCGTAGCGAGGAGCGTTGGCCTGCAGGCGGTTGCCAATCTTGTAATACCAGTAGTACGCGTAGAAGCCGCAGGTCACAAACGATAGAAGGATGAATTCCGCCAGACCCGGCGTGTAATCGCCGTCATCCTGACACAACGTGTTGACGTCGCGTGCCAAGCAATACAGGAAGTAGAACGAATAGATACCGCAGGTCACAAGAGAGAGCAGCAGCCAGCCGATCAGGCTGCGGTCAGCCTTAATGGGGTCATAGCCCATCGGAGCGGATGCGGACTGTTGGGCGTATTGACCGGTGTACTGCTGCTGAGGCTGGGGCGCGGGCTGAATAGCCTGGGCCGGAGCGGGCTGGGGCTGCGGGGCCGCAGCGGCAGAAGCGGCACCAACGGCGGATCCGCAAACAGGGCAGAATTTGGCATCATCCGAAATGGGAGAACCACAAGTGGGACAGAACATGAGCCTCTCCTTTTCCTAAGGCGTCGCACGCCTTCAAACCTTACACGTCTACGTTCTCAACAATAGCCGCGACGTTGTTGCGCAACATTGACCAATTTCCGAGAAATTTTGCTGCAACCGTTTTCCCAGGCATTTTCTTGCTTTCGCAGTAGAAAAAGGCACCCCGGGCTCAGTTGCCCAGGGCGCCTCGACCGGCTATTCGGTTTGATTGTTTTCGGCAGCAGGATTATCGCCCGGCTCATCCGCCGGCGTGGCAACGGCATCCCAATCGGGCTCCGCAGGCGTCGCCTCGGACGCCGGTGCGGGGACAGGAGCAGGTGCCGGGGCAGGGGCAGGCGCGGGTGCCGGGGCAGGTGCAGGCGCGGGCGCCGGGGCAGGCGCAGCACCAGTGGCTGCCGTGGGATTGAATCCCGCAGGAGCAGGCTTCTTCTCACCCGGGAGCACAAAAGTCAAAACGTCGTCCTTGTCCTCATCGGCCCATTCGCTTGCATAACGTGCAGCCCAATAGCCAACGGCACGGTGCTTGAGCATCTTGCCAAAGACCGTAAGGAACACCGTGACGAATGCAATCAGCACCAGGAACAATACGAGCGTGACACCACCGGCGGTAACAATCGCCTCGATACCCGTGGGGCGATAGTAATAGCCGTACGCGCCAATTCCGGCGATGGCACCAAAGACAGCTGTCAAGATCCACGTAATGGCGTTGGAAACCAGGCCCGTCAAAAACTCGGGAAGGAACGAAGCACAGAACAGCTTGGTCTTGTTGTGCTTAAAGGCCGCCCAGACCTTATCGAGCGAAAACGCGCTCTCGACGCGCCCGGTCACCGCAAAGTGCATCACGGCAATGTCGGCGAACATCTTAAAGAAGACACCCAGAATCGCCGAGGCAATTAGCGCCAGGACAAGCAGGCCAAGCGAGCCAAACAGCGCAGCTTCGAGCGCATAAGAGCCGTAATACGAATACGAGCCTGCGGCGCCAATTACCGCGCCCTCCGCCAGCGAAAGCACTACACCGATAACGGGAATGGCAGCGATAACCTCGAGCACGACCGAAATAACGCTCGAAAAGACTCCGAGACCAAACGACGTGGAACGCATCAGCGGACGGTCCATGCCGTCATCGACCTTGAGCGACAGATCACGGCCCCACTCGATACCAAAGCCGGAACCGCACACACTCGCAATGCAAGCTGCCAAAAAGCCGATGGCAGCCGCAATGCCGCCAATAACGGGAATAAACAGCACGAGCACCGACACAACGCAAATCAGCGCCGGCAAAAACGCGATTTGGCATACACGCTGAAGCACGCCCGGAGTCTTAGTCATATCTTGGAACGCCTGAGCCACACAGCCCTTTGGCGCATTCGCCACGGGCGGTTGCGGAACAAACTGCTGGGGCTGAGGCTGTCCCTGGGGAGCGGGGCCAGCGGCACCGGCATTAGGAGCGCCACACACGCCGCAGAACTTGTCGTTATCGCCCATGGGGGCGCCACACTGCGAGCAGAACATAGAATCATCCCTTCGTATGTAGAGCGAATCACCTGGATCGCAAACGATGTCTTTGGCATCATTATCACCCAATGTGAGGACAAATACTCTTAGATGACGTATTTGCAACGCGCGAGGCGCTTTTCGATTGTTTGATGAATGCGTTCGCGCTAGTTCGTGCCGCGGAAACCCTTGCCGACGATCTCGGAGCTGTCGACAATCGTAATAAAGGCACCCGGATCGACCTCGCGCGCATAGCGGCGCAGCTGCACGGCCTCGCGACGGCTCAGCACGCTCATGATCACCGTCACGCACTTGCCCGAGAAGGCACCGTAGCCACGACTGATAGTCGCCGTACGATTGAGATGCTTGACGATAAACTCCTCGACCTTAAGGGGCTCGGAACAAATGACCGTGCAGACCTTACGAAGGTGAATGCTCTCGATGGCCTTGTCGACCACGAGCGTCTTGGCAAACAGGCCGAGCACGCAATACAGGCCGACACGCGGGCCATACAAAAAGGCCGCGATGGTCACGATGCCGATATCGACCAACAGCAGTGCGCGGCCAATCTCGAGCGTGGTGCGGCGCTTGAGGATCATAGCGAGGATATCCGTGCCGCCCGTCGAGGCGCCGATATCAAAGACGATGGCGCTGCCGAGCGCCGGCAGAATCACGGCAAAGCACAGGTCAAGCCACATATCGCCCGTCATCGAGATATCGGTCGGGATAAAGAGCTCAAACAGCGAAACATAGGCGGACAGTGCAAACGAGGCGAAGACGCTCCACAGGATTGCCTTGCGCTCCAAAAAGATAAAGCCCAAAACGACGAGAACCGCGTTGATAATCCACATAAAGACGCCGACGGGCAGGGTCGGGAACAGCGTGGACAGAATGACCGACACGCCCGAGGTGCCGCCAAAAGCAAAGTGATTAGGGGTTTTAAACGCAACGATGGCAAAGGCCGTAAGAATCAGACCCAGATTGAGCTCGGCGAAAAAGCGCGGGAAGCCTGGCTCCTGGCTGCGCTTTTGGCCGGCACGCTCGCCGCGCTCGATATCGGTGCGATCGACCACGCGCTCCATCGGCACCACGGGAGGACGATGTAGCTCCTCGGCAGCTCGCGATGCCGCCTCTGCCGCGGCGGCCTCAATCGCCCATGCCTTGCTTTCTGTTTCGCGCTCGTCAGCCATTACGGCAACCCCTCGTTAACAATTTGGAAACAATGCGCCCATTAGGGTAACGCGGAACGCGACGATTGCAACCCCTAGTTAGACGAGTGGTATGCCTACATCGGGGGCATACAAATAACGGCCGGCCGCACATACATCCGTGCGACCGGCCGTTTGACGTTTTCGCAGATAAAATCTGCCAAAATAAACATCCCTTTTTGGTAGGTTACTCGTGCTGGTTGGTGCGGTGCTCGTACTCCTCGGGGGTGATAACATCCTCGATGCGCAGGTTGACGCCTGCCACCTCAAGGCCGGTCATCGCAGCCAGACGCTCGGTCACGCGCGCCTTAACGTCGTCGAAAATCGCGGGCGCATAGGCGCCGTACTCGATAATGACGGAAATGTTAACGACCACGCGGTTGTCATCGGTGACCTCGACTGTCACGCCCTTGGTCAGATTCTCGGCACCAAACTGCTCCTGCACAAAGTGCATGAGGTTGCCCTTCATGCCCAGGACGTGCGGTACCTCGCGGGTGGCCATGGCGACGATCTTCTCGATTACGCCGTTGGAATAGGTCAGCGAGTCCTCGGACTCGTCCGCTTCCCCATCATCCTCATCCACATCGTCGGCGGGTTCGGCCTCGACGAGCGCCTCGTCCTCGAGCGTTACGTCCTCGGCCTCGGCGGTGACGGTCTCGTCTACCTCGAGCTCGGTATCGGCCACATCGACCTTCGTGTTAAAAGCCATGGTTCCTCCTTATGCCCACCGCACACGCGGCGGTCGAATACATGCTAGCGGCCGCTAAACAGACGGCCGAAGAAGTTGACGATCCCGTTCTCGCCGTCGCGGATCTGGCCAATCACGGCGCCGATCAGCACAAAGAAAGCGATGACGAGCGTATCCCACAGGCCGAGCGTGAGCACCAGCACGGCGAGCACAAAACCAGCGACGGCTCCAAGCGTGGTGTTGGGATGACGGACGGCATAGCTCCAGATGGCTGCCCCCGTACCCTTGATGAGACCCATGGCCTCATCAAAATCATCGGCGACCGCGTCATGTGACTCGGTACCCTCCACCTTAGGATCGACGACCTCGCCTGCCGGCGCGGCGCTCTGATCGATAGTCAGGTGCGGGGTGCGGACGGTCTTGTCTTGATTGGTATCACTCACCGGAAACCTCCACGGTCTGGACGGTAGTCTTGGACGGCAAAAAACGAACGCGCGCAGTCGTGCCCGGCGTGCCGAGCATAGTGTCGCAGGCCTCCTCGATACGTTGCTGCATCGCGGCTGCAAGGGAAGCCACGTCCCGGTCGTCGAGCGCGATGGCGTCGACCTTAAAACGGACGTGCGATTCGTCGGAGCCCTGCACGCGCGCCTCGACATGCTCGATCATCACTCGGTCGTCGCGCTCTGCCGCGGTGCGAGCACACGAGGAGAGGGCAGCGAGCGTGACCTCGATATTACGCTCCCCCGCCGGATGCACGCAGGACGGCTCGCGACGAGCAAACACCAGGCGGAAGAAACCCACGAGCACGCCGAGCGCCACGACGCCGCCGCACGCCGTAACAACGATGCGAGGCAGCGGATCGCGCATCAGCAGCATAAAGCGATAGGTATATGGCCCCCAAAACTGGCAGACCAACGTACCCAGCGCCACGACGGCGGCGGCAAGATACACGATCGCCAGGGCTCGTTTGAGCACGCGCATGCGGCGCTCCCTTCAAATCTCGATCCACAGAATGCAAAACGATTCGCATCATTATAAAAGAGCCGGGTCCGGTGCCTCATGCACGCGGATCCGGCTCATCTATTCCACGAGGCTTGCATGCTCGCTTCATTATGCCCAGATATGCACGGCTCAATCCGTGCGGGCGCTACTCCTCCTCGAGGGCAGCGATGACCTCGTCGGTCATGTCCATGGTGCTGTAGACGTCCTGGACGTCGTCGAGCTCCTCAAGACGGTCGATGAGGCGCTGAACCTTCTTGGCGTCGGCGCCGGAGACCTCGGTCGGGGTGGTCGGGACCATGGTGGTCTCGGAGCCCTTGACCTGGACGCCCTGCTCCTCGAGCGCCTTGGAGACAGCCATGACCTCGTTGGCGGTAGTCCAGACGATCCACTCCTCGCCGGCGTCCTCGTAGTCCTCGCCACCGGCCTCGGCGATCGCCATCATGAACTCATCCTCGTCACCGGCAGCACCGTTGGCGATCATGGTCTCCTTCTTGGCGTTCTCGTCCAGGACCTCCTTGGCAACGACGATCTGGCCCTTGCGCTCAAACTGGAAGGCGACGGAACCGGAGGTGCCCAGGTTGCCACCAGCGTGGGAGAAGGCGGAACGGACGTCGGCGGCGGTGCGGTTGCGGTTGTCGGTCAGGCAGTCGACGTAGACGGCGACACCGGCGGGACCGTAGCCCTCGTACACGATGTTCTCGTAGACGGCGGCATCGGCACCCGAACCAAAGGCCTTATCGATAGCGGACTTGATCTTGTCCTTAGGCATGGACTGAGCCTTGGCCTTGGCAACGGCAGCGGCGAGGCTGGCGTTGTTCTCGGGCAGCGGGTCGCCGCCGAGACGGGCAGCAACGGTGATGTTGCGGCTGAGCTTGGAGAAGAGGGCGGAACGCTTGGCGTCCTGCGCGCCCTTACGATGCTTGGTTGTGGCCCACTTAGAGTGTCCGGACATACGTGTCTCCTATCGGTTTCGACCTAAAGCCCAGCGTGGATGCTCGGGCAATATAAACAAACGTCGTTATGATATACCTACCGGCCTGCAAGATAAACCCCAAAATGAAGGCGTCGTGATGATGCAGCCCCTTGGTGCAAAGTAACCTGTCCCCTTTGCACCAAATTAGGACCAGAGGAGGTCGCTGCGGGTGATGGTGGCGCCGATGGCAAAGGGCATGCAGGCGATGACCGGATACAGGTAGCGCATGTAGGTCGATCCGTTACATGGACCGATCAGGCACACGGCGAGCACGCCCAGCAGCGGTATCCAGATGGCCAGCGCGCGCCACGAATGGCGGCGCAACAGGTAGACCACCACGGCGATCATAATCCACACGTAGGTGGCCGAGCTCATGGTGAGCGAGATAAACGGGACGCGTTGTACTGCCACGCGATACAGGTTGATCAGGTGGTTGCACCAGCGCACGACCTTGCTATCGACCGGATGGAAGTCGAAGTACTTGAGGTTATCGGGCTTCGCCATAATCTCGGCACTGCGCGCCGTGCTGTAGACCCACGCATCGCGGGCACTCGGATAAAAGTAGCCGTAGTAGTTATTGATGAGCGCCGAGATATAGCACTCGGGATCCTTTTTGAACATCTGGGCCCACACCTCAAAATAGGCCTTGATGTCCTCCTGTGAGGCGTACTCATTGAAGCAGTTTTTGACGGCATCCGACTTGTCGGGGTTGTAGCGACGGCCCAGGTTCTCGTACTTAAGCACGCGATCGATCACAGCGCGCTCCTCATCGGTCACCAAGCCGTCGCAGGGAGCTTCCACGATGGTGCCGTCCTCCTTAACCGTGGGGTTGACGCCCGAGTTGAGGCCATCGTGCTTTTGGACGAAGCGTGCCGTCTGTTGAAACGGAATCGAGAGGATCTCGCGCTTGGAGCCCGGCGTGATATCGTGCGCCGGCATAAATACCTTGGTGAAATACATATTAGAGGCAAGGCAGAGCGCAAGCACCGCAAGAACTCCCACCCAGCGGAAACGCGGGGTGGCGCCCGAAGGCGCAGCACCAGCCTGCTTGGCTGCACGACGAGCCACATGCACGTCCCATGCGCAAAGCGCCGCCGCGATTACGCATGCCGCCAGGGGAAACACCAGGCCGCCGTTACGCAGAAACGTGGAGCCCATGGCGCCCAGAGCAAGCAGCAGCCAGTCGTGGCGCGCAAAGAGCACGGGGGCTTTCTCGCCCGTTCGCTCGACATTGGCATCACGACGGGGCAAGCCACATGCCACGAGCTTGACGGTCTGTACCAGCAGCACCAAGAACGCGTCGGCAAAGAGCACGTCTTTGGTGAGCAACGCCGCGTAGTTAGAGAACATCGGCATAAACACAAAGAACAGCAAGATCACGCCGCGGACCGGCAGGCTCACGCCCAGCTTGCGCAGCGACGAGATGGAATAGGCCATGCAGGCGGCCGTAATGACGAACTGAGCGCAGGTGTAGATGGCAAGACCTGCGTTGGCGCTGTTGAACAGTGAAAGCCCCAGCTGGACGCACGAACCGATGATAGCCGTGTGCACCACGGGATGATGTCCGTTGAGCAACACATTGGGATTGAGCAGACGCAGGTAGTCACTCGTGCCGTTGGGGTAGTTGAACCACTGGCGAATCTGCGCACCCGTATCTCCCATAAAAAGGCCGGGCAGCGAAGCGATGAGCGTGGGCGCCCAGGCGACCATAAGCACCAGGAAGGGCCCGGCAAAGGGATGGACCGAGAGCACGGCGTGAGCCACACGCCATACGCGGCCAAAGTGCGCTTCGGAAAACGGAATGCGCCGAGAGCTCAACCAATCTAGACACTCAAAAGCCAGGTAGAAAGCAACGACCGCCAAGAGCATCCAGCCCGCACCGCCTATCCAGGCACAGATAATGCGGGCCTTGTCGCCGAGCACGATCTCGGCCGAATCGGTGAGGTCGTAGCTGCGGCCAAACACCATGCAGACGGCAAAGAACAGCGACGGAAGGATCACCGAGGGACGCCAAGCGTCGCCGCGGCCAAAGAATACGTAGCGAAACGGCAGCGTGAGCAGGCAGGCAAGCGCAAGCAGCATGACCGCGTCGGTATGGCCGGCAAACGAGAGGAGCACCTCGTAGCACACGTACAGCATGCCCGAGGCTTTGGGGTCAATCGCCAAGACCGCGTTGCTCGACACCGGGGCGGGATCGATGGAAAACGCCGTGGTCGCCAACAGCGCGAGCAAAAATGCGATGAGGGTCTGCTTGGCGGGATAGCGCTTAAACCAGACGATGCGGGCAGCGTCGCGCGCAGCCGTTGTGGAGAGGTCGGAATCCTTCACAGTCCGAAAGCCTTTCTAGAAACCTGCCAAAAAGGGACAGGTTTATTTTGGCAGGTTTTATCTGGGGAAACGTTACGGTTCTGTCATCGTTGCCCAGCGAATCACCACAAAGGTGCCTGTCCCCTTTGTGGTGGTTAGGCGTCGAGGTAGATGCGCTGGGGGCGATTGCGGTGTCGGGCGAAGATGATGAGCGCCAGGCCCGCGATAACGAGCGGCAAACTCAGCAGCTGGCCCATAGTGATGACGCCTCCCAGTAGATAACCCAACTGGGCATCGGGCACGCGCACGAACTCAACGAGAAAGCGGACGATGCCGTACCCCATCACGAACACGCCCATAAACGTACCCTGGGGCAGTAGCGGCTTTTTGCGACTGAGCACCTGCAAAATACAGAAGAGCACGATGCCCTCAAGAAATGCCTCGTAGAGCTGGGAGGGGTGACGCGGCATATCGCCCGCGGTGCCACCGAAGACCACGCCCCAGGGCAGATCGGTCGGCTTGCCCCACAGCTCACCATTGACAAAGTTGGCACAACGGCCCAGGCACAAGGCCAGCGGCGCGCCTATGACGGCAAGGTCTGCCAAAGTCCATGCGTCGAGCTTATACATGCGGCACACGAGCACGCCGCCGATGATGCCGCCCACCAGGCCGCCATGGAAGCTCATGCCGCCCTCGTTGGTGGCAAAGATCTCGAGCGGGTGCGCCCAGTAGTAGCCGTCGCCGTAAAAGACGACGTAGAACAGGCGCGCACCGATAATGAGGCCAAAGACCACGCCGACCACGACACTCGTCAGGTCATCAATCGTGATGTTAAAGCCCCAGCGACGCTGCGTGCGGTACATGACGACCGCCGTGAGCAGAGCGCCAACCACGTAGGCCAGGCCGTACCAGTAGATGGTGATGGGGCCCGCCGAGATCGCGACAGGATCAAGCATATGGTAGAAGTCGTTGAGCATGTCGACCCTCCTACTCCCTACATACAAATGCGGCCGCGGGCCTTGCGCTCGCAGCCGCATATTTGGGCGTAACGTCTATGCGGAGTATGCCGTCCGCAGCTTTCGCATCTTAGAACGGCGCGTACTCGTCGTACAGGTCCTCGGCCTCGCCGGAAGCATTGACCTGCTCAACGCGGGTAACGCCGGGCACATGCTCCTTCAGGATACGCTCAATGCCCATGGACAGGGTCAGCGAGCTCATGGGGCAGCCGGCGCAAGCGCCCTGCAGCTCCAGTTTGACGACACCCTCGTCGTCGACGCCCACATACTCCATATCGCCGCCGTCGGCCTGCAGGTTGGGGCGAATCTCTTCAAGAACCTTCTTAAGCAGCTCTTCGTTAACAGCCACAGGGGCTCCTTTCTCACAATTACGCGGGCGCGCCCGCGGACAGAAGCTATGTTACTACAGCCGTGTACCCGCTCACGAGCCGTCCATGCGCGCAGACGCGACTTTCATGAGTAGTCAATTTGGGACGGGACTCTTTTAACTGCGTTCGTCGTCAGATATCGACAACGCATATTACTGCCGAGCCTGTCCCCCGGTACCAATCTGAACATCGACGATAACCTGGCGGTAGCTGATGCCACAGGAGTCGAGGATGCGGCGGCTGATGCGTCCGTCATCGGTGTCGGCGTACTTGTTGTCCAGGTAGACAACCTCGCCCACGCCCACCTGCGCTAAAATCTTGGCGCAGTCGTGGCACGGGAACAGCGTGACGTAGACCGTGGAACCCTCAAGGTCCTTGAGCGAGCCACGGTAGTTGAGCACGGCGTTTGCCTCGGCATGGACCACGTAGTTGTGCTTGTCCTGCAGCGGGTCGTCGCTCGTACCCCACGGAAAAAAGTCGTCGTTGAGCGCCGAGGGCGTACCGTTGTAGCCCACCGAAAGGATGCGGTGGTTGGTGTTGGCGATGCACGCACCCACCTGCGTGTTGGGGTCCTTGCTGCGGCGCTGCGCGGCGATGGCCACGCTCATAAAGAACTCGTCCCAGCTAATGACGTCCAGGCGCTTGCCTGACGAAGTTTGATGAAGATCGTCCGACATGGCAGACACCTCCGTAATCGCAATAGTTTGACCCATTGTAGCAGGTGAAAGGTGGGGGCGTTTATCCCACCGACTTCCTCGTCCTACACGCGGCGGGGCTTTTGGTTGATGCGATAGAGCTCGGCGAGACCCCGCAACGTCAGCGCATCGTCGACCGTCAGACTGTGACCGACCAGCGACGCGAGTGCCTCGGCATCGTCGCCGGTAATGACGATGGGCACGCTGCCCTCCCCCGCGGGCTTGGGCGCGCGCATCTCGGCAAGCACCATGTCGAGCATGCCGTCGATGCGGGCCACCTCGCCCAAAACCACGCCCGAGCGCATAGCCTCACGCGTGTTGCGGCCGATGACGTGTGTCGGCGCCGAGGGCTCGACCTGGGGTAGGCGCGCCGCAGCGGCCGAGAGCGAGCGGGCGCCGAGCGCCAGACCCGGCGCGATGACGCCGCCGACAAAGGTTCCGTGCGTATCGATGACCTCGATATTGGTCGTAGTGCCCAGGTCGATCACGATGCACGGAGAGCCGTAAACGGCCCGGGCCGCCACGGCGTCGGCGATGCGGTCGGGGCCGATCTCGGCCGGGTCGTCGTAGTGGACGGGCATGCCGGTCTTAAGTCCCGGCCCCACCGTGAGCACGCGCCCCGTGCAGATGCGGGAAAGCGCCGTCTTCCACGGGCGCTCGAGCGCCGGCACCACGCAGCTCAGCACTGCGGCCGCGGGAACGAGTGCACCCGGCATGCCCGCATCGGCCGCTAGCGCGGCCATGACTTGAGCGAGACGCATGCGCGCCTCGTCTGCTGTGATGCTCGACGGCGTGGTGATCTCGCACGTCGCAAGCGGGCATTCCTGCGCCGCGGCCGAATCCTCGGCAAACAGACCAAAGCGAATGAACGTGTTACCCACGTCGATCGTCAATATATATGCGCACCCATTAAGCATCGTCGGCGCTCCTTTCATCTGCCCAGCAGTATATCGCCTACCTAAACCAGCCATCCCAAAATGACTAGCTTGCCGCTATACTGGTGCGCGGTCGTGCGCGAGCTCACGCAGCGGCCCTTGGTAACCCGACTTCCCGCGCCGTATCCGTAGCGGCGCTTGCGGGGGAAGCGGATATACGCAAAGGAGTTCTATATGAGCAATCCCTCGAACCGCACCTCGATGCGCGGGCAACTCACGCTGCGCGGCGTCGTCATCGGCGTCCTTGGCTGCGTGATCATCACGGCAAGCTCGGCCTACACGGCCCTCAAGATGGGTGCACTCCCCTGGCCGATCATTTTCGCTGCCGTCATTTCACTGTTCTTCCTGAAGCTCATGGGCAACGCCAGCCTCAACGAGGCCAACGTCACCCACACCATCATGTCCGCGGGCGCCATGGTCGCCGGCGGCCTGGCGTTTACCATCCCGGGCGCCTGGATGCTGGGCTATGCCGACCAGATCAGCTGGCTCGACATGTTTATCGTGGCGCTCGCCGGCACCATCTTGGGCCTTCTGGCGACAGCGCTCATCCACCGCCACTTTATCGTGGACGCCACGCTGGAGTTCCCCACCGGCAACGCCGCAGCTCAGACCCTGCGCGCCACCGAGGCCGGCGGCAAGACCGGCAAGCAGCTCTTTGGCTCCATGGCCATCGCAGGCATCTACAGCTTGCTGCGCGACGCCCTGGGCGTGGTGCCCAGTATGCTGTGCACGCTCAATATCCCCGGCGTGACCTTTGCCATCTACAACTCGCCTATGCTGCTGTCCATCGGCTTCCTCGTGGGCTTCGCCCCCGTCGCCTTCTGGTTTGCCGGCGCGCTGCTGGGCAACTTTGGCATCATCGTCGGCGGCACCGCTGCCGGCCTGTTCGATGTTGTGACCGCGCAGGGTATCGTCAAGTCCCTCGGTATGGGTCTTATGATGGGCTTTGGCGTCGCCGTCGTCCTCAAGGACATCCTGCCGCAGGTCGCCGGTATCGTCCGCGGTCTTGCCGCCGACAGCTCCACCGACACCGACGAGCAGTCGCTCATCTCAGGCTCGCTTAAGCTCGACGCCGGCATTATCGGCCTGGGCACCGCAGCCATCGCTGTGATCGTTGCCATCGCGCTCGATCTCGGCCCTGTTCCGGCCGTCATCGTCACGCTATTCACCTTTGTCACCACCATTATGAGCGCGCAGAGCTGCGGCCAGACGGGTATCGACCCCATGGAGATCTTTGGCCTCATCGTCATGCTCATCGTGGCAGCCTTCGCGCAGCTCGCACAGGTCAAGCTGTTCTTTATCGCCGGCATCGTAGCCGTGGCGTGCGGCCTTGCGGGCGACGTCATGAACGACTTTAAGGCCGGCGCCGTACTGGGCACCAACCCGCGCGCACAGTGGGTCGGCCAGGCCATCGGCGGCATCGTGGGCGCCCTGGTCGCTGCCGCCGTCATGGTCGCGCTCGTCACCGCCTATGGTCCGGACGCCTTCGGCCCCGACAAGAGCTTTGTGGCCGCGCAGGCAAGCGTCGTCGCCACCATGGTCTCGGGCATCCCGAGCGTGCCGTGGTTTGCGGGCGGCTTTATCGCCGGCATCATCATGTACTGGCTCGGCATTCCGGCCATGATGATCGGTCTGGGCGTGTACCTGCCGTTCTACATGTCGCTCACGGCCTTCTTGGGCTCCTGCGTCAAGCTCGCCTACGACAAGTGGGCCGCACACCGCGACGCCGAGGCCGGTCTTTCGGACGAGGAAAAGGCCGCCAAGGACGCCGCCTTCCAGGAGCAGGGCTTGGTCGTTGCCAGCGGCCTGCTGGGCGGCGAGTCCATCGTCGGCGTTATCCTGGCGTTTGTCTCCGTGGGCCTGAGCCTGCTGGGCTAAGTCGAGCGGCCGCTCGACAGCGACCATATTGCCTACGGCTTGCCCGGTCGGTAGCTTTCGCGACTGCCGACCGGGCTTTTTGATATCGAAACAAAGAAAGGCCGGCGCGCTGCGTTTAACAGCGCACCGGCCTTATCGTTTGGCTAACGAGACGGTCCCGTTATGAATTGAAGTTCGTTGCAGAAACTACGCTCGAAACGCTACATCTGCTTGCGACGACGATCGCTCAGCGTCACACCAGCGGCCACGAGGGTGATACCGCCGATGACGAACACCTCGCCCGCAAGAGCGGAATTGTCGCCAGTCTGGGCGAGCGCGGCAGGCGCAGCCTGTTTCTTGGCAACGGGGGCCTTTGCGGCGGCCTGCGTGACCTGGGGCTTGGCCTGAGGCTCAGCCTTGGGATGATACTTGTCGTACTCGGCCTGAGCGGCAGCCAGGGCATCCTTGGCATCGCCAAACTCGGCAAGCGCGGCGGCATAGGCGTCGTTGGCATCGGACAGCTTGGCATCGGCATCGCTCAGAGCAGCCTTGAGACCAGCGGCGGCATCGACGGCAGCCTTGTAGCGAGCGTAGGCAGCGTTCAGCTTGACCAGCTTCTCGTTGCCCGTCGTGCCCGCGGCAAGGGATGCCTTGTGGTCGACGGCCTCAAGATCGGCCTTGAGTGCCTCATCGTTGGCAAGCTCGGCCTTGGCCTTGACGATATCGAGGTTCGCATCGACGACGGCTTCGTTGGCGGCCTCGAGCTGCTTCTGGGCATCGGCGACACCGGCGACGGCAGCGTCATAGGCGGCCTTGGCGTCGTCGACCGCCTTCTGGGCACCGGCGAAGCGCTCGAAGGCCTTGTTTGCGGTGGCAAGCTCGTCCTCGGCGGCCTTGGCCTTCGCCTGTGCGTCGGACAGGGTCTGCGTCTTGGCGGCAACTGCCTGCTTGGCGCCCGAAAGAGCGGTCGCGGCGTGCACATCTGCGGCCTGAGCCTTGTCAACGCCAGCCTGGGCAGTGTCGTCGGCCTTCTTGGCATCGTTAAGCGTGCCCTGCTTGTTCGCAAGATCCGTCTTGGCGGCATCGCACTTGGCGGCAAGGTCCTTGACCGAAGCGGTAGCGTTGTCATACGCCTCGTTGGCCTGTTCGGACTTTGCCTTGGCGGCATCGCGGGCGCTGCGGGCCTTCGCCTTGTGAGCAGCGGCCTCGGCTGCCTTCGTCTTGCTGTCAGCAAGCGTGGCGTTTGCCTTATCGAGAGCTGCCTGGGCAGTAGCGGCCTCGCCCTTGGCGGCATCGAGGTTCTGCTTGAGGGACTCGATGTCGATTCCGCCGAGTGCGTCCTTCGCAGCGTCGTATGCCGTCTTCGCGGCGGCGGTGCCGGACTTGGCCTTCTCGTACTCGCCCTTGGCGGTGTTCATGTTCGTGTCGGCCGCGGTATAGGCATCGCGTGTGCTTTCTTGCTTATCCAATGCGTCAGAATAAGCCGTTCCAGCAGTTCCGAAGTTCTTCTGCGCCTCTGCCAGCTTAGTCTGAAGCTGCTTCAGCTGCTCCTTCTGCTCCTGCGTGCCGCCTGCGTTGTAGGCGGAATCGATATAGTCATTGAGGAGCTTCTTGAACTCGGAGACAGTGAAATCGGCCTGTGTGTCATCATCGCTGTAATCGAAGATGGTTACCTCGGAATCAGTATTCTTGCCGCTACCGGTCGCGATGCCGATGGCTCTCGTAGAGGCATCGATAATGTTGAGATAGTGCCCGCACTCTTGGTAGATGCTGTTGTAGTTCTGATAGATGTAATAGGACTCATATCGATATTTGCCGAGTTTGTCGCCATACTGCTCTACATACTTGTCGAAAATCTTCTTTTCCTGAGTATAGAGACCGGTATATGGCCAGCCGAGGGTATCCTCGGTCTCGCCGCCGGTATATGCGCCGCCTCCGCCGGCAAGATTTTCGCCGTTGTCGAAGTAGCAGTTCGAGTGTCCCCAGATGTTCGATGAATATGATGTATTAAGTGCGGCTGCCGCAGTCATGCGGAGGCTGACGCTGAGCTCCGACTGACCGTTCGCCTTGCGGAGGTTGTTCTGGGTATCGAGGTAGGTCAGGGCGTTGCGCATCTGCTCCAAGGAAAGCGGATTGGTGTCGCGAGACATGTCCTGATCGACGTACTTGTCATACCATTCGGCCTTGTCAGCGGCACCGGTCAGCATCGATGCGGCTTCCTGGGCATTCTTTTTCTGCGTGGCCGTGAACTGGCTGCCGCCGATGATGTAGTTCATGAAGCCGAACATACCCTGGTTGATGACATTCTGGTCTACGGTCATGTTCGACTTGAGGTCGGCAATCTGCTGGTTAAGCTTCTCGACCTCGGCGTTTGCGGCGTCGTATGCATTGTGCGCGTCGGTTACTTCAGCACGAGCCTGATCGAACTCGTTGCTCTTCTGCTGACGAATCTCGACGAGTCGGTCGTACTCAGCCTTCTTGTCGGCCTCGGTCTGCTGGGCCTGCTCGTATGCCGTCTTCGCGGCGTCACGCTTACTGGCCGCGTCCTTGTACTCCTTGTTTGCCGCATCGTATGCAGACTGGGCAGATGCCACGGCAGCGTTGGCGGCGTTGGCCTTCTCCTGCGCGGCGGTGGCGGTATTCTGGGCCGCCTGCAGGTTCGCCTGGGCGGTAGCGTCGGCATCCGTCGCGGCATTGAGCTCCGTCTGCGCGGTCTTGAGCTCACCAGCAGCAGCGTTCATGGCGGCCTCAAGCGCACTCAGGTCAACACCCGTACCCGAGACGGCAGCATCGAGCGCGGCCTGCGCCTGGTTGAACTTCTGCTGGGCGTTATCGCGCGCGGTGGTTGCGGCTGCGAGAGCAGCGGCAGTCTCCTGCTTCTTGGCCTGGGCAGTCGTCAAAGCTGCCTCGGTATTCTGCTTTTCCTGCTGGGCGCTGGCCTCGGCAGCCTTGGCCTGGTCCAGATTGGCCTGTGCAGTAGCAACGACCTTATTGGCGTCATCGAGCTTTGCCTGTGCGTCCTCGACGGCCTTCTTGGCGGCCTCGTACTCGTCCATACCCATGGCCTCGAGCTTGGCCTGGGCATCATCGAGGGCCTTCTTGGCCTCATCCTGCTTTGCCTTGGCGTCCTTGAGCGCCTGGGTCTTATCCTCGACACTCTTGTTGGCCTGTTCGAGCTGATCGTTCAGGTCGCCCAGCTTCTTCTGCTGCTGCTCGGTCTTTTCGACGGCTGCCTTAAGCTCATCGATCTTCTCCTGAAGCGCGGCTACCTCGGCCTCGTTCTGCTCGGCGGCGTTATCGGTCACGGCCTGCGAGGCCTGATTCTTTTGCTGCTGTGCCTGCTTTTGAGACTGGCCCGCCGCGTCGGCCTTCTTCTGGGCGGCATCGTAGGCGGCCTGAGCGTCCTTGAGCTGCTTTGCCGACTCCTCGGCCAGCTGGGCAGCCGTCTTTACGACCGCTTGGTTACCGGCGGCAACGGTATTCTCTACAGAACTACCCCCCCCCTGAACAGAATCGCCGTTATCGGTTGACGGTGCGGCGATTGCCGCCAGCGGCGACATGAGCGGCTGAGCGATGAGGCCCGCCGTCAAAACGGTTGCGACGGCGCGGTTGGCAACGCCCTTGACGTTGACGGCCTTGGCCCGAGGCTCAAAGTGTTGTGGACTGTAGTTTGCCATGGCTTTCTCCCTTTGACACGGATGTATCCATACGTATCAAACGGTAGCTGTCGATTTTTGAATTCTGTTGCGCAACATTGGTCACCAGCGAATTTTTTGAAATTCGCGCTCTCGTGCTTCACAATTTCGTCACATATGTAGGAGCTGGTGCGTCATATTCTTGCGGGATCGAATTGAGCCTGTGATTTGCATTTGCTCTCGCGTCATCCGCTCTATCGGATTCCGCATCCAACAGACACCCCGCCCGCCACGGTGTAGAGTTAGGACAACGGGCGCGTTGCGCGGACCGCGCTGGAACGAGGTGGACATGGAACTCGACAAACAACAGATCAAGCGACTACGCGAGCGTCATCATCGGCGTCACGGCATCCGCCCCGCCCATAGCGAGGCCATGGAGAACGCCACCCGCTTCCTAAAGCGCGCATTCAACATTCGCGAGGGTCGCGCGCCCTACCACGTAATCCGCAAGCGCTTTGTAAACGGGGCACGCCTGACCGGCTCTCACCTGTGCATCCTCATCATCGCCATGCTCATCGCAAGCATCGGCCTCGATATCGATTCGGACATCGCCATCGTGGGCGCCATGCTCATCTGCCCGCTTATGGGATCGGTCCTTGCCATGGCATACGGCATCGCCACGCTCGACCGCGAGATTACCGTCGAAGCCATCGCCAGCCTTGCGCTGCAGATGGCCTTTTGCCTGGTCACGTCCACGTTGTACTTTAAGCTCTCGCCCCTTGGCACCGCCACGGCCGCCATCGTCGACAACTCGACGCCCACCGTGTGGGACCTTGCCGTCGCGCTCGCGGGCGGCTTTGCGGGCGGCCTGGGCAACTCGCGCGACCAGGAACCCGCCACGCTCATCGCCGGCGTGGCCGTGGCAACCGCGCTCATGCCGCCCCTGTGCGCGGCGGGTTATGGCATTGCCATCGCGAGCGGGTCGCTGTTCCTCTCAGCCCTCTACGAGTTTGGCATCAACGTCGTCTTTATCGCGCTGGCGGCCGAAGCCGTATTGCTTCTTTTACGTGTACCGCTCAAGCGTGATCTCAACGGCGACGGCATTGTGACCGCCGAGGAAAACGCTGAGGTCAACGAGCTGTCACGCAAAGTGCGCCGCCGCATTATTGTGGGCACGGTGATCTTTGCCATCCCCTGCATCGTTATGACCGCGGGTTCCATTGGCTCGGCGCAGGCCGGCGTGCAGGACGGCTACGGCGTCACCGAGACCACACGCGAGCTTGCCGCGGTGCTGCCGGGCTTTAAGGATTACACCGTCGCCGTCGAGACCTCGGCCACCGAAGGGGACGAAGAAGGCATCGTCGAGCGCGAGATTGTCGCCCATGTGACGACAGGCGAGGCGCTTGGGGCGCACGACCGCCGTGTCGCCCGCAAACTCATCGACCTCAATGTGCCCGAGCTCGATCGCGTTGAGTTCGATGTGAAGTGATGCGGGACGCGAGGCGGGCCCGGCGCGAGCGCGCGCAGCCACGGGGCACAGACGCAGCCAAGCGCAGCGCTACAGCTCGTACTTGTACACGCGGTAGATGTACTTCTCGGCTTCCATCTCGTAGGTGGCGATGGGCAGTCCATAGCGATCGTACTCGGCAAAAGTCTTGGCCTTGCCCGA
Source organism: Collinsella sp. (assembly GCA_037277825.1). Taxonomy (GTDB): domain Bacteria; phylum Actinomycetota; class Coriobacteriia; order Coriobacteriales; family Coriobacteriaceae; genus Collinsella. The sequence goes on from JAYBEF010000046.1 coordinate 19,706, forward strand.
TGCCACGAGCATGCTATTCGAATCGCCGACGCGCTGCGCACTGCTCGCATAGCCCGAGAACGGCACGGCGATCTGGTCCACAAGCTCGTAGGTGCGCACGGTCTCGTCCACCGTAAAGATGCGCCCAAACGAATGCGTTCCCTTGCTGTAGTCGGTCGCCACCGCGGCGCCCAGCTGGCCCCAGTCGAACTTGGGATAGCGCTCGGTCGCACCAAAGTTGTTGTCGTATAGCAGCACCTGGTAGCGACCAGTCGCTGCCGTGTCAGAACTCGGCAGATACGTCACGCTGTGCTGGCCTGCATTGAGCGAAAAATCGCCCTGGGCCTGCAATAACTTGTCTTCAAAGCCCGAGCCAGCCCATTGCCACTCCTTTCTATTTCTGGGTCCATCTTCTCACTGCTGGCGGCCGAAAATGATCCGTTTTCCTCCGACCCCGAGGGATCGTTCTTAGTACTTGAAGAAGCCCTCGCCCGAGCTTTCGCCCAGCTTGCCTTCGTCGAGCATTTTCTTGAGAACGGAGGCCATGGCCTTAAAGTTGTAGGGCATCATCATCTTCTTGAGCAGCGGGCTCACCAGGCCCGGCACCTTCTGATACTGCATGACGATGTTGTAGGCCGTCTGGATACCCACCGTGTCGAATACGCGGAACGGGCCCTTGGGAGCGCCGGTGCCACGCGTCCACGCGAGGTCGATGCTCTTGGGATCGCTCACGCCCGAGACGTACAGATCAAGGCCCGAAAGCAGCCACGGTACCAACATGGAGTTGAGCAGATAACCGTTCTTTTCCTTGTTGACGGGCAACGCCAGCATACGGATGTCGTTGGCAAAGTCGACGAGTTCATCGAAGTAGCGCTTGTCGGTCTGGTCCTGTGCCATGACCTCGGTCATGTTGTTCTTCCAGATAGAGTTGGCAAAGTGCAGCGACAGGTACTTCTCGGGGCGGCCAGTGTACTTGGCAAAGGTACTCGGCAGTAACGTGGAGGAGTTGGTCACGACGACGGTCTTTTGCGGAAGGACCGGGGCGAGCTTCTTGTAGAAGTCAATCTTTGCCTGGGTATCCTCAGCCATAGACTCGATGACCAAATCGGCGTCGGCCACTGCCTTGGCAAGATCGAGCTCCAGCTTGAGTGTGGAGTAGGCGCGCTCAACGGCGGCGAGTGCCGCCTCTTTGTCGAAGGGCTTGCCGCTATCGGCGATACCGGAGCACCACTCGCCCGTGCCGTCCGCCATACCCTCGATTGCCGCGATGTACTCCTCGCGCACATGATCGATCTTGGGCTGGGTGCGGCCGATGCTGCCCTCGCTGCGCAGCCAAATCGTTACATCGAAGCCGCAGTAGGCAGCCTGAAAGGCAATCTGGCTTCCCAGCACGCCGCCGCCGGCAACGCAAACGGTCTTGTAGCTCATAGGAACAGTCCTCTCTTACGTAATTCCATAGATGTGTATTTATTCAACCGTAAGAGGGCTGCACACTGGGGGTGGGTTCTATAAACGGACGGTAATTTGCGGCGAACGGCTACATCTGTTCATTATCTCAGGGTTCCGAGGGCGATTTTTTGTGCCACCGAGACGTCGTTTGCGGAAGTATGCGGCAAATTCCGGAACCCTTGAGCACCCCCCGATTTTCCGCCAATAAAACCGCAGGTACAGGGCTTGGACATATTCGGTGTGCTCGGTCTATTCAGATTTTGCCGCATACTTCCGAAATCTGAGTTCGCAAAGGGTGATAGTCGGGGCGTTTACGCAACATATGTCCAAGCAAAAACGGGTGGTAGCCGGTACGGCCACCACCTGTTTGTCTCATATCCAGCCCATAGCAGGCCAGCTACTTCTTAATGCCGCGTCCCAGGCGCTCAGCGACCGACGCCACGGCGCTCTCATCGACCGAACCGCAGCTCACGCAGCCGTCGTGGGCACGCATCTGGCCGGTGACCTCGTCCATCGCGAGCGGCGCCACCTTCTCAAGCTTAAAGCCCTTGCCGGCGCGCATGTTTTCCTTGGCCACGCTGATCATGAGCTTAATACGGTTGAGCTGGTTGACCTCGGACGCACCAGGATCATAGTCCACCGCAACGATGTTGCTCTCGGGATGCTGGCGGCGCAGCTCCTTAATCACGGCCTTGCCCACCACGTGATTGGGCAGGCACGCGAAGGGCTGCGTGCAGATGATGTTGGGCGCACCGTGGTCAATCAGATCGAGCATCTCAGCCGTGAGCAGCCAGCCCTCGCCCATGTTGTTGCACACCGAAAGCACCGTGCGGGCCTTGTCGGCCATGGTGCCGATGCGCTCGGGCGCCTCGAAGCGGCGGGACTTCTCGAGCATCTCCTCCACCGGCGTGCGCATCCAGTCCACGAGCTTGATGAGCGCCTGCATACCAGCGCGCGTGGTAGCGGAGCTTCCCAACTCGTCCTTCTGCAGCTCGGCGTTGCTCATGGAGTACAGGAAAAAGTCGAGCAGACCCGGCACCACGGCCTCGCAGCCCTCGCGCTCGATGACATCGACCACGTGGTTGTTGGCTGTGGGATGGAACTTGACCAAGATCTCACCGACCACGCCCACGCGCGGCTTGGTACCCTCGCCCACGAGCGGCATAGTATCGAACGCGCGGATGGCCTCGCGGCACAGCTTGGTGTAGTTGTGGCGTTTGAACTTGGGCGCCAGCTTGCGGGCGCGCGCCATGTACTCCTCGTAGAGTGCGTTGGCGGCACCGGGCGTGGCCTCGTACGGGCGGCAGCGATAGAGCATCTGCATCATCACGTCGCCAAAGAGTACCGCGTAGACTGCCTGCTTAAGCAGCGCCGGCGTAATCTTAAAGCCGGGGTTGTCCTCGCCGAGCGCCACGGCCGAAAGCGAGATCACCGGGATCTCGGGGTGGCCGCTCTCACGCAGGGCCTTGCGGATGAGTGCGATGTAGTTGGTGGCGCGGCAGCCACCGCCGGTCTGGCTGATGACCACAGCTGTCTTGGACAGGTCGTATCGACCGCTCTCGATGGCCTCCATAATCTGGCCGGTCACCAGGATCGACGGATAGCAAATGTCATTGTTCACGTAGCGCAGACCGGCCTCAACGGCGTCGTGATCGGTCGAGGGCAGTAGCTCTAGGTTGTAGCCGGCACCGCGGAACACCTCTTTGACCAGGTCAAAGTGGATCGGCGCCATCTGCGGGCACAGGATGGTGTAGCCCTCCTCGCGCATCTGCTCGGTAAAGGGCACCTTGGGCCACGCGGTCGATGCACTCTCGCGCTGCGCCTCGAACGTGTACTTACGGCTCGCGAACGCGGGGGCATCCGTGGAGGGCGCCACCGGCGCGGCATCGCCCTGCTCGTAGGCCTCGCCCGCGGCCGTGGCCTCGGCCAAGCGCTCGGCCTCCTGGTCCTTGAGCGCCGCCATGAGTGAGCGGATGCGGATGCGCGCGGCGCCCAGGTTGGACACCTCATCGATCTTGAGCACGGTATAGATCTTGCCGCTGGCTTCCAGAATCTCCTGCACCTGATCGGTGGTCAGGGCATCGAGGCCGCAGCCGAAAGAGTTGAGCTGGATCAGGTCCAGGTCGTTGCGCATCGTCACAAAACGGGCGACGGCGTACAGGCGGCTGTGGTACATCCACTGGTCGACGACGCGAATGGGGCGCTCGGGCTTTACCAGATGCGCGAGCGAATCCTCGGTAAAGACCGCAAAGCCAAAGCTCGAGATAAGCTCGGGCAGGGCATGGTTGATCTCGGGGTCGTTATGGTAGGGACGGCCGGCGAGCACGATGCCGTGACCGCCGTGGTCCTCGACCCACTTAAGGGCCTCCTCGCCCATGGTCTGGATATCCTCGTGGAAACGCGCGTCGGCCTCAAAGGCAGCATTGACGGCGGCATCGACCTCGGAGCGTGTGATCTTGGGACCGCGCACGCGGCCGCGACCAGCCTCGGCATCGGCCACGCGGTCGACGGCGAGCACCTGGTACAGGCGGCGCTTGAGCTCGGTCTTGTCGTGATAGGGCACAAACGGGTACAGGAACTCGATGTTCTGCTCGCGAATCTCGTCGATGTTGAGTGCCAACGCCGTGGGGTAGCTCATGACGATGGGGCAGTTATAGCAGTTGCCGGCGGTCGGATCCTCCTTGCGCTCCCAGCGCACGCACGGCATCCAAATGAAGTCGACATCGCGGTCGATAAGGTTCATCACATGGCCGTGGCTCATCTTTGCCGGGTAGCACACGCTCTCGGACGGCATGGACTCGATGCCCGCCTGGTAGGTCTTCTTGCTCGACTGGTCGGACAGCTGCACGCTAAAGCCCAAGCGCGTAAAGAACGCGTGCCAGAAGGGGTAGTTCTCGTACATGTTGAGCGCGCGGGGGATGCCGACGGTACCGCGCGGGGCCTCGTCGGGGCTCAGCACCTCGCGGTTAAACAGCAGCTCGTTTTTCTTTTTGAAGAGGTTGGGCGCCTCGGTCTTCTGCTTTTTGTGGCCAGCGCCCTTCTCGCAGCGGTTGCCGGTAATGAAGCGCCTGCCGCCGCCAAAGTCGTTAACGGTGAGCTGGCAGTTGTTGGAGCAACGGCCGCAGCGGACATGCTTTTGCGTCACGGTGAGGTGCGCGATGTCCTCAGCCGAAAGGATGGCCGAGGTGCCGTCGGCGCCGGCGCGATCGCGGGCGAGCAGGGCCGCACCGTAGGCACCCATGCAGCCGGCGATGTCGGGACGCACGGCATGAACGCCGGTGAGCTGCTCAAACGCGCGCAGCGTGGCATCGGACATAAAGGTGCCGCCCTGGACGATCACCTGGCTGCCGATCTCCTTGGGGTCGCGCAGCTTAATGACCTTGAACAGGGCATTCTTGATGACGGAATAGGACAGGCCGGCCGCGATGTCGCCCACCGTGGCGCCTTCCTTTTGCGCCTGCTTGACGCGCGAGTTCATAAAGACCGTGCAGCGGCTGCCCAGGTCGACCGGGGCCTTGGCATGGATGGCGGCGTCGGCGAACGCGCGCACGTCCATGTTCATAGACACGGCGAAACTCTCGATAAAGCTGCCGCAGCCCGACGAGCAGGCCTCGTTGAGCATGATGTGCTCAATGACGCCGTCCTTGACGCGCAGGCACTTCATGTCCTGGCCGCCAATGTCCAGGATGAACTCGACGCCGGGCAGGAACGCCTTGGCGCCGCGCAGGTGCGCAACGGTCTCGATCTCGCCGGAATCGGCCTTGAGGGCCTCGATGAGCAGCGCCTCGCCGTAGCCCGTGGTGGTCACGTGGCCGATGGTGCAGCCAGCGGGGATGTGGTTGTAGAAATCGGCCATGATGACCTTGGCCGTGCCTAGGATGTCGCCGTTGTTGTTGCCGTACCAGGTGTGCAGCAGCTGGCCGTCCTCACCCACGAGCGCGGCTTTCATGGTGGTGGAGCCGGCGTCGATACCGATGAACACGCGGCCGGTGTAGCCTTCGAGCTTGCCCTTGGGGACGACTTCCTGGTCGTGGCGGGTTTTGAACTCGGCAAAGTCCTCGTCGGTGGCAAAGAGCGGATCCAGGCGCTCGACCTCGGCACCCTGCGTGTCACCCAGGGCATCGATGGCCTCGATGAGCTGCGGGAACGTACTGAGCTTGTTGGACTCGTGCGCCATGGCGGCGCCGCTCGCCACAAACAGGTGAGCGTTTTGGGGCACAATACGGTGCTCCTCGTCCAGATTGAGCGTGAGGTAGAAGCGGTGGCGCAGCTCGGAGAGGTACTGCAGCGGGCCGCCCAGGAAGGCGACGTTGCCGCGGATGGGACGGCCGCACGCCAGGCCCGAAATGGTCTGGGTCACGACAGCCTGGAAAATGGAGGCGGCCACGTCCTCGGGGCGGGCGCCCTCGTTGAGCAGCGGCTGGACGTCGGTCTTGGCAAAAACGCCGCAGCGGCTGGCAATGGGATAGATGGTGGTGGCGTTGGCCGCGAGCTTGTTGAGGCCACTGGCATCGGTGTGCAGCAGGGTTGCCATCTGGTCGATGAACGCGCCCGTGCCGCCGGCGCAGGTGCCGTTCATGCGCTGCTCGATGCCGTTGTCGAAGTAGATGATCTTGGCGTCCTCGCCGCCCAGCTCGATGGCGACGTCGGTGGCCGGGATGAGGGTCTCGACGGCACGCTTGCTGGCGATGACCTCCTGGACAAACTCCAGGTCGAGCCACTGGGACAGCAGCAGGCCGCCCGAGCCGGTAATGGCGCAGGTCATCTGGGCCGTCGGCAGCACGGTCGCAGCGCCCTCGAACAGGTCGCGGGCACAAGCGCGGACGTCGGTGTGGTGGCGCTGGTACTTGGCGTAGACGATCTGGTTGTCGTCGTTGAGCACGGCGAGCTTAACGGTGGTGGAGCCCACGTCGATGCCCAGGTGCAGGTTGCCGCGGGCGGCCTCGGGGTTGAAGATCGCGCCTTCGGGGGCCTGGGCGGCGGCTACGGGCTCAGCGGCGGTGGCGGGCTCGCTGACGACGGACGTCTCCCCTGCCACGTTCTTGGCATCGGCAACTGCCTCGGCAACTTTCTCGGCAGCCGCGGTCGCGGCCTTCTGCGCGGCGTCCACCACGGCGGGCGCGGCCTCGCGTGCGGCAGCGACCACACGGTCTTTAATGCCCTCGACGAGTTTGCTCATTGTCTCTCCTCTTAGTTGTTGGACTCGACGGTTGCGGTGGTGTCGACCGCGTCCTCGAGCTGCAGGTTCAATAGCTTCATGCCGTATTCCGGCACGTTGATATCGATGGGTTGGCCATACAGGTCGCCGGGGCGCACAAAGGCGATAACCGTCATAATGCGCGCCATGGTCTCGGGCGATTCAGAAAGGTCACGCTCAAACCAACGCTGGATCATGCCGACCTCGGCACTCACGACATAGGTGACGTAGTAGTCAAAGAAGGTGCCCAGCGCCAAGCCCAAAATGCCCGTCTGTGCGCGCGGCACCACGGCCTCGCGTGCGGTATCGATGATCTTTTTAATAAAGGCGGGGTCGCCGCCCGGGCCCAGCAGCGATCCGATTAAATCGCGGTTGGCCGCAAGGTAGCGCAGCAACTCAACCGAACCGGGTGCCGGCTCGAGCTCATCGATGTTGTGATAGAGATCGGGCAGCTGAGCTGCGGTGATGAGCTCAATGCGCTCACGGATCTCGGCCAGCAAGCCGTCCTCGATTTGATTGATAAAGTCGGGGATATCGCGGTAGTGCGAATAGAACGTGCGGCGCGTAAGGCCAGCGCGCTCGGTGAGCGACGCGACGTTAATGCGCGAAAGGTCGCCGCTTTCGGCAAGCTCGCTGGCAAGCGCCTGGCGAAGGGCACGCTGTGAGCGAAGGGACCGGCGGTCGCATTTCTCGAGCTGGGACAAGCGTCCTCCTTGTTACTCAGACTGTGCGCTATTGCACAGTGCGAGTATTATTGCACACCGTGTGCATCAACACGTAAAGGCAATATTTTGGATGTGACAGGGACTGCCCCCTTGTCACATTCAGCGACCGCCTAGGTTGTGCCAGTTGTGCCTGGCTTTTGGAGCGGCATTGCCGATTGTTCAAAATGTCATTCGTGGGTAGAATAGCGTCGACGGCAGCCCAAGTTCTGGAAAGCTGGGCAGCGCCGTTGCTTGGATTAAGGGGTCAACGCCTTAGCGGCGGCGACCCCTTTTACGTTGCTTCGAACGTTGCTTGAGTGCCTCGGAAAGCCCGACGAGCGCCGTGGAGAACGAGACCAAAGCGGTCAGAAGTCTCACGAAATCAATCAGATCGGTCATGGGCATCACCTCCCATCAGATGGAGGGCGTTGCCCGGCACATGGAACTGCCACCAACAGTATCAATTCTATCAAAGCGCAGTTAGATATGCGAATGTTTGTTCGCATTTCAGAAGATCGGGACTCGGGTATGGCGAAGGAACAGTTCCTTTGCCATACCCGAGCTTGTCGCCGAACTGCTACCTACATTTTTCGAGTTATTCGGCCACGCTGCTGGTTCTGCATAAATGCACCACCGGGATTATCTGAAAGTTTTTGTCCTTATTTGAGCGCATACATGCCCATTTGCGCACTTACGTCACCGAATCAAACACCGTTAGAGGTATGAATGTTCCTGCGAGGGCATCTTTAGCCATTTAACGACCTCCGACAGGCCGAATAACTCGAAATTTGTTGGTGGCGAAAGCGTAACAGTCCTATACGCCAAAAGCCGGCATCTCCCATGTGACAAAGGGACTATCCCTTTGCCACATTATTCGATGACGGTGCGGGAGTTTTGCTTGCGCATGGTGGCGAGCATATGCTTGGGAACGGCGTGGACCATGCAACTGCCGATGGTCACGCTCGCGGCGGCCTTGGCCGCGTCACTGCCGTTTTTGGTCGCGTAGCTGTGACGGAAACGCTTGAGCATGGCGATATCGTTGCCGCCGTCGCCGTAGACCGCGACCTCGTCCTCGGCAATACCGTAGTAGCCCGCCAGCCAGGCCACGCTCTCGCCCTTGTTGCACGCCACGTCCGTGATCTCGAACATCACCGGATCGAACGGCGCGTTGACCACGCGGTCCGATCGCTCGGCCAAATATGCTTTAAGGTCACGCTCCAGCTCGGGCGAGGTCACGCGGCAGTTGATCTTGCACACATCGTGGCGCAGGATGTCACCGATCGACTGGTCGAAATATTGCTCCTCGTGATACCCGCCGCGTGCACGCATGCCACGCATCACGATACGCTTGATAGGGCTGTCCTTTTTAAAGCCCGCCTGATGCATCTCGAACGAACCGCTCGAGAACATGCCATCGGGCGTGGAGCAATCAAAGCAAATGTCCGGGAACGCCTTGAGCAGCTCCTCGGTGACCTGTGGGTCGATGGTCCAGGTCTTGAGCACCTCGCCATGGCTGTCGCGCACGATGGAGCCGTTAGAGCAGCAGGCATCGAGCGCCAGCCCCGTAAAGCCATGCTCGCCGATCGGCAGCGTCGAGCGTCCGGTCGCGGGAACCACATGCAGGCCAGCCTCGGTCAGTTCGCGAATGGCACGGCGGATGGTCCCATCTGCCTCGTGCAGAGCGTTCAGCAGCGTTCCGTCTAAGTCACTCGCAAACATCTTGATCATGAGCGTGCCTCTCCTTCGTCTGCACGATATTGTAGACGAAGGAGAGGCACGCCCGTCAGGCGAAAGATTGTCCTACACCGCAGAGGGGCCATGTTCGCCGGTGCGGATGCGGATGACTTCCTCGACCGGCTCGACCCAAATCTTGCCGTCTCCAACGGCACCGGTGCGAGCGGCGTTGCAGATAATCTCGACAATGCCGTCGACATGTTCATCGGCGCAGATGAGGGTGAACTGCACCTTAGGGATCGTGTTGACAAGCAACTCGTTGCCGCGCACGTACTCCTTCCAGCCATGCTGTGCACCGCAGCCCTGCACCTGGTTGATAGTCATGCCGCGAACATCGGCAGCAAACAGCGCATCTTTAAGAACCTCAAGCTTTTCCTGGCGCACGATAGCCGTGATCTTTTTCATAATGAATTCCTCTCAATAATCAACGTATCCCTTTACATGAGACGCGGGTTTCCCAGGTGCCGCAGATTGGGTTGAAAGAGGAGCGCCGCGTACTTTTGTACGCAAGCGACGGTTTGAAACCCAAGGTGCGGTGCCTGGGGAAGCCGCTAGTCAAGTCCCGAGAAGGAGGGATATGCGCTCTCGCCGTGTTGACTCGCATCCAGGCCCAACGCCTCGTCGGCCTCGTCCACACGCAGGCTGCCGTGGAACAGCGCCTTGACCACCGCGGCGATCACCAGATCGAGCACAAAAACAATAGCGACCGTCACCACAATGCCCAAAATCTGCGAGATGAGCAGCGACACGTCGCCCGTGTAGAACAGGCCACCCTTACCGGTCCACGAGAGCTCCGGCACGCAGAACAGGCCTGTGAGCACGCCGCCCAAGATGCCGCCGATACCGTGGCAACCGAACGCGTCGAGCGCATCGTCGTAGCCGAACTTGGTCTTGAGATGACTGATGGCCAAGTAGCAGACAGGCGAGACGATCAGGCCCATGACCAGCGCTGCCCACGGCTCGACAAAGCCCGCACCCGGCGTGACCACCACAAGGCCCGCAACCAGACCGGTGCTGGCACCCACCAGCGTGGGGCGACCGGTGTGCACGCGCTCGACGACAAGCCACGAGACCATGCCCGCCGCGCTGGCCGTCACGGTGTTGAGGATGGCGAGTGCCGCCACGGCGTCGGCCTTAAACTCGCTGCCGCCGTTAAAGCCAAACCAGCCAAACCAAAGCAGCCCGGCGCCCAGCGCCACAAACGGCACGTTATGCGGGCGATAGCTCACCATGCCAAAGCCACGACGACGGCCGAGCATTAAGCAGAGAATCAGGCCCGTAAGACCGGACGAAATGTGCACCACGTCGCCGCCGGCAAAGTCGAGCGCGCCGATGATGTCGCCGATAAAGGAGCCCTCGCCGCCCCAAACCATGTGGGCGAGCGGCGCATAGACCACGAGCAGCCAAATGCCCAGGAAAGCCGTCATGGCACCAAACTTAACGCGGCCGGCCAGGCTGCCCGTGACGATAGCAGCAGTGATCATGGCAAATGCCATCTGAAAGGCGATGTTGATGATCTGAGGGTAGACGGCACCGTCCGCGGCATTGCCCTCGGCCGTCTGCAGCACCTGGCCGAGCACCGGCAGGCACAGCAGCTGGTCAAGGCCTCCAATAAACGGGTTGGAACCGTCGCCGCCGTAAGCCAGCGACCAGCCGGCAACAATCCACAGCACACCAACCAGGCCAATGGCGCCAAAGCACATGAGCATGGTGTTGATGACATTTTTGCGCCTGGACAGGCCGCCATAGAAAAACGCCAGACCCGGTGTCATTAAAAACACGAGCATGGTGCAGATGAGCATAAACGTTGTCGATCCCGTATCGAACATTCGCTCCCCCCTTGATCGCATGAACGTTGTCGGCGCCCATAATGCGGCCGAGGGGCAACTGGTGTAGACCAGATACGGCGTTGTTAAACGCTGCGTTGTCGAATGGAAACGGTGCCGCAATCTTGGAAACGGCACGGCAACGGACGCGAAACGGACGGGAAATACGCGAACAAGGGAGCCGTGAGCGCGCCCGTCCCGGCTAGCGCCGAAACAGCTCGTGGGCGCGGTCGCGGAGATTAGTTGCTCGAATGACACCTTCGTAGCGATTGATGCGCAGGCGCGGGAAGGCGTTAAAGAAGCGTAGGTCGCGGCGGCTGAGTGACACGCTCGGCACCGGACGGCTCATGCGCTTGCCGGCAAGGCGGCGACTGAGCGACGGACGCGGCATGCTCGGCGCGGCATCGGCCACGCGGCGGGCGGCAAGTGCCAGGCCGCGAGCACCATCCGCGATAAACGTCGGCATCGAAGCCTTCTCGCGCAGGGCATCGAGCGCCGCGTCGCCCAGCTCGGCCAGCCACGCGTTAACGGCACGGCTACGGATGTGCGTCTGTGCCACCGAATCAATCGTAGAATCGGGAATACGTTCGAGCATTGAGTCCGAGGCATCGGCAAGCGACTCATTGATGCGGTCGGCAAGGTCGGCGCGCACACGCTCCAGCTGATCGAACAGGCGGCGCCAGCTGGCCAAAGAGCACACCGCGTCGACCATCATCGCGACCGCGACGATAAAGGCGGACAGCCGCACAATCAGCACCGGCAGATGGCCAAGCAGCCCCAGCAATGCCGGCTCCACTAAACGGCAAATGCACAACGCACCCAGGCCAAACGCGCATGCCCAGTACAGGCAGATGCGTCCGTGCAGGTTAAACGGCAGGTGCGAATAGTCCCAAAAGCGAGCGCCCGTTGTTTTTTCCAACAGCACGCCTACGCTATACTCAATCACGCTGCATACGAGTGCTGCAGCGACAAACTGGCTCGAGGCATCCGGAATCCCGCGCAACAGCAGCCAGCAGGCAATGCCGCCCGCGCCATAGATTGGGCAGCACGGCCCCAGCAAAAAGCCGCTGTTGGCAAATCGTCCGTGATTGAGCATGGCACATACTGTCGACTCCCATGCCCAACCGCAAAACCCGTAAAAGGCAAACGAGAGCACCAGTGCCGAGAGTGGGCAGGCGGCAAGCGTCGCGCCGCCAAACGCCATATCAATCGCGGTTTCCACCGTCTACCCTCTCCTCTTTTCGCTCGATGCTTTACTCACGTCATCGTCCGCCTCGTCCTTGCGCCGCAGACGACCGGCGACCGTCTCGCGCAGAGCGCACCATTTATCTGCCAGGCATACAATCCAAGCCTCACGACACGTCGGCGGCACTGGCACCAGCGGAAACATATGCCGCACGATAATATTCCGTTCGCGCGGCGTCAGCTCAAAATCTTCCTCCGCACGTGCCAGGGCAAAAAACGGGTGGCGAAAGCCATGCAGCCGATGGCTTGGGTCAGGATCGTGCCAGTCATAGAGAAAGTAATCGTGCAGCAAGGCCCCGCGCAACAACGAAGCACGGTCGACCGAAATGCCGGCACGGCCCAAGCGCTCGGCAAAGGACAGGCTCGCCCGCGCTACCGAAGTCACATGTGCATAGACCGTCACGTCGCCATGCTGGATAAACTCGTGCGTCAGGTCCAAGCGGCCCGCCTGGGCCAGCTGGCGGGCGGCATAGTCGACCTCGTGCGCGATTTTTTCGGCACGAACGGCATCGGACATGCTGCCTCCTTCCAGCGACTCACGGCGACAAGCCACGGCCTGTGCACAATCGATAAAAACATCATGGAACATATCAGTATGGCATCGGACAAAACGTTTTGCCCCACCAGTTGGCGAATTACCGCGCCGCCGTCACATATCAAACGCCAAAATGTGCGAGACTGTCTTGTGCAATTGTGCCGGCCGAGGGAGTGCCGGCGCACGATTCGCATGGAGTAACCCACAACGATGCTGCTTACGCAAACGACAACGCCCGAGGACGTCAAGGCTCTCGACCGCGCCGAGCTTCCGCTGCTCTGCGGCGAGATCCGTCAGGCAATCCTCGAAAGCTCCGCCGCCGTCGGCGGGCACGTTGCCCCCAACTTGGGCGTCGTTGAGCTTACGGTTGCGATTCATCGCGTATTTAACTCCCCCATCGACAAGATTGTCTTTGACGTTTCGCACCAGACCTACGCCCACAAGGCGCTGACCGGGCGCGCGTACACTTATATCGATCCGGAGCGTTATGGTGAGGCTTCTGGCTTTGCCAATCCCGACGAGTCCGAGCACGACCTGTTCGCCATGGGCCACACCTCGACCTCGGTGAGCCTGGGCTGCGGGCTAGCGCACGCTCGTGACCTGGCGGGCGATGCGTACAACGTCATCACCATCATTGGCGACGGCTCGCTTTCGGGCGGCCTGGCGTTTGAAGGCTTTAACAATGCCGCCGAACTCGATAGCAACCTGATCATTATCGTCAACGATAACGACCAGTCCATTGCCGAGAACCATGGCGGCCTGTATCGCAATCTGGCCGAGCTGCGTGCCAGCAACGGCACCTGTGAGCGCAACGTTTTCCGCGCGATGGGGCTCGACTACCACTATCTGGACGCCGGCAACGATGTGTTGGCCCTCGTCGACGCGTTGCAGGAACTGCGTAATATCGATCATCCCATCGTGCTGCACGTCTCCACCGCCAAGGGCAAGGGCTTTGAGCCAGCCCAGAGCGACCCCGAGCGCTGGCACCACGTGGGTCCGTTTGACATGGCGACCGGGCGCAAGCTCTGCCCGGGCCATCCGAGCGAGCCTGCGCCGCGCACCTACGCCGACATTACGGGCGAGGCGCTCAGCGCCGCCATCAAGCGCGATCCGCAGGTCGTGGGCATCACGGCCGCCACGCCCTACATCATGGGCTTTACACCTGAGCTTCGCGCTGCCGCCGGCAAACAGTTCGTCGATGTGGGCATTGCCGAGGAGCACGCCGTGACCTTTGCCACCGCGCTTGCGCGCTCGGGCGCCAAGCCAGTCTTTGGTGTGTACGGCACGTTTTTGCAGCGCGCCTACGACGAGCTATGGCACGACCTGTGCCTCAACGACGCCCCGGCAACCATTTTGGTGTTTGGCGCGTCGATCTTTGGCACCACGTCAGAGACGCACCTTTCGTTCTTTGATATTTCCATGCTGGGCGGTCTTCCCAACATGCACTACCTGGCACCGGCCTGCATGGAGGAATATCTGTCCATGCTGAGCTGGTCACTCGACCACCGCGAGCATCCCGTGGCGATCCGCGTGCCCGGCATTGGCCTGGTGAGCCGCCCCGATTTGGCGCCCGCCGAGGACACCGACTACAGCGCCGTTCGCTACAACGTCGTACGTCAGGGCCGCGATGTGGCCGTGCTTGCGCTTGGCGATTTCTTTGAGCTGGGCGAGCGCGTGGCAAACCGCTTGGCTGCCGAGTACGGCATCGAGGCCACGCTCGTCAACCCGCGCTTTGCAACCGAGCTCGACCGCGAGTTCCTCGACAGCCTTGCCACCGAGCATCGCGTTGTCGTCACCCTCGAGGACGGCATACTGGACGGCGGCTGGGGCGAGCGTGTCGCGTGCTACTTGGCCTGCACGCCAGTGCGCACACGCACCTTCGGCATCGCCAAGGGCTTCCCCGACCGCTACGACCCCAACGAGCTGCTGGCGCAATCCGGCATGACGGTCGAGAACATGGCCGCCGAAGCGGTACGTCTGCTGAACGAATAGAAAAACCTCCGCAAGGGAAGCACCCCTGCGGAGGTTTTTGTTTTCGCGACGCGATTATCTCGATCTGTAACATCTAGAGTCCGAATTTTCGTCTAACTGTTACAGATCTAGATAAGACGTCGTAGTCCCAGACCTTTGTCTCAATCTGTAACAGATAGGGACCTTTTGACCGTCCAGATGTTACAGATTGAGACATTCGAATTCCCCTGAAGAGAAAATCTCGATCTGTAACAGGTAGAACCCATTTCCTCGTCTACCTGTTACTGATTGAGACAAAACAGCGAGGCGGGCCGTCCGAAAAGCACTATCTCAGCAGCAACAACCGACGTTTGTCCAGATAAAACCTGCCAAAATAAACCTGTCCCTTTTTGGTAGGTAGAATAACCCATAAGGCAAGTATGTTTCTGAGTTATTTCGTGTTGACCCATTTGAGCGCGATAGGGTATAACTCTACTCAACCGCTAGGGATTTTATTGAGAAAGGTGTTCTACTATGAGCAAGAACCTCTCCCAGCAGGTCGTTCTCGACCGCCGCGGCTTCGTTGCCGCCACCTTCGCAACCGTCGCCGGCCTTGGTCTTGCCGGCTGCTCCGACACCAGCGCCGAGGCCGACAAGGGTTCCGCCGCCGGCTCCTCAAAGGGCTCCGAGGATACCGGGGCTTCCACCACGCTCGATGCCAAGGCATTCGACAAGCTCGTCAACGACGGCCCCAAGGCCGATGACGACGCCATCGCCGCCAGCACCTGGGCGACGGCCGTCAAGGACGCCGGCGTCTTTAAGATCGGTGGCGTTCAGACCTCCACGCTCTTCTCCCTCCTCAACGAAAAAGACGGTCAGACCCGCGGCTTCGATGCCGGTATCGCACAGCTCCTGTCCAACTACATTCTGGGCGAGAACAAGGTCGAGATCACCCAGGTGACCTCGGACACGCGCGAGTCCGTCCTGCAGAACGGCCAGGTCGACGCCGTCTTTGCCACCTACACCATCACTGACGAGCGCAAGAAGCTCGTCTCCTTTGCCGGTCCCTATTACTACACGCAGCAGGCCATCCTGGTGCTCGCCGATAACGACGACATTAAGAGCGTCGACGACCTGGCCGACAAGAACGTCGCCGTCCAGTCTGGCTCCAACGGCCCCGCCATCCTGGAGGAGTTCGCTCCCAAGGCCAGCCAGCAGGAGTTCAAGACCGACGAGGAGGCCCGTCAGGCACTCCAGCAGGGTCGCGTTGACGCCTATGTCATCGATAACAACATGCAGCAGAGCGCCCTGGTCCGCGAGCCCGGCAAGTACAAGATTGCCGGCAAGCCCTTCGGCAGCAAGGAGCCCTATGGCATCGGTCTGCCGCTCGATTCCGACGGTGTCGCCTTCGTTAACGACTTCCTTAAGAAGATCGAGGACGACGGCACCTGGACCGAGCTGTGGCAGATCTGCATCGGCGACCGTACGGGCGACACTAATGTTCCCGAGCTGCCCGAAATCGGCGCCTAGGCAGCGAGCCTGGTAACGACCGCAACGAAACCATACGGAAACGCATGATGCGCTTTATTGCGGTAAACTGTTTCCTCACTGAGTTGTCGGGGCTTCCGTACACACGGGAGCCCCTTTCCTTATCGGCGGGAGGTCCGCATGAGTCTCTCCGAGCTCTGGTCGCTCTATGGCCAGAACTATATCGACGCCCTGCTAGCAACCTGGGGCATGACACTTGAGTCGTTTGCCATCGCCATGGTGCTGGCCGTTGCCGTCACTGTGATGCGCGTGTCGCCGCTCAAGCCGCTGCGCGTCTTTGGCGACCTGTATGTCCAGGTCTTCCGTAACATCCCAGGCATCGCACTGCTCATCATCGTCGTCTATGCGCTGCCGCCGCTCAAGGTCGTCCTGCCCTACCGTACCTGCGTTATCGTCGCCACGGTCCTTTTGGGCTCGGCCTTTGGCTCCGAGAACTTTATGAGCGGCATCAACACCGTTGGCGTCGGCCAGGTGGAAGCCGCCCGCTCGCTCGGCATGAGCTTCAGCCGTATCCTCGCCAAGATCGTGATTCCGCAGGCACTGCGCTCAAGCGTGCTGCCCATGACGAACCTCTTTATCGCCGTCATGCTCACCACCGCGCTCGGCAGCCAGGTGCCGCTTAAACCGCAGGAGCTCACCGGCGTGGTGAGCTATATCAACACGCGCTCACTTGGCGGCGTCGCCGCGTTCTTTATCTCGGCGCTCGGCTACCTGGGCACGGCCTTTGTGGTGAGCCACATTGGCAACTACATCGATAAGAAGGTGAGGATCCTCCGATGAGCAAGCATTCCTCCCCTGCACTTACCATGCGCGATGCGCTCTACGAGGCTCCCGGCCCCAAGATGCGCGCCAAGATCCGCATCGGCACCGCCATTTCGCTCGTTGCCGTGGCCGCGCTCATCGCTCTGGTCCTGCAGCGCTTTTATGTGACCGGTCAGCTTTCAGTCCACTACTGGTATTTCTTTACGCACCTCACCACCTGGAAGTTCCTGCTTGCCGGCTTTGAGGGCACCGTTAAAGTCGCACTCACCGCCGGCGTCATTGCGCTGGTACTGGGCTTAGCCCTTATGCTCGGCCGCACCAGCGGCATCAAGCCGCTGCAGCTGGTCTGCCGCGTGCTCACCGATTTCTTCCGCGGTGTGCCGAGCCTGCTGTTCATCTACTTCTTCTTTTTGGTGCTGCCCCAGTACAAGATCGCGCTGCCGTCGTTTTGGATGCTCACGCTTCCCGTCGCGCTTGCTGCAGCCGGTGTACTTGCCGAGATCTTCCGCGCCGGCGTCAACGCCGTGCCGCGCGGTCAGGTCGAGGCAGCCCAGGCACTCGGTCTCTCCAAAGCTAAAATCACCTTTAAAATCGTGTTGCCGCAGGCTATTCGGTTTATCATTCCGTCCTTGATTTCGCAGCTCGTGGTCGTAGTCAAAGACACCACCGTTGCCTACGTGGTGAGCTACCCCGACCTCATGCAAAACGCCCGCGTGCTCATTACCAACTACGACGCCCTCGTGTCGGTCTACCTGGTTATCGCGGTCATCTACATCCTCATCAACGTCGCGATCAACAAGGCCGCTGTCTATGTTTCGCACAAGACCGGCGCGACCATCATCCGCTAACGCTTTACCATTTCGAGTCATAAGGAGCCGAGCACCATGGCACAGAGCACCTCTTCCACCGGCAATCAGCCGCTGATCGAGCTCAGACACGTCGATAAGCACTATGGCGATCTGCACGTCCTCAACGACATCAATCTCTCGGTCGACCGCGGCGAGGTCGTCGTTGTGATCGGTCCCTCGGGCTCAGGCAAGTCGACCATGTGCCGCACCATCAACCGCCTGGAAACCATCGATTCGGGCGAGATCCTCATCGAGGGCGAGCCCCTGCCGCAAGAAGGCAAGGATCTTGCCCGCATGCGCGCCGAGCTGGGCATGGTGTTTCAGCAGTTCAACCTGTTCGCACATATGACCGTACTGCAGAACGTCATGCTGGGACCGGTCGATGTGCTGGGTGTCTCCAAGGACGAGGCCCGCGAGCGCGCCATGGACCTGCTGGGCCGCGTGGGCGTTGCCGAGCAGGCCGATAAGGTGCCCGCACAGCTCTCGGGCGGCCAGCAGCAGCGCGTAGCCATCGCCCGCTCGCTTGCCATGCAACCCAAGGCCATGCTTTTTGACGAGCCCACGAGCGCCCTTGACCCTGAGATGATCAACGAGGTGCTCGAGGTCATGGTCCGTCTGGCACAGCAGGGCATGACGATGATCGTCATCACGCACGAGATGAACTTTGCCCGCCGCGTGGCCGACCGCGTCGTGTTCATGGCCGACGGCCAGATCGTGGAAACCGGCACGCCCGACGAGTTCTTCGACCACCCCCAGACCAAGCGCGCCCAGGACTTCCTCAACTCCATCAAGGGTCACTAGCCAGACCGCCCACCCGCCCGCCATGCCCATCCAAACTCGAAAGTTACACCTATGATCGGAACTCGTACTTCATCGTCCTACACCCCGCACGTCGACGTCGCCCCCGCCGACCGCCCACTCATCCTCGTCGCGCCGCGCTGGGAAGAGGCGAAGCCGTTTTTGAGCGAAACGCTCTCCCCCAACGAGGAGATCGCAAGTGTCTTTGTCGATGCCATCCTTGCCGCCGGCGGTCTGCCGCTGCAGATGTCCATCACCGAGGACATTGAGGTCATCCGTCATTACGTCGATATCGCCGACGGCATCGCCATCCCCGGCGGCCCCGATGTCAATCCCAAACGTTGGGGCGATGATCGACCCTACGACCCCACCCTCTGCTGCGAGATCCGCGATTGCTTTGAGTTTAAGCTAGTCGGCGAGGTGCTCCGCGCCAAAAAGCCGCTCTTTACCACCTGCCGCGGCACACAGCTGCTCAATGTCGCCACTGGCGGCACCCTGTGCATGGACGTGCCGAGCCTGGGCGCTCGCGAGGGCCGCACGCAGTGGCGCCATACCCACGTGCTCAACGACCCCGTGCATCCCGTCGAGGTCGTGCCGGGTTCGCTTCTGGAGCGCGCGCTTGGCGGGCACAGGCTGATCCAGACCAACTCGGCACATCACTGCTGCGTCGATCGTCTGGGTAAAAGCACGCGCTTGGTCGCCAAGGCAACCGACGGTGTTCCCGAGTGCATCGAGGTCGAAGGCCAACCCTTCTGCCTGGGCGTGCAATGGCATCCCGAGTACACCTGGCAGACGCTCGAAACCGACTTTAACCTCTGGAAGTCGTTTGTCGAGGCGGCAGCCAAGGTCAAGCAGGCCCGCTAGCACGCGAACCACAAAACAGATAAGGGCGCCCCGCCGGCCACATGGTCCGGCGGGGCGCCCTTTTACCTATATGCTGCCTGCACGCAGCCCAAGGCCCGCAAGCTCTTATTCGGCCGCCTCGCGCAGGGCCGACATCGTAGCCGCATATTGCTGCTGCAGCGCATGCATTCCCTCGCGAGCGCCGTCAACGGCATCGGCGCCGCGCAGCGCCTCGGTCACCACGACCGCCGGCTCGTACAGATTATCGAATCCCAGGTTCTGGCTCACGCCCTTGAGCGTATGCGCTGCCATAAACGCACCTTCGGCGTCTCCCGCCGCCATGGCGGCCTCCAGCTTGTCCATGCTCTCGTCATCCAAAAACTTGAGGGCAAAGCGGCTAAGCATCTCCTCGCCCATCAGCCGAGCGCACGCGTCTTCATAATTAGCGCCGATCTTCTCATACGCCTCACGCATGGAAATCATGGGTTAAACTCCTTTGGTCAAACTAAATCGTGGGAAATGCGACGACGTCGGCGGGGCGTGCCAACGTCTCGGCAATACGGTCTTGCACCTCGAGCAGACAGTCGAGCAACAGCGGGTTAAACTCACCGCACTTACCGTCCAAGATCATCTGGATCGCCTCCTTGTGCGGGATAGCGTCCTTGTACACGCGCACGCTCGTCAGAGCATCGTACACGTCGGCCACCGAAACCACCTGTGCGGCAATGGGAATATCGTCGCCCTTAAGGCCATCGGGATAACCCTTGCCGTCCCAGCGCTCGTGGTGCCAACGCGCAATCTGGTACGCATATTCCATAAGCGCATTGCCGACGTGATGTCGGCCCAGCTCAAGCAACATGTCGGCGCCAATCGTAGTATGCGTCTTCATAATCTCGAACTCCTCGGACGTAAGGCGTCCGGGTTTGTTGAGAATCGCATCGTCAATCGCCATCTTGCCGATATCGTGCAGCGCCGAAGCCAGGGCAATCGTGGAGCGTTCCTCGTTGTCGAGGGAAATGGTGTCGCTACGCTGGACCAGACAGCCAAGCAGCAGCTCGGTCAGCTTTTCGATGTTCGTAACGTGCCTGCCGCTCTCGCCGTTGCGAAGCTCCATGACACCGGCCATGATGTCGATGAGCATGCGACTGTTCTTGACGCGCTCGTTGTACTGCTGGGACAGCAGGCTCGTCAGGCGGCGCTGTTTGGCGTACAGACGGATAGTGTTGCTTACACGACGGCGCACGACACGGGCGTCAAACGGGCGGCTGATATAGTCCGAGGCGCCCAGCTCGTACGCACGCAGAACCACATCGTCGGATTCTTCGCTCGAAATCATGATGACAGGCAGATTGTCAACAACCGATCGGCGCGACAGATCGGCCAGCACCTCAAAGCCGCTCACGCCCGGCATGACAATGTCCAGCAGCACGAGCGACAACTCATCGCCATAGCGGTCGACCATATCGAGCGCCGTACGACCGTTTTCGGCCTCGAGGATGCAATACTCGTCCTTGAGCATCTCGTTGAGAATGGCTCGGTTCATCTCGGAGTCATCGACGATAAGCACCAAAGGCTTTTCGCTTTGGAAGACCTCGATGAAATCGCCATCGGTCACGACCGTACCGGCTTTTGCCTTAGCACGGCTCAGTAACTGGACAGCGCGGCCAACGCCCTCATCAACCGTCTCGCCATGAATGCGAACGCCACCAACACATGCCGTCAAGCTCACGTGCTCATGGCCCGGAATAATCGCGGAACGAACGGCATCGGATACCTGACGCAGGCGACGGGCGAAGTCATCGGAGGGAATATCGGGCATGACGGCCACAAACTTGTCGCAGCCATAGCGCACAAGTTCGTCAGTCGAACGAATACCGCTGCGTATGGCTGTCGCCACGGCACCGAGCGCAAGGTCGCCGGCATGGCGGCCGCACGTATCGTTGAAGACCCTAAAATCATCAAGGTCGATCACCGCAACGCCGGCATTCATGCGGGCGCTACGGAGCTTTTCCTCGTAATATCGGCGATTGCGCACACTCGTCAGCACGTCGGTGTAGACAAGGTCCTCTTCTGCAGTCTCTTGTTCATCGATCGGACGCACCATCAGCAGGACGTGAGGCTCGCCCTCGACCTTCAGAGGGCGTAGGCGAGCGCGGTACTCAACACCATCGTTGAGCAGTTGCTCCGACAACTCATCGGAGTCTGCCAAAGCCTCAAGACTCGACTGACGCAGACAAGGGCAGCGATCGCCGGCGAGCAGGCAGTTAGGCTCGCTCTTAATCTGATCGTCCGACAGCAAACGCACCACGGGGTAGGTCTTCGCGACGCGGGCGACCTCAGCGGCAGCCTCCTCGTCGGTTAGATTGACCTCGTGATTATTGAGCATATGGGGCCCCTTCGATAGTTTCGCATGGTAGCGGTGGGTTCCAAATGCTACAAGGGTAACACCTTGCCGATGCAGGTAAGCACGTGAATGCTGTTACATTTTTATGACCTGGCAAACGGTGGTAATGGAACCGCGGGCGCGTGGTTATTGGCGCATTCGTTAACAATGACGAAACGCCAACAGTCCCCCTCCCCGCAGGTCATCGAGCGTGCTAACGCTCCAAGACATCGTGAACGGCGTTTGCCGCCGTAACGGGGCGATCGCGCAAACCGTTATGCGCGCCCGGGATCGTCACAAGGGGGCAATCGAGATATTCGGCAGCCGCTCGCGTACCAGCCTCGCGGGGTGTACCGACCGAAAGCTCGCCCAAAAACACAGCCGACACCGCCTTTGATTCGCGGGCGCGCTCCCAGTCGGGAGCATATGTCATATTTGTTCCGTATTCATTGGCCATAAAGCAACGACCATTGCGCAGGGCATGCTTGGCTTCCGCTTCGGTCGTCCCAGGAGCCTCGGGGTCCAAGTCGCCGAGAGCTCCCAAGAAAAGCCGAAGCGCCCTTGAAACCTTTCCAGCCGCAATCATATCGAGCAAAATCGGAGCTGCGCCCATGCCGACGCCTTCGGCCGACACAGCCGGCTCATGCAGAATCGCACGGGCGACGAGATGGGGTTCGGTGCGAAGAAGCTCCAGCGCCACCAACGTACCGGCGCTGTGCGCAAGCACATTTGTCGGAGCGCCAACGTGTTCGATCACGGCCTGCAGGTCGGCGGCCTGAGCGGCAAGATCATAGCTGCCGTCTGCCGCTTCGCTGCTGCCGCCACAGCCGCGGCGGTCATAGGCAATTACGCGGTAGTTGCGACCGAGCTCACATGCGATGCCGTCGAAAAATGTGCCGTCGACACAAGCGCCGTGCACGCACACCAAGGCAGGAGTATCAGGCGACACATCCGGGCCGGCATATTCGCGACAGGCAATCGTGGTGCCCGCATTCTCGACCGTAAAATCCATGTTGTGCCCCCATCATCAACGCCCATCCAGTTGCGCGTCAGTACGGCTGGATAGACCCGCATTGCTTTACGCCTTGTTAACAGATTAACTTTACCCGACCCGAGGCTTTTCATGACACGGCATAATGAGCGACGTGAAAAAACGAAACTTGTAAAGCAAGAGCCCGCACCCTGCTTTGGAGCCGATGCTATGCTTAGGCACAATTGTCTTGAGGAGCATATGCCTATGTCTACGTTTTTGAATGCCAGCCCCATCTTTGGGCCCGTTCGCAGCCGTCGCCTTGGTCTCTCGCTCGGCGTCAACATGATGCCGGCCAGCGGCAAAATCTGCACGTTCGACTGCATTTACTGCGAAAACGGCCTCAACGCCGAGCGCCCCTGCCACGAGCCGTACAACACAACCGCCGTGGTACTCGACGCGCTCGAGGCAAAGCTGCGCGATATGGCAGCCGAGGGCGAGCTCCCCGATGTGATCACCTTCGCAGGCAACGGCGAGCCCACCGCCGCACCGGAGTTTCCGCAGGCCATCGCCGGTGCCGTCGCGCTTCGCGACCAGCTGGCCCCAAACTCCAAGATTGCCGTGCTCTCCAACGGCACGCGCGCCGACCGCCCCGAGGTACACAATGCGCTCATGATGGTCGACGACAACATCCTCAAGCTCGATACGGTCGACCCGGCGTTTATCCAGCTGCTCGACCAGCCTGTTGGCCCCTACGACGTCGAGCACCAGATCGAGACGTTCGCAAGCTTTGACGGTCACGTTATTATCCAGACGATCTTTTTGAACGGCAAGTATCAGGGCAAGCTCATCGACAACACCGGCGAGGAGTACGTCGCCCCCTGGCTCGCGGCGCTTGAGCGCATTCGCCCACAAGAAGCGACCATCTACACGGTGGCGCGCGAGACACCGGTCGCAGGCCTTGCCAAAGCAGCACCCGAGGTGCTTGACGCCATTGCCGCGCGCGTCCAAGCCCTCGGCATTCCCTGCCAGGTGAGCTACTAGCAAAGCCACGCAGCAGCCAGTGTCCGCCATCCCACTCCATCAGTTGCGGTGATATAGTTCCTGTTTATGCTGTTAAACCGCTTAGATCGGAACTATATCACCGCAACTTTTATGGACGCGTGGGTGGGCTATACTAGCTGCGGATGAAAGGAAGTTAGCCATGTATGACAAAGGACCCGTGCCTGGCCGCAACGACGCTTGCTGGTGCGGCAGCGGCAAAAAATACAAGAAATGCCACAGTGCCTTTGATGAGCGCCTCGAGCGCTTGTGGGAAGAGGGCTGGGAGGTTCTGCCCCGCACACTCTACAAGACGCCCGCCGACATCGAGGGCATCAAGCGCTCCGCTGCCATCAACGTGGGCGTGCTCGACTACGTAGGCGAGCATATCGCCGCAGGCATGACCACCAACCAGATCGACCAGATGATCTACGACTACACCGTCGAGCACGGTGGCACGCCGGCCGATCTCAACTACGAGGGCTATCCCAAGAGCGTGTGCACCTCAATCAACGACGTGGTCTGTCACGGTATCCCCTGCGATACGGATGTGCTGCACGAAGGCGACATCATCAACGTGGATTGCTCCACGATCTTGGACGGCTACTTTAGCGACTCGAGCCGCATGTTCTGCATCGGCGAGGTCTCGGCCGAGCGCCAACGCCTGGTCGACGTCACCCGCGCCAGCGTGGAGGCGGGTCTGGCGGCCGTCAAGCCATGGCTACCGCTGTCCGTTATGGCCGAGGCCGTGCAAAAGACCGTCGAGGACGCCGGCTTTAGCGTGGTGCGCGAGTACGGCGGACACGGCATTGGCAAGGAGTTCCACGAGGACCCGTTTGTGGGCTTTACCACCGAGGCACCCGATGTGGACACCATCATGGCCCCGGGCATGGTCTTTACCATCGAGCCCATGGTCAATGCCGGAGCGCCCGACATCAAGATTAGCAAGGGTGACGGTTGGTGTGTGCGCACCAAGGACGGCAGCGATTCGGCCCAGTGCGAGGTACAGCTCGTGGTGACCGAGGACGGTTACGAGCTGCTGAGCTGGTAGCCGTGGATGCGCCGGATGCTGACGGGCACGCTCGTCTTGCATCCGGCGTTTTTTAGCGTTTTGCCTGATATAACCTGCCAAAATAAACCTGTCCCTTTTTGGCAGGTCGAGCGGAGAGGACTGCTTGTGAACATCCTGGTTTTGCTGCCCGTCAACGACCGTCATCGCGTAATTCTTGAGTCGAGCGCTCCGGGCGAGGACTTTATCTACACGAGCGCCGACGCCGCCACGCGCGAGCAGGTCGCCGATGCCGACGTGATCCTGGGCAACATCGACCCTGACATGCTCACGGCATGCGAGCATCTCCAGCTGTTGCAATTGCAGACCGCCGGCTATGACGACTACCTTGCTGCCGGCACCGTGCCGGCTGACGTCAAGCTGTCTTGCTCGATCGGCGCCTACGGTCAGGCCGTAAGCGAGCACATGTTTGCCATGGTCCTTTCCATGATGAAGCACCTGCCCGGCTATCACGACTTGCAGCGCGAGCATCGCTGGGAGGATTTGGGACCGGTCACCTCGCTCAAAAACGCCAATGTGCTGGTGCTGGGCGCGGGCGATATCGGCGGCCACTTCGCCACGCTCTGCCGCGACATGGGCGCGCACGTCCGCGGCATCAAGCGCCATCCGCTCGTCTACCCCATTGTATTTGAGGACATGGACGGCATGGATGCCCTGTCTGAGCGCCTGGCCGAGGCCGATGTCGTCGCATCCTTTATGCCGAGCACACCCGAGACCCGCGGCCTGGCGAACGCCGAGTTCTTCGCCGCGATGAAGCCGGGCGCCTTCTTTGCCAACGGCGGCCGCGGCGATTTTGTGGTCGCCGACGACTTGGTTGCCGCTCTGGAGTCGGGACATCTCGCCGGCGCCGCGGTCGACGTCACCGATCCCGAGCCACTGCCTGCGACAAACCCCCTGTGGGATGCGCCCAACATGCTCATCACGCCGCACGTCTCGGGCTGGTTCCACCTGGCAGCCACGCTCAACAACGTGGTCGACATCGCCGCGGAGAATCTGCGTCACCTGCAAGCTGGCGAGACGCTTCGCTGCTGGATCGAACACTGATTGTTCCGGCGTTTTGCCAAACGCCGGAACCCCTCGACGCTGCGAGCCCGCCAGAGCGGCAATCTGCCTTTCAATCGTCGGGCATGACCAGAAGGTCAATGCCCTCCTCTTTCACGTCACCTTGCTCGCTCTGGCGGGCTCTCGCTGACTTTTGTCCGACCTGCGGCATTCTCCCTTTTTGGTGCAATGGGGTCAGGTTAGTTTGCACCATTACGTTGGTTTTGCCTGCGATACTTTTGTCAAAGTGATATCAGGCATTCATCTGGCGTTTTCGACGTTTCGCCTATTAGAGCCAGTCCATCTCCTTACCATAATGGTCCGAATAGGCGCTACGCTTGAGTTCTTCATCGCTCGCTGGCCACGCGTTGGACACGTCGATTCCCGATTCATGGCAAGCGGTGGCGAACAGCTTCGACCCCTGATCGATTAGTTGAGACCTGCCCTCGGTCTTCTCGTCTTCGGCTTGCATTTAGAGCTCCACGCTTTCGGCGCCGTTGATGGTTAGGTTGCGCTCGTAGAACGCGGTGAGAGCGCGGATGGCGTACATCACGTCGCGTACGCCGCCGGTCTCGTAGCTCGAGTGCATGGCAAGCTGCGGCAGGCCCACGTCCACAGCATGCATGCTCGCCTGCATATTGGACAGATTGCCGAGCGTGGAGCCGCCGGCCATATCGCTCTTGTTGGCGAAGGCCTGCGTGGGCACGTCGGCGTCATCGCAGATGGCCTGGAACACCGCGCGGCTAAAGGCATCGGTGCAGTAGTGCTGGTTGGCGGCTTCCTTGATGACGATACCGCCGTTGAGCACCACCTGATTGCGGGCATCGCACTTCTCGGCGTGGTTGGGGTGCACGGCATGTGCGTTGTCGCAGCTTACAAGCATCGAGGCAGCAAGTGCGCGATGGTACGACTCGTCGTCAAAACCCAGCGATCCGTTGATGCGGCGCAGCGCGTCGGCCAAGAAGGTCGACATGGCACCCTGCTTGGTCTCGGAGCCAACCTCCTCGTTATCGAAGCAGCAGAAGACCGAGACGTCGTGCGCGTTTTCGGCGCCCAAAAATGCCTGTAGCGAGGTATAGACACAGGCCAGGTCGTCGAGCTTGGGCGTCGAGATAAACTCATCGGCCCAGCCCCAAATGCGCGCATCCTGACGATTGACCAGGAACAGATCGCGGCCCAGAATCTGCTCGGGCTCAACGTCCAGCTCGTCGGCGATCAGGGCATCGAAGTCACCCTGCTTAAGCTCGCCGGCGCTGATGAGCGGGCACAGGTCAACAGCTCGGTTGGGCGCAAAGCCCTCGTTAACGCCGCGGTTCATATGGATGGCAAGGCTCGGGATAATCGCGACTTCGCGCTCGGTGGCAAGCAGGCGGCTCTCAATACGGTCGCCTTCGCGTACCAACACGCGGCCCGCGAGCGCCAGCGGGCGGTCGAACCAGGTGTAGTCGATCATGCCGCCGTAGGCCTCGGTGTTCAGGCGCAGCGTCTCGCCTGCGCCGTCGAGCTCGGGCACGGCCTTGACCTTAAACGTCGGCGAATCGCTGTGCGACGCCGTGAGCTGAAAATGATAGTCACCGGCAACGCCGTCCTCGCCCCACGTCGCGGCCAGGTCCTCGCCCACCTTAAAGGCAACAACGCTCGAGGTATTGCGCTGCGTGTAATAACGCCCGCCCGGCTCGATGTCCCACGCCGCGTTCTCGGGCAGGTAGGTAAAGCCCGCCTCGTCGAGCTCGGCCATAATGGTCGCCGCCGTATGGAACATGCTGGGACATGCCTCGATAAAGTCGATGAGGTCGTTGGCGGCCTCGATATCGTCGGCCGTCACATGCGCGCGCTCGGGCGTTTCCTGATCCGTCATGCTCTCCCCTTTCGCTGGGTTGATGGTCCCCTCCAGCATACCCCGCCACGCCAGCGCCGCACTCTTCATTCCATGTTTAATCCCGCGCCGCTCACCAAGTTGAGCCATCATGCCCGCGCTCCTTTTGCGACAATTACGCTAACAGGACGAGAGGAGCCGTCATGAAGCCACGTAACATTGCCATCGCCTGCGGTGTCGCGGGAGTCGCCGTCGGCCTTGCCGCTGCCACCGGTATCGTTTACCGCAAGCAAATCAAGTCCGCCGCGTCGCTCAAACGCTTGACCGGCTACGCGGATAGCTATGACCTGTACGCAATCGACATCGCCTACGACTACGATCTTGATCGCATCATCGCCGCTGGCGTGCGCGACGACCAGGCCTACATCGATGCCGTGGTGGCGCAGGTGCTGCCCGGTGTGCCGGTACATGTCCAGGCGCCCCAGTTTGCCTGCAGCGCTTTTGTCGCCGTAGATGCCGAAGGCCGCGTGCGCACCGGTCGCAATTACGACTTTAAGAACGACACCTCGGCGCTGCTGGCGCGCAATCACCCACGCGGCGGCTATGCCTCCATCGGGCTTGCCGCCCTTAACAACCTGGGCGATAACACTCCGCTTGACTCCGTCGGCGGACGCGCCGCCGCACTCATGGGCCCGTTTGCCCAGCTCGACGGTGTTAACGAATGCGGCGTGTCCATTGCCGTACTCACTCTGGACTCCAAGCCCTGTGACCAGGACACGCAGCGCCCCGTCATCAATACCTCGCTCGCCATCCGCCTGGTGCTCGACCGTGCCGCCACCACGCAAGAAGCTGTCGACCTGCTTTCCGCCTACGACATGCACGCCATGGCAGGACGCGATTACCACTTCTTTATCAACGACGCCGCCGGTGACGCGCGCGTAGTAGAGTGGGATCCGCGCGATCCGGACCGTGCTTTCAAAGCGACTCCTGTACGCCAGGTTACGAACTTCTACGCCTGCTATGGCGACGAAGTGCTGCCCAACCAAAAGAATGGCGAGCTGGGCCATGGTAAAGAGCGCGCCGTCGCAATCGCCGATGTCCTTGACGCCCATGTCGGTGCCCAGGACGAAACGATTGTCTGGAAAGCCCTGCGTGCCGCAGCGCAAGAACCCAATCCGGAAGACATCACCAGCAATACGCAATGGTCGGTCGTCTTTGACAATACCGAACCCGCCGCCGCCATTACGCTGCGCCGCCACTGGGGCGACGTCGACGCCTTCGCACTGTAAGGACCCAGGCTCGTCGACCTTACGCTCGCCTGACGTTGTTTACATTTCTATACGCTTGAGCTAACACGTTTTACCCCCGTATCAACAGTGTGCGGGGGTAAACTTATGCGCATGTTATAACTTGCCCGGAAGGATTCATCATGCTTAGGATCGGTCTTCTTACCAGTGGCGGCGACTGCCAGGCGCTCAACGCCACCATGCGCGGCATTGTCAAAACGCTTATGACCAATAGCGAAGAGCCTATTGAGATCTATGGTTTTGAGGACGGCTACCAGGGCCTTATCTACAGCCGGTTCCGCGTCATGACGCCCGCCGATTTTAGCGGCATCCTTACCCGTGGCGGCACCATCCTGGGCACGAGCCGTACGCCGTTCAAGCGCCTGGATATTCCCGAGGCCGACGGCGTCGAGAAGGTGCCGGCAATGGTCCACACCTATCATAAGCTGCAGCTCGACTGCCTGTTTATGCTGGGCGGCAACGGCTCCACCAAGACCGCCAACCGCCTGCGCGAAGAGGGCCTCAACGTTATCGCCCTGCCTAAGACCATCGATAACGACACCTGGGGCACCGAGCTGACGTTTGGCTTTACGAGCGCCATCGACGTCGCCACCAAGTGCATCGACGACATTCACACCACCGCTTCGAGTCACGGCCGCGTGTTCGTTATCGAGATCATGGGCCACAAGGTTGGCTGGATCCCGCTATACGCCGGCGTCGCGGGCGGCGCGGATGTCATCTTGATTCCCGAGATTCCCTACGACATGGACCAGGTCATCAAGACCATTGAGCATCGCATGGAAACCGGCAGCCGCTTTACCATCGTGGCCGTCGCCGAGGGCGCTATCTCCAAGGAGGACGCGGCGCTGTCCAAGAAGGAGTACAAGAAGAAGCTCGCCGAGCGCACGAGCCCGTCGATCGTCTACGACATCGCCAAGGAGATCGAGGCCAAGACCGGTCGCGAGACCCGCGTCGCCATCCCCGGCCACACGCAGCGCGGCGGCCAGCCCGACGCCCAGGACCGCATCTTTGCGACCCAGTGCGGCGTCGAGGCGGCACTGGGCTGTCTACGCGGCGAGTTTGGCTACATGATTGCCCTGCGTGACGGCAAGATGTGCCACATGCCGCTCGAGGAGGTCGCCGGCAAGCTCAAGTATGTCGATCCCCAGAGCGACCTGGTACGCGAGGCCAAGGCGTTGGGCATCAGCTTCGGCGACGAATAGCCCCGGCTGGAACTGCTCCCATCGGAGGCCCCAGGGCTTACCTCCCAAATCGTCCTCGGACATGTCAGGACCCCGCTGCGCGCTTCGCGCGGCGGGGTCCTTCCGTCCTGCGGAAAGATTTGGGAGGTAAGCCTTGGGGCCTCCTGCGGTAACCGGGGAGGCCGAGGCTATTCGTCTTCTTGCTGCAAGTGCCTGGGGTAGGATGCGGCGTGCATTTTTGGGAGTATTCAGCAGCCGAGGGTGCCTGCATACTGGATTTTGGGCGAGAGACAGGCGCCGCGGGCCGCATTCTGCAAAAAAATGAGCGGTCCTCGAGGCGCCGGAGCTCAAAGTCAGGCTTTCAATGCGCTTTTGTGCGCCCGCTCCCACACCCGCGGACTCCGGGATGCTGAATTCTCCGGAATTTGCACGCCGCCCCCTGGGTTACCCGTAGGCAAAAAGCAACCGCCCCGCCGAAATATGCAATCGGCGGGGCGGTTTATGCAATTTAGTGGCTGTGGGCGCGTCGGTGGCTCGCTACAGCTTGAATCCCAGAACGGGTTACTCGGCGCTCTTAAAAGCGCCGAGTAACCCGCCAAAAAGGGACAGGTTCATCTTTGGCAGGTTAATCTGGACAAACGCCGGACAACCATTAGGTGGCCCGGCGTTTGCCCCGCTTTGCTGGGGATGTCTGTCGTTCAGTGCTCTTACTGGCCAGTCCAGTGTTGCGCATAGCTTTTAATGTCTTCGGTAAAACCGTCAAGATCGTCGAGGGTAATCACGCTGTCGATAAGCAAATTGGCTATCTCACGGTGCATTGTACTGCGGCGAAGGTCGTTCACCAGCACTCCTGAGGACAGCTTATCCCTATTGATACGCTCTTCTAGCGCCCAAAATCTACTGGACGCTTCGCTGTCGCCGTTCAGCATCTCAACGTACCGGCCGATGAGCTTTTCCATATAACGTTCTTGCCATTGAGGAAGCATTTTCTTAAACAGCTTCCAGTCGCTTTCGGCTACGTCGCGCATATGTTCTCCGCTCGTCAAACGGGCTTTCCATTTGCCTTTCATTCTATTTGGTTTTCGCTCGCAGGCGTGGATGAGAGGCTCTCTTCAGCCTTCGAGATTGAGCTTGAATGATCCGTTGCCACAAAATGGACCTATCTACTACGTTTGCTACCACACCCTCGACCATGACAAAGATTGTAAAAATAAAACCGCAGGTAGAAAGCTTGCCAGTTTTCGAAAAAAGCGGGTATGGTCGGCCCCTTCGGGCTAAACGTAGTAAATAGGCCCTTTTCTTGGCGCGCGGTCAGCTCAATGCTTATCTCCGTGCCGGAACTGACCCAATTGTTTGTTAGTTGCGGTGATATAGGGACTGTTTGGCGCTTTGGAGCCTCAAAACAGTCCCTATATCACCGCAACTTGGAAGGGACGGGCGGTGTCGGATGAGTGGCGCTGGCGGGTTAGGGCGGTTTAGGCCTGTTTGCGGTGTTAGCGCCGGAATAATTTAGCCAAATATAGTCGGCCGAGATTGACCAATCCCGGCCGACCCATTTTAGCCAACACGCCCGCATCTATGACTTTCCTATCGCATTCCTACATCCCCTCGGGCTGGATCCTCCTCACCTTCACCGCCTGGGGGACGGCCTCCACCGAGTAGGTGTCAAGCTCCCTGCCGCGGTAGCTTGGGCCCCGCATCACGAACACCGACGCCTTGTCGAACAGCCTGCCGAGGGCGCAGAGGAGCGTGTCGTCGCCCGTGAAGAACTCATCCCACCCGCTCGGGGCGATGTTGCTCGTGAGGACCATCGCGTTCGGCCCCTCCTTCTCGTAGCGCCTGTCGACGACATCGAAGAACAGGTCGGTGCACGGCCTGTCGTAGACGCATCTCCCCACCTCGTCAATGATGAGGCACGACGGCTTGACGAGCGAGGAGACGACCCGCGAGGTGTTTCCCCGCTGGACGGCCTTCTGGAACCTGTCCCTGAGCTCGGTCGCCTTTATGTAGTAGGTCTTGAGCCCCCGCATGCAGCACTCGCGCCCGTAGGCCTGCGCGAGGTGCGTCTTCCCTATGCCGCCGGGCCCGACGAAGGCGACGTTGCGGTGCGCGTAGAGGTCGGCCAGCGACGGGAGCTTGCCCAGCGCGGCCGCGTCCCGGCCCTGGATCCTGGAGAAGTCGAAGCCCTCGAAGGTCTTGGGCTCGCGCCTGGGCAGCCTGCTCAGCCTCAGCAGCGTCTCGATGGAGGCGAGCCTCCTCTTCTCCGCAAGGTAGGAGAAGGTGGCTGCCACGGCGGCCATCTCCCCGTCGCCGAGGTCGAGGTCCGAGGCGAGGGTCGCGAGCTCCTCCGCCCCGACGGCGATCCCGAGCCTCGACGCGGCGTCGCTCGCGAGCTCGTAGGGGCTCGCCCCCGCGCCCGCCATCATTCGGCCCTCCCGAAGTCGAACCTCTCGAAACCGGGTTTCGTCCTGGGCGGGGCGATTTGCTCGACCACGGTCCCCACCGGCTGGGTCGGCAGCTCCTCGGGCTGCGCCGGCGATGTCTCCCACTGCCCCTCGCACCAGCTGTCGGCGCCGGTGCCGACGGCGTGGGCGACGAGCTCGCGGGAGAGGTCGTCGCTGTATATGTGCACCACGCGCCCCTCCCGGTTCACCCTGCACTCGCGGCGGACGTACCAGTAGGGCACGCCGTAGCGGTGCCCCTCGAAGCTCACGAAGCCGTCGAAGGAGATCTTCCGGCGCGGGCACAGGTACCGCTCGACCTCGGCCGTGACCTCGAGCGGCCTGGTGTTCGCCGAGCACGCCGCCTCGTGCTCGCGCATCGGGACGCATGCCGCCGCGCGCCGCCAGCGGCCTCCCTGCTCGGCGCACCAGAGGGCGGCCTCCCGGTTGAGGGCGTCAAGGTCGGTAAAGGACCTTCCCGCGAGGAAGTTCCCCTTCACGAAGCGGACGAGCCTCTCCACCTTGCCCTTCGTATAGGGGTGGCGCGGCCTGCACAACCTGGTGCGGAAGCCGACGACGCCCATGAACTCGGCGTAGTCGGCCTGCCAGACGGGCCGGCCGTCGGCATCGCGGCGGACGACCACGCTCTTCATGTTGTCGGTGAGCACGGTCGCGGGCACGCCCAGCGCCGAGAACGCGTGCAGCATCCCGATGAGGAGGTTCTCCTGGCGCGCGTTCGGGAAGAACTCGACGTGGGCGCCCCCGCAATGGTGGCAGACCATGGCGAAGCAGGCGATCCGCGCCCGCTCCCCGCCAGGGCGCTCGACCGCGACGAAGCCCCAGTCCATCTGGTAGGCCTCTCCGGGCGCCGTCCTGAAGCGCTGGCCGCGGCAGCCCTGCGGGGCCGCCTGCCGCCTCTTCGCGGGCACGAGGTCCCGGTGCGCGGCGATATAGGTCTTCACCGTGGTGAGGCCGCCGGCGTAGCCCTGGCCGAGCAGCCGCTCGAATATCACCTGCGAGTTGGTGACGCCCTTCCGCAGGAGGTCGTCCACCAGGCCGGTGTGGCCGGCGAGCA
>JAYBEF010000047.1:0-61209 GCA_037277825.1 Collinsella sp.
GACGGGCCCGGGCTGACAATTTCGACTGTAATGGACGTTCTTAAACGACTAGTCAAACAAGAACGTCCCCAACGACTATCTTTTAGCAGGTCTGGATCATGGCAATGCCGATGTTTTGGCACCGACAGCGAGCGCCTACCAGAGCGAACAAATTGGCATGAAAAGAGGACGGCATAGACCTTCTGGTCATGCCGTCCTCTTTGAATGACAAGTTGTCGCTCTGGTGGGCGCGCAGCGTCAACTAGTTACGCGGTTTGGTAAAACCGCGTAACCCAACTAGAAGCGGTTACCGCGGAAGCCGCCACCGTTGCGGCCGCCACGGTCGCCACCGCGACCGCCGCGGTCGTTACCACGGTTGCCGCCGAAGCCGCCACGGTTGCCGCCGCGGTCGCCATAGCCACCACGGTTGCCACCAAAGCCGCCGCGACCGCCACGGTCGCCGCCACGGTCACCAAAGCCGCCACGGCCGCCACGGTCGCCACCGCGACCGCCGCGGTCGCCACCACGGCCACCACGATCGCCAAAGCCGCCGCGGCCGCCACGGTCGCCGCCACGGCCACCACGGTCGTCACGGCCGCCGCGAGGACCGCGATCCTCGTCCAGGCCCATGGCGACGAGCGGAGCGATAACCTTATCGAGAGCGGCCATCAGCTCGGTGGCCTCCTCGTAAGAAAGCTCGGGCAGGAGCTTCTCCTTCTTGTTGGCAAGCTCGACCAGGCCCTCAGCGGCATCCTCGGCGGCGAAGACAACAATCTTGCGCATATCGCCCTCGGCGTCGTCGATGCGGCCGACCAGATCGGCAGCCTCGGCCTCGGCCATCAGGCCATCGAGCTCACGAAGGCGCATGCCCAGCAGGTCGGACATTTCCTTCTGCTCCATCTTGGGCTTGAGGTCAAGAAGCTTGATGGCGCGCTCGATGTTCGCCATGCGCTCGGCCTTGGCCTCCTCCTCCTTGGAAATAGCAAAGCGACGGCTACGCAGCAGGCGGGCGGCCTTCTGCATCTTGTCCATCAGCTCTTCGTCATCGTAATCAACGGCGGCCTCGACAACCTCGGCCTCCTCCTCGGCGGAAACCTCGTCAGCAGCCTCAACCTCGGCAGCTTCGGTCTCCACGGTCTCGACTGCCTCGACCTCGGCAGCCATGGTCTCGTTCTCGGTCTCGTTCATGATCTCTTCGTTCTCGGACATGAGACTCCTTCTTGGCCCTCTCGGGCATCATCGCCCCATTCGCGGGGCCCGTCGCGCACTCTTTGCGCTTTAAACAATCATGCCTCTCGGCAAAACGTCCATTAGTTTATGGTGTCGCCATCCAATCTAGCTGCAGAATCTATGTGCACACATTAATGCGACATGTGTGACTCGCGACGAGCGTACACCAGCGACGCCACGAACCCGACCGCGGCAATTACAGCCGCCACACGCACGGCAGCTGCAAATCCAATCGCCTGGGCAACGTCCGTCGCAACGCCAGCGGCGCCGGCAGTCGCCGCAGAACTCGAGAGCAGGCCGATAAACAGCGACGGGCCAAACGATGCGGCAATCATGTTCCACGTATTGAGCAATGCCGTTCCGTGAGGATGCTCGGCGGCAGGCAGCGTCTCCAAGCCGGCCGTCTGCGAGGGGCTCAGCACCAAACCGACTCCGGCATACACCACAACGGTCAGTGCCACGACGACGCCGATGTTCATACTCGCCGCCGTCATCGAGATTGCAGTCTGCCCCACGGCAATCAGGGCAAAGCCGACCGGCAGCAGCGGCCATGCGCCACGGGCGTCCATCACGCGTCCGCCCACAATCGAGGTCACGGCGTTGCAGGCAATCGCCGGCAAAATGAGCAAGCCCGCAGCAAGTGCGGTCATGCCGTATGCGCCCTCAAAATAGAGCGGCAACAAAACGCTCATCGAGAACGTCGTCATCATCGACACCACCACAAGCAGACACGCAGGCCAATAACGAACGCTCGCCATGGGACGCACGTTAAGCACCGGATGCTCGAGCTTGAGCTGGCGGGCCGCAAACAGGCCGAGCAGCACAATGGCGGCGAAAAGCGTCACGATACCGGCAATCAGATTGGTCGAGAACTCGCCTACGGAATACACAAATGCCGTAATGCCGGCGGCGAGCAAAACAACCGACAGAATATCAAGCGTGGTGTTCGAGCGCTCTCCAACATTCTGAACAAGCTTTACGCCCGCCGCAGCGACCGCAATGCCGCCCACCAGCGGTACTACGAACACCGCCCTCCAGCCAAACAACGTGCACATAAGACCGCTGATCACGGGTCCAAACGCCGGCCCTAGCGTAATGCAGGCACCGCCCAGGCTCAGATACAGACCAAGCTTCTCGCGCGGGGCGCAAGACAGCACCACGTTCATCATGAGCGGGAACAAGATGCCCGATCCCGCAGCCTGCAAAATACGGCTTGGCAGCAAAACGCTAAACGACGGAGCGAACAGGCACAGGACTTCGCCGGCGACCATGCATCCGCATGCGAAAAACAGCAGCTTGCGCGTCGAGAAACGGCCGGACAGGAAGGCCATGATGGCCGTAAAGATCGACGTCACGATCATGTAGCCCGAAACGAGCCACTGCGCCGTGGTGGCACTCACCGAAAAGGCCGCCATAATGTCGTGCAACGCCACATTAATGATGTTCTCGTTAAACGCGGCAACAAAGGCTGCGATATACATTACGACGAGAGACGCCGCAGTGGCCGATGGCGTTTCTTGAACTTGTTGCTGAGATTTGCTCCCCATGCATTTCCTTCCTCTTGGAACGACAGTCGCATCGCCCCAGAGGAACAGTCCAGGGCGAAAATGAGCCCTAGACTTACGCCAGACGCCGTACACGACGAGTCTGGCAACATGGTCCAACGTCGAAAAATTGTAACGCGAACGCGCAGCTTTCCTTCCGCGCTATTATTAAAAGTCCACGAAAGCATGAGACATGAGGAGCCCGCCATGATTAAGCCCATCATGAAATCCGAGTTCTTTTTGCGCCTGCCTTCCGAAGACGCGGGACCCGACGATGCCGCGACCGGGCAGGATCTCCTGGATACGCTCCACGAGCATGAGCACGAGTGCGTGGGCCTCGCCGCCAACATGATCGGCGTGCGCAAACGCATCATCTGCATAAAGGACGGCAACAGGACGCTCCTGATGTACAACCCTCAAATTCTTGAGCAGGTCAATGCCTATCAGACGAGCGAAGGATGCCTCTCGCTGATCGGCGAGCGTCCCTGCACCCGCTATCGCCGCATTAAGGTGGAGTATTTGGACGAGAACTTCGTCCACCGCATCAAAAACTTCTCGGGCTACACCGCCGAGATCATCCAGCACGAAATCGACCACTGCAACGGGATCGTTATTTAGTTCCGCCGATTCAAGAAAGCTCCCTGCAGCAAAGCAACTGCAGGGAGCTTTTCATAGTGCGGAACTTCTATCCCACTAGCTCTGGCGGTAATGGTCAAAGAAGTCGGCGAGGTCTTCGAGCGACTCTTTGAGCACTTCCATGCGCGGCAGGTACACGATGCGGAAGTGATCGGGCTCGGCCCAGTTAAAGCCGCCGCCGCGCGTGATCAGAATCTTCTTCTCGTGCAGCAGGTCGAGGGCAAACTGCTCGTCATCGGTGATGTTGAACTTCTTAACATCCATCTTGGGGAAGATGTAGAACGCCGCACGCGGCTTAACCACCGAGATGCCGTCAATCTTGCTGAGTGCCTCATACACAAAGTTGCGCTGCTCGTAGACACGGCCGCCGGGACGGATGTAGTCGTTAACGGACTGATGGCCACCGAGTGCCGTCTGAACGATCGACTGAGCCGGCACGTTGGAGCACAGGCGCATGTTGGAGAGCATGTTGATGCCCATGATGAAGTCGCTCATGCAGCGCTGGTTGCCCGAAAGCACCATCCAGCCTATACGATAGCCCGCAATCATGTGCGACTTGGAAAGGCCACTAAAGGTAACGCAGGGCAGGTCGGGGGCGAGCGAGGCAATCGAGACGTGCTCGTAGCCGTCCATGCACAGGCGGTCGTAGATCTCATCGGCAAAAATCATCAGCTGATGCCTGCGTGCAACCTCGACGATGCCCTCGAGCACCTCGCGCGGATAGACGGAACCCGTGGGGTTGTTGGGGTTGATGATGACGAGGGCTTTGGTCGCGCTCGTGATCTTGGACTCCATATCCTCCAGGTCGGGATACCAATCCGCCTGCTCATCGCACAGATAGTGCACGGGATGACCACCGGCAAGTGTTGCGCACGCCGTCCAGAGCGGATAGTCGGGGCTGGGGATCAGAATCTCGTCGCCATTGTCGAGCAGCGCGTTCATCGAAAGCTGAATGAGCTCGGACACGCCGTTGCCTGTGTAGATATGCTCCATCTGAACGTTGGGCAGACCCTTGATCTGCGAATACTGCATAATCGCCTTGCGCGCAGAGAACAAGCCGCGCGAATTGGAATAGCCTTCGCAGTCGGGCAGCTGCTGGCGCATGTCCTTGATAACCTCGTCGGGCGTGCGGAAACCGAAGGGCGCCGGGTTGCCGATATTGAGCTTGAGGATGCGCTCGCCCTCGTCCTCCATACGGGCAGCCTCGTCGACGACGGGACCGCGCACATCATACAGGACGTTATCAAGCTTGGTGGATTTAGAAAAAGTACGCATGGTGGTGCTCCTTGGAATTTGAGCTGAGGGATGGGGTTCGGGCTTGGAAACGTTACGGGGCGATGATGCCTCGCCTTGATCGGCGTCACCGGCAAGCAGCCAGGTAACATCGACCTCCAAGATGCGGGCGAGCAGCTCTGCCACGTCGCGCCGCGGAATCGTCTTGCCGCTCACATATTGGCTCATCTGACTCTTGCCGAGTTTTTTGCCGAGCATCTCCGATGCGCGGATTACGTCCGACTGGCGAACGTCGCGATCGGACATAGCCTGTCGCAGGCGATTACTAAACGTCTCTTGGGCCACAGGAACCTCCTTGCTGGCAAAGTTCAATTTATAGAACACGAATTGAACCAAGGTTCAATTTAGCAAGCAGTATAGCGCCGTACCTCATTCGAAAGTTCAATTTCATAAGAAAACGTACCGAACTTCGAGATTTGCCCAAAGCGGACAATGACGTGCACGCGTTTAGAGGTATTCAAGGAATCGAGCGGCGGCAAGCGAAACGTCGGCCGTGCGATATATCGCATTGATCTGCCGATGGGGATGCCCCTCGAGCGGACGCACGGCAACATCGAACTGACAGCGGCGCAAGATGAGCGCAGGAAGAACGCTCACGCCCAGGCCATCCTCCACCATAGCCATAATCGCATAGTCATCCCAGGTCGACAGCTTGGAGCGCACCGTCAGCCCCGCCCGACGAAACAGCGGCGTAATCTCATCATCGGTGCCGCGTTCCAGCAGAATAAACTGCTCGTTGGCCAAATCGGCAAGAGAGACGACCTCTTCAGTGGCAAGCAAAGAGTCTGCCGGCACTACCGCCATCAACTCGTCGCGCACCAAAGACCGCGACGTCATGCCATTTTCTCGGGGCTCATGCGGGATAAAGCCCAGATCGCAGCGGCCCTCTGCCACCCATTGTTCAATCTCTGAATAGTCGCCCATCAGCAGCTCGTAATCAATGTCTGGATAATCGGCACGAAAACGAGCAATCACCGGCGGCAGCACGTGGGTCGCCACGCTCGAAAACGTACCGATGCAGATTTTGCCGCGCATGAGCCCACGCATCTCATCCACGCGTCGCTGCAAGCGAACGAATTCCTCGCAGAGCGCCTCGACAGCCGGCATGACCTGTCGCCCGTCAGCAGAAAGAGCCACGCCCTCGCGACTGCGGTCGAGCACCTTAAAGCCCCAATCGGCCTCAAGATCGGCCACCATACGGCTCACGCCCGATTGCGAATAGCTCAGGCGCTCGGCGGCGCGCGTAAAGCTTCCGGCGCGCACTGTCTCGAGCAGCACCTGCATCTTTTGAATATTCGTTTCCACGGCAGTCCTCCATCCTTGCATGAGCTTTTGTCATGTCAGCCATGCATTATATTCGCTTTTCTTCTAAAGCCAGTTCACCCATAGTGAAGTTGCTCGGATATAGAGGGGATGTCAGCGCATGAACAACGGTCTGTTTACGTACTTAGCAGCATTGCTATTGTTTGGCTCCAACGGCATCATCGCCGCTGCCATCGCACTGCCGAGCTCCGATATCGTGCTACTACGCACGTTTTTGGGCGCACTCTCGCTTGTCACCATCCTCGCCATCACCCAACGCCATAAGTTGCAGGCGCCATCTCGCCCCCGCGAAGCCGCAGCCCTCCTCCTCTCGGGAGCCGCGCTGGGCGCCAGCTGGATTTTTCTGTTCCGCGCCTACCAGACGATCGGCGTCGGCGTATCCTCGCTGCTGTACTACTGCGGCCCCATCATTGTCATGGCGCTCTCCCCGCTCATCTTTGGCGAAAAGCTGACCGGAGGCAAAATCGCCAGCTTTATCGCCGTTGCTTGCGGTGCTTTTCTCATTGCAGCGCAAGGTCTAGGCGGCAATATGCCCATTGCGGGTATCGCCTGCGGCATCGCCTCGGCATTTTGCTATGCGCTGATGGTCATCGCTAGCAAGGGTGCGCCACACATCGAAGGCCTCGAGAACTCCACGCTCCAGGTGAGCGCCGCCTTTGTGACCGCACTGGTCCTCACGCTCATCACGCAGGGCGCTCCCTCGTTCCTGTCCGCCGGCGTCGCCGCCAGTATTGATTGGCACGCCGTCGCTATGCTCGGCGTCGTCAACACCGGCATTGGTTGCCTGCTCTACTTTAGCGCCGTCGCCAAGCTGCCCGTCCAGACCGTCGCCGTCGTCGGCTACCTCGAGCCGCTTTCGGCGGTCGTGTTCTCGGCCGCCCTTTTGGGTG
This sequence comes from Collinsella sp., assembly GCA_037277825.1. GTDB lineage: Bacteria > Actinomycetota > Coriobacteriia > Coriobacteriales > Coriobacteriaceae > Collinsella. The sequence goes on from JAYBEF010000047.1 coordinate 6,896, forward strand.
AAGCCATAACACCGGTCCGCCTGCTGGGCGCCGCGCTTATCATCGGCGGCGCGATTTTTTGCGAACTCGCCGGCAAACGCGCAAACGCCAAGGCTGGCATCGCCCAGACAGTACGTGCTTAAAAAGCCCCTGCTTTGAAATGCTACCTGCGTAGATAAATAATCCCCAGCTGAGGATTATTGTCTAAAATAACCCGATGTGCCAAACTGCTCTTGTATGTATAAAGACGGCATAAAGATTATCTGTCCTAGACAGATAACCGGATGTCAAAGGGAGTCCACGTGGCACACAACAAACTGGAGGCAAGCCCCCAAGACCAGCGTGGTCAAGGCGGGCACGGAGCCATCCCCCTCTCCGCTGGCATGCTGCTCGTAACGCTCGGCGTCGTCTATGGCGACATCGGCACGAGCCCCATGTACACCATGAAATCAATCGTCGCCAACAACGGCGGCATCGGTACCGTCAGCGAAGACATGATCTTGGGAGCGCTTTCGCTTGTCATCTGGACCATGACGCTCGTGACCACGGTCAAGTACGTGGTTATCGCCATGAAGGCCGATAACCACAACGAGGGCGGCATCTTCGCCCTGTTTAGCTTGGTGCGCAAAGTGGCGCCGTGGCTGATCCTTCCCGCCATGATCGGCGGCGCGGCGCTGCTCGCCGACGGCATCCTCACCCCCGCCGTCACGGTTACCACGGCCATCGAGGGCTTGCGCACTATCGAGTGGGGCCACGCGCTTTTGGGTGACGGCCAGACCAACGTAATCATCATCACCATCATCATTATCTGCGGCCTGTTTGCCATGCAGCGCGCCGGTACCTCGTCGATCGGCAAGCTGTTCGGCCCGCTCATGACGCTGTGGTTCCTGTTCCTGGCAGGCGCCGGCCTGTTCAACATGCTCGGCAACCTGTCCATCTTGCGTGCGCTCAACCCCATCCGCGGCATCATGTTCCTGTTCTCGCCCATCAACCACTCGGGCATTATGGTGCTCGGCTTTGTCTTTCTGTCGACGACCGGCGCCGAGGCCCTCTACTCGGACATGGGCCACGTTGGCAAGGCAAACATCTATGCATCCTGGCCGTTTGTTAAGGCGGCCCTTATCCTCAACTACCTGGGTCAGGGCGCTTGGCTGCTCGCCAATAACTCCAACCCCCAGATGCTCGCGATGGATATCGTCAACCCGTTCTACATGATGCTTCCCGAGCCCCTGCGCCCCTTTGCCATCGTGCTTTCGGCCGTAGCGGCCATCATCGCCTCGCAGGCGCTCATCACCGGCTCGTTCTCGCTGGTATCCGAGGCAACGCGCCTCAACCTTATGCCGCACCTGCGCATCCACTACCCCAGCGACACCAAGGGCCAGCTCTATATTCCGCTCGTCAACAACATCATGTGGGTCGGCTGCATCTTCATCGTGCTGCTGTTCCAGAACTCCGAGCGCATGGAGAGCGCCTACGGCCTCGCCATCACCGTGACCATGCTCATGACCACGACGCTTTTGACGAGCTATATCGCCGGCATCCTCAAGCACAAACTGGGTGCCTGCGTCTTCGCACTGCTCTTTGGCGCCATTGAGCTGTGCTTCTTTGCCTCGTGCCTCACCATGTTCTTTGACGGCGGCTATGTCATGATCTTCTTGGCCGCGCTGCTGTTTGGCCTTATGTACGTGTGGCGCCGCGGCACCGCCATCGAGCGCACGCAGACCATCCTGCTGCCCGTCTCCAAGTACATTGACCAGCTCGACCGCCTGCGCAACGACGAGACCTATCCCGTGCTTGCCGACAACCTGGTGTTCCTCACCAACAGCCCCGACCCGCTCACGCTCGACCGCGATGTGCTCTATTCCATCTTGGATAAGCATCCCAAGCGCGCCAAGGCATACTGGTTCATCAACGTGTACGTTACCGATGAGCCCTATACGCACGAGTATTCCGTCGAGACCTTTGGCACGGACTTCCTGTTCCGCGTGCGCCTGGACCTGGGCTTTAAGGTCAACCAGCGCATCAATGCCTACCTGCGCCAGATCGTTGGCGACCTGATGGCATCGGGTGAGCTGCCGCCGCAGCATCACACCTACTCCATCTACGAGACACGCGGCAACGTGGGCGACTTCCGTTTTTGCATGCTGCGCAAGATGCTCGCCCCCGAAACGGACATCAACCGCAACGACCACCGCGTGATGGCCATCAAGTACGCCGTCCGCCGCGCCTGCGGAAGCCCGGCACGCTGGTACGGTCTAGAGAACTCGGCCATCATCATCGAGTACGTGCCCCTCTTTGCCCGCATGCGCCCGGCAGTCAAACTCGTGCGCACCCAGGTGCCGCTCGAAGTTCAGATCGAGGAAGCCGAGGAAATGGAAGTCGACATCTTCTCGGACGACTTGGTCAACGGCAACGAGGCCGGTAGAAACATGAACGTCGATCCCACCGAGCTGCTCGAGAGCGTCGCCGATACGCCCGAACAGCAACAGCTCGACGGCCTCGAGAGCGAACAACTCAACGACGTCAACTTCTAGTGACGTCACAAATCAACGACAGCGGCCCTGCACCTCACGAGAGACGCAGGGCCGCTTTGCATTGCAGTAAAGCTAGCGGCTACGAACGGCGTGGCTCGGGAACCACGAGCCTATCGGAGCTCGCGCCCTCGGCATCCATCAGGCTCACGTAGCGAATCGACGGATCCCCATACATCGCGTAGTAATAATTGCCCGTGCGCGCGCTAAAGCATCCGGTGTAGATAGTCTTCTCGAACTTGCCATCGCCCATCCTGGACGCTCCCTCGATCATCACCACGCCCTCGAGCGAGCGGAACATGCGAACGACGTTTTCGGTCTCGCTCTCCTTTTGTGGGTAATTGGCATTGAGGTACGCCGCCTTTACAAAACGGCTCGGCGAATAGCAATCGCCCGGAATGCCGCGCATGCCGGCACCGGCTCCATAGGGCTTAAGCTCGGCGCCACGCCATGTCGCCGTCTGCGGAAAATCGCTTGTGGCGGTGATATAGGTGCGGAGGTTTTCCATGTGCCACGGGAAGGTGGGCTGATTGGCGAGGGTGTCGACCGGATCGCCGTATACATGCAGGCCGTCAGCCATCATCTCGACCACGATGCTACGCTGGCTGTCGCCGATAATCCAATGGAGCAGCGACACGCCCAGCCCCTCTCCGGCAGATTTGGCGACAATCACCGTATCGCGCAGCGCAGCCTCGACCTCATCGACCGTCGAGAACGTCGCTGCCACCCACAGGGGAAACTCATAGGCCGCGATATTGGTCTTGCCGTCGACAGGGTCCTCGGCATACTCGGCATAACCCGGGAAATTGAGACCCGCCACGGCAAGGCCTGCATCGTTGCCGCAATCGAAGAACATAGGGTAGTTCTTGTAATCGATGCACATACCGATCACCGCGTGTGCCGCTGTCGCGTCGTCGATAAACGAATACGGAATGTGAAACCCGCGCGGCATCACGCGAACCTGTTGGCCGTAGTCAAAGCTCCAGTCGAGATTGCGGCCCAGATACATGTGGCCAGAATTATCGGTAAATCGAATACTCGTACACATAGCGCCTCCTAGCTTTACGTTCTTGCTAATTTCATTGTCTCCAAACAAAAAGGCGCTAAACACAAAAGCCCGGACATGACAACAATGTCATGCCCGGGCCAAAAGAGACGAAGTGCGGTGCTTTGGTCCCCTTAGACCAACTTTCCAAGACAGTGGTCAATCATGTGTTGAATCATCTGCGCCTCGAAGCCCACAAAGTCCTGCTTGCGCTCGCGCATCTTGCCGTCGACGATCACGTCATAAGCGACCTTGCACTTGATATAGCGCGTGGACTTGGTGACCTCCTCGTGCGTCAGGCAGCTCTCCTCCATCTTGCTGGCACCCAGGCCAAACACCAGACGGGGGTTGTAGAGCACGTGGGGCTCGCCGGCGTCGTCCAGGTAGACGCAGACCTTCTTGGTAACGCCAATCTGGTTAGCGGCAAGGCAGCCGGCATCGTCGAGCGACTTGATGGTATCGATCAGGTCCTGTGCCACCGACTCGTCCTCGACGGTCGCAACCTCGCAACGCTGGGACAGAATAGCCTCGTCGTGGCAGAGCTCTTTAATCATACGTTCCTCCATAGGGGTCGTTGTAACTGCTTAAGTATACGGTACCCACACATTTTCATGCGAAAAATACCGTCTGTCTGCTACAAAGCGCCGAACATCAACATGCGAGGAACATCAGCCTTTCAAAGGCGATATAGTAGTTGAGTTCGTGTCAATCGGCCTAAACTCGGGGCCGAGCAAGGAAAGGGTATGCATGGACGAACTATTTCACGTCAGCGAGCGCAAGTCCACAATCGGGACCGAACTCCGCGCTGGACTGACAACATTCCTGGCGATGGCCTACATCATCGCCGTCAACCCCGCGGTGCTCTCGGGCGCTGGCATCGATGCGGGAGCGCTCGCCTGCGCCACCTGCCTGGGCGCCGGCATCATGACCATCTGCATGGGCATCTTCGCCAACCGCCCGCTCGCCTGCGCGTCGGGCTTAGGCGTCAACGCGATGATCGCTGGAATCACCACCACCGTCTGCGGCGGTGACTGGCACGTGGCCATGAGCGTCATCTTCCTCGAGGGTATCGTCATCTTGCTGCTCGTGCTTTGTGGCCTGCGCGAGGCCATCATGGACGCCATCCCGGTTGTCCTGCGTCACGCCATCTCGGTGGGTCTGGGCCTGTTCATCGCCATGATTGGCCTGTGCGATGCCGGCATTATCACCGCTGGCGCCGGTACACTCGTCGGTCTGGGCGACATCACCTCCCCCACCTTCATCGTCGGCATCATCTCCATCCTGGTGACAGTCGCCCTCGCCTGCCGCAACGTCCCCGGCTCGCTGCTCATCGGCATCGTCGTCGCCGTCATCGCCGGTATCCCCCTAGGTGTGACCCATGCTCCGACCGGTATCATCGCCCCGCTCGACTTCTCGAGCATCGGTGGCCCCATCGCCGACGCCGGCGGCGTGCCCGCCATCGTCAAGGTCCTTACCGACCCCGCGCTCCTCGTCATCTCGTTCTCGCTGCTCATGAGTGACTTCTTCGACACCATGGGCACCGCGATGGCCGTGGCCAAGCAGGGCGAGTTCCTCACCGACGACGGCAACGTCGAGAATATCAAGGAGATCCTGATCGTCGACTCCGCCGCCGCTGCTGTGGGCGGTTTCATGGGTGTCTCCTCCATCACCACCTTCGTCGAGTCCACTTCCGGCGCCGCCGACGGTGGCCGCACGGGCCTCACCTCCGTCACCACCGGCGTGCTGTTCATTCTCGCCGCGTTCTTCTCCCCCATCGTCACCATCGTTTCCAGCGCCGCCACCTGCGGTGCTCTGGTCTACGTCGGCTACCTCATGATGAGCGAGGCCTCCGAGATCGACTGGTCCGACGTGTCGCAGGGTTTCCCGGCGTTCATGATTGTCGCCGGCGTGCCCTTCACCTACTCCATCTCTGCCGGCATTGGCCTAGGCTTTATCGCCTACGTGATCGTCGCGCTCTTTAAGGGCGAGGCCTCCAAGATCAAGCCGCTCATGTGGATCGCAGCTCTCGCCTTCCTCGTCTACTTCTTCGTAGCGTAACGGCATAGTCTGCTAAAACAGAACACCAAAGCGCGGAGTCGCATCGAGCGGCTCCGCGCTTTTCTTTTAAAGCCAGGCAACGCACAGACGCGCGATGTTTTGCTTCCCAAGTTTTGGACATTTTGCCCTCCAAACGGCACTACCGCCGGCTACATCCTGCAGATATGCTGGGCTTAATCGCATAGGCCCTATGAGGATGGGAGTAACCATGGCCGCCTTGTTCACGACCCCCAATCGCAATGACAAAACCTCTGGAGCCCATTTTGTCGAGCCCGACGTGTGCCGTCGCACGCTGCTCGCACACGGCAGCTGGCGCCGCGTGACGCGCCGCATCGTCTGCGGCCTGGCCTGCGCGCTCACGGTGAGCTCGCTGCTCATGCCGAGCGTCTCGCTCGCGGCCGAGTGGGTGGACGTCGGCGGCGTCCGCCACGAAGCGGCCGCGGGGCCCGCGGGAGACGCCGCCGGCACCTGGAGCTGGGACGGCGCCGATGACATGAAGCTCAACGGCTATAACGGCGGCGCGATCGAGGCAGCGGGCAAGCTCAACGTGAGCTACGAGGGCGACAACATCGTCACTAACGGCGACGGCCGCGGCATCAAGGTTAAGGATGGCGCGAACGAGAACGCCGAGCTTAATATTCAGGGCGACGCGTCCAGCACGCTCAACGTGACATCTTCTCGTGACGCCATCACTTCCGTCGGCAGCATCAACATCGACGGCGCTGGCACTGTCAACGCCACGAGCACCGAGCACGATGCCATCGATGCCGGGGGCGATGTCACCATCAAGGGCTCGGGAAACGTTAACGCCACGGGCGATTCGGATGGCATCAGGGCCGACGGCAACATCACGATCGACAACAGCGGAACCGTCACCGCCAAGGCCACCGAGGATCAGGGTATCGATGCTAACGAGAACCTCATCATAAAGGGCGGCGGCAAGGTAGAGGCAAGCTCTATCAAAGACAATGCGATTTGGGCCGACGGCAACATCGAGATCTCGGGTGGCAGCCAGGTCAAGGCAAGCTCCGAGGAAGACGCCACCATCGACGGTAAAAACAGCCTCACGGTCACGAACGCTTCCCTCAACGCAAGTGGCGTTGGGTATGGCATCTATGTCTACAAGGGCATCACGTTCGATGGCGCAACCGTAACGGTCCGTGCAAGTGCAGGGAACGATGAAGCCAGCGCCCTCTTCACCGACGAGGACGACATCGTCATCAAGAACGGCTCGATCGTGGATGCGTTCGCAGAAGGCCAGTTCTCGACCGCAATCTTCACCAGAAACTACTACCCCAACGAAGCGGGTGGTCACATCTACATTAGTGACTCCGTTGTCAAGGCTATAGCCCGCTATGTCGAGTCCGGTAGCGACGGCCCCGATCACTACAGCAACGACCAAAGTGGCGCGGTCATTCCCGAGCATAGGGGCATGAACATCGGCATCTTTGCCCGGACCAAGGAGGGCATCACGCCCGCGACCATCTCGATTGTCCGCAGTAAGGTCACAGCTGAGGGAGACACGGCGGCAATCTTCGCCCTTGCCGTGAGCGCGGACGGCGAGACAATCGGCACCATCGAGATCGAAGGCGCTCCCATACAGACGCCCACAGGCGGCAAGATCATTGGCTATCGCAACAAGGAAGAACTCGATGACGGCATCTTCTACGTGGTGGGTCAAACCATCGGCACGGGCGACGCTGTGATCGACTCCCCCTATAACGAAGCTGTCGCCAAGAGCACGGTCATCGCGCCTCCCGAGGAGATCAAACCCGAGGAGAAGCCAGGCGAGACCAAGCCCGAGGGTTCCAAGTCCGAGGGCACGAAGACGACCAAGACCGTTGCAGTTGCAGCCACGGGAGCAAAGATCGCCGGCAAACTCGCAGCAACCGGCGACGCCTCGAGCGCAGCCATCGTGGCAGCCGCCCTTGCGGGAACAGCCGCCATCGCCGCGGGCGCCGTGGTGAGCCGCAAGCGCTCGTAAACACTTTTTCGCACGGGACGGGTGGATCGCGGCCCTTGCCTTCCTCGTCTACTTCTTCGTAGCGTAAGGGCAAGGCTGCAAAAGCTGAACAATAAAGCGCGGAGTCGCCATGCGGCCCCGCGCTTTTCTTTTAGCGCCGGTCCCTGCGCCGGCGTGCGGCCTATTTCTCCCCCATTTTGGCCATTTTGCCCTCCAAACGGCACTACCGCCGGCAACATCCAGCAGATACGCTGAATCTAGTCGTATAGGCCCTATGAGAACGGGAGCAACCATGGCAGCCTTGTTCACGACCCCCAAACGCAATGACACTACCGCCGGAACCCATGTTGCCGAACCCGACGTTCGCCGTCGCATAGGACTCGCGCACGGCAGCTGGCGCCGCGTGACGCGCCGCATCGTCTGCGGCCTGGCCTGCGCGCTCACGGTGAGCTCGCTGCTCATGCCGAGCGTCTCGCTCGCAGCGGAATGGGTCAAGGTCGGCGGCAACAAGTACAACACCGCGGCGAGCGACGAGGCCGGTACCTGGTCGTGGGACGGCGCCGACGACTTGAAGCTCAACAACTATAACGGCGGCGAGATCCAGGCCGCAGGCAAGCTCAACGTGAATTACTCGGGAACCAACATCGTCACTGCCGAATGGATCGAAAGCATCAACGTTTCTCATGGCACTAACGAGAATGCCGAGCTCAATATCCAAGGCGACGAGGGCGGCACGCTCAGCGTGACATCTACTGAGGACGCTATCCTCACCACGGGTAATATCAACATCGACGGAGCCGGATCCGTCAACGCCACGAGCACTGGGTTTGATGCCATCAATGCCGGAGGTGATCTCGCTATCAAAGGTTCGGGCAACGTCAACGCCACGGGTGCATCGGATGGCATCAGGGCAAACGGCAATATCACGATTGACGACAGCGGAGCCGTCACCGCCAGGGCTACCAAGGACAAGGGTATTGGAGCCGACAAGAACCTCACCATCAAGGGTGGCGGGACGGTCGAGGCAAGCTCAGCCGATGGTGAGGCCCTTTGGAGCGGCGACAATATCAACATCTCGGACGGCAGCCAGGTCAAGGCAAGCTCCGAGGAAGACGCTGCCGTCGAGGCCAAGGGCAGCCTCGCAGCCACAAACGCCTCCCTCAACGTAAACGGTGTTGAATATGGCGTCTATGCCCACAAGGGCATCACCCTCGATCATGCAAACGTGACGGTCCGTGCAAGTAAAGGCAGATACGGTGGCGCCAACGCCCTCTTCACCTACCAGGACGACATCGTCGTCAAGAACGGCTCCACCGTGGACGCGTTTGCGGAAGGCGAGGTTTCGGCTGCATTCTCCACCAGAAACGATCGACCCAACGAGAAGGGCGGCCACATCTACATCAGCGACTCCGTTGTCAAGGCCATAGCCCGCTATGTCGAGAACGGCGACGGCCCCATCCCCTACAGCGAAAACCAAGATGGCGAGACGAGGCGCGAACCCCAAGGCGAGAACATCGGCATCATCGCCCAGACCAGCGAGGGCGTCACACCCGCAGTCATCTCGATCATCCGCAGCAAGGTAACGGCCGAAGGAGATACAGCGGCAATCTTTGCCCGTGCCATGAGCGCTGACGGCAAGACAATCGGCACCATCAAGATTGAGAACGCCGCCATCCAGACGCCCGAAGGCGGCAAGGTCATTGACTATCGCAAGCTCCGTGACGGCATCTACGAGGCAGGCCAAGCCATCGGCACGGGCGACGCCACGGTCGACTCCCTCTATATCAAAGCAGTCGCCAAAAGTACGACCATCGCACCTCCCGAGGTAGCCAAGCCGGAAGACCCCAAGCCCGACGAGACCAAGCCCGCAGAAAGCAAGCCCGCGGAGTCCAAGCAGAACCCCAAGCCTGAGGGCTCAAAGCCGACCAAGGCCGTTGCGGCTTCAACCACGAAAGCCAAGACTACCGGCGTGCTCGCGGCAACCGGCGACACCTCGGGTGCGGCCATCGTGGCAACCGTCCTTGCGGGAACAGCCGCTATCGCCGCAGGCACCATGGCGAGCCGTAAGCGTTCTTAGACGCCTCTGCGCACATGGCAGCTCCCGCGAAGGCCCCGAGCCCCAGCACCGTTTAACAACGCCACCGCCGAGCTCCCCTCCGGCGGTGGCGTTTTCCATATGCGTCCGCAGGGGATGCACGAGATTGTCTTTGGTCTAGCCCAACCGGCATACGCTGGCGTGCGACAATTGGGGCTGCCGATATCACAACACTGAGAGAAGCCCGTCATGGAAGCGCATCAAAAGCAGATAACCGTTTATTCGAATCATACGGAAAGCGCGCCTGTCATCTACCTTCCTGTGGTCGTGGGCGACGGCAGCGAGGTTTATAAGTGTTGCCGAGAGCTCGACTGTCCGCCTTTCGCCCTCGTCACCATTGGCGGGCTCGATTGGAATCGCGAGCTGAGCCCCTGGGCATGCGACGGGACCGTACGCGATGCCGAGCCTTTCGGCGGCCAAGCTGCCGATTTTCTTGATGAGCTGCTGAATCAGATAATCCCCCAGGTCGAGTCGTCGCTTCCTCAGCCGCCCACCTGGCGCGGCATTGCCGGCTACTCGCTCGCGGGCCTCTTCGCACTCTGGTCCCTCTGGCAAACCGACGCCTTTGACCGCGCCGCGAGCGCATCGGGGTCGCTATGGTTTCCCGACTTTGTCGACCGTGCCAGCACGGCCCCTTTTGCCGGCAGCCCGCAAGCCGTCTACCTGTCACTCGGCAAAAAGGAAACCAAGACGCCCAACCGCATGATGCGGCATGTACTCGACGACACACGCGCGATGGAAGCGTTGCTCGTCGAGCGCGGCATTCCAACAACGCTGGAGCTCAACCCCGGCAATCACTTTGCCCAAACCGACTTACGCATGGCCCGCGGCATCCACTGGATACTGACGCATTAAAAATGGTGCCCACACGCATATACGCATGGGCACCATATCTTGTTTTAGCTGAACGCAGCTGCTACTCAGCAGCCTCCTCAAGCTCGGAGACATCAAACTCAAAGTCGTTACCCGGCAGGATGGCGTTGAGCACGATGCCCGCCAGTGAGCCCACGGCAATGCCGGACAGCGAAATGGTCACGCCGCCCAGCTCCAACACGATGGCGCCGGCGGTGCTGTACGCGATGCCGAGCGAAAGCACGAGCACCAGCGCGGCAACCAGCACGTTGCGGTTGTTCTGGAAATCGACCTGGTTCTCGATGAGGTTGCGGACGCCCACAGCGCTGATCATGCCGTAGAGCACGAGCGACACACCGCCGATAACGCATGCCGGCATGGCGGCGATGACCGCGGCGAACTTGGGGCAGAACGAAAGCACGATGGCGCAACACGCGGCAATTCGAATTACGCGCGGGTCGAACACGCGCGTCAGGGCGAGCACGCCGGTGTTCTCGCCATACGTAGTGTTGGCCGGAGCGCCAAAGAGCGAAGCCAGAATCGTGGCAAGGCCGTCGCCGAGCAGCGTGCGATGCAGACCGGGATCGGCAATGTAGTTGCGCTCGCAAGTCGAACCGATAGCAGAGATATCGCCGATATGCTCGATCATGGTCGCGAAGGCCAGCGGCATGATGGTGATGATGGCCGTCGTGGCAAGACCGTTATCGAACTGCGGCCCAAAGAGTGCAAACACGGTGTTGTCCCACACGATGGGCAGACCGACCCACGGAGCGGCGGCAACGCCCGAGAAATCAACCTCGCCGAGCGCAGCCGCAACGGCATAGCTCACCACAACGCCCAGCAAAATCGGCACGATCTTGACCATGCCACGGCCCCAGATGTTGCAGATGACGATAACGGCAACGCCAATGACAGCCACAAGCCAGTTGGTCTGGCAGTTAGCAATAGCGGAGCTCGCCAGGATCAGACCGATCGAAATGACGATGGGGCCAGTCACCACCGGCGGGAAGAAACGCATGACACGCTTGGCGCCAAAGGCGCGGAAGAGCGCCGCAAGCACCGGATAAAGCAGGCCGGCGCAAGCAACGCCCAGACAAGCGTAGGGCAAAAGCTCGGTCTCGCCGTTGGGCGCGATTGCGGCATAACCGGCAATAAAGGCAAACGATGAGCCCAAAAATGCCGGCACCTTACCGCGCGACAGGAAGTGGAACAGCAGCGTGCCCAAACCGGCAAACAAAAGCGTTGCCGAAACCGAGAGACCGGTGAGCACGGGCACCAGCACGGTGGCGCCAAACATGGCAAACAGGTGCTGCAGACCGAGCAAAAACATGCGCGGGCGGCCGAGCGACGATGCGTCGTAGATGGCATCGCTGGCGGCGGGCGTCGAGGACTGGGACATGAGAGTCCTTTCAAAATGGAAGGGCGCTCGAGCATAGCGGATTACCTGCCCGAACGATACGATCCGAACCATTGTACGCGATGCGCCATGTCTCGCACGCGCCGTCACCTGCGAACGTTACCGCTATTTCCAAACGCGCTCGGCAATACGCTTGACCAGCGCGATCTTTGCCCATTGCTCGTCCTCGGTCAGCTTGTTGCCAATCTCGCAGCTGGCAAAGCCGCACTGCGGAGACAGATACAGGTTCTCGAGCGGAACATACTTTGCAGCCTCGTGAATACGCTCGACGATGGCATCCTCGTCCTCAAGCTCAGCGGCCTTGGTGGTCACCAGGCCCAACACGACCTTCTTGCCAGGGGCAACGTACCTCAACGGCTCAAAACCGCCGGCGCGCGGCGTATCGAACTCCAGGTAAAATGCGTCAACATCCTCGTTTGCGAACAGGTATGGCGCGATGGGGTCATAGCCACCCTCGAAGGCATAGGTAGAGTGGTAGTTACCGCGGCACACATGCGTGTTAATGACCAGGTCGTCGGGCTTGCCCTCGATAGCGGCGTTGTTGAGCGCCACGCCCAGCTCACTCACCTTTTGCAGATCAACCGGGCTCATGCCGGTCTTGGACACAAAGTCGGTATCGCAATAGATGCCCCAGGTGCAGTCATCAAACTGGATGTTGCGGCAGCCTGCAGCGTACAGGTCGGCGATCACCGTACGATAAGCGGCTGCGATGGCGTCGGCAAGTTCCTCATCGGTCTTATAGACAGCGCGCAGGCTCTCCTGCTGGCCATCGCAGCGGTCGAGCGTGACCTCAGAGAACGTCTGGATAGGCGCCGGGATGGTCTGGCGTGCAACGTGGTCCTCGCCCTCAAGTGCCTTGACAAACTTAAAGTGCTCGACGAAGGGGTGGTTCTCGCCGCTGATGGAGCCAGTCACCACGGCGGTATCGGCCGTGGTCTCCTCGTCGTGGAACATATATCCCGTACGCGAGGTGCGACGCTCGACGCCGTTCAGCCCCCACATAAAATCGAGGTGCCAGTAGCTGCGGCGAAACTCGCCATCGGTGATGACCTGCAGGCCGGCGGCCTTCTGCTTTGCCACCAAATCGCGAATAGCATCGTCCTCGACGGCCTTAAGGCCGGAAGCGTCAAGTTTACCCGCGACATAGGCGGCACGGGCATCCTTTACAGCCTGCGGACGAAGAAAACTGCCGACGATATCGGCGCGAAACGGCGCGTTCGGTTGAATCGAAGTGCTCATAGATATCTCCCTTTGCATTGGTTGCTTTACTGGGACAGAGTATGAGCGCTCATATGGCCATCGTAAAATATACGTTTATAACAGTTTGATATAGATGCTTCCTATATCAGTCTGGACTGTCATAAAGAGACTTGAACCGTGCGGAGCACAGCAGCCTAGATATGCTGACGAATCGCGTCGATATAGGCCCGACCGTAGCGCGTGAGCGTCGTGTTCTTGCGCGTAATAATGCCGATCTCCATGTACTCGTCCACGTCGAGCGGAATCGAGATAATGCCGGGGCCGTTGAGCTCGTGGCTGATCACGCCCGAGCATACCGTGTAGCCGTTGAGGCCCATGGCCAAATTGAACAGCGTCGCACGGTCACGCACGCGGATATTCTTGCGACGCTCAAAGGTCGAGGTCAGCTCCTCGGAATAATAAAACGAGTTATAGCTGCCCTGCTCGTAGGACAGGAACGGGTAGTCTTCCAGATCCTCGAGCGTCACGCTGGAGCGGCCCGCCAGCGGATGGTCGGCGCAGACGAAGACATGCGGCGTGGCGCAGAAGAGCCCTTCGAACACGAGCTCGTTGGCCACCAGCATGCGCTCGATGACCTCGCGATTGTGCTCCGACAGATACAGGATGCCCAGCTCGCTTTTCATATGCGCGACATCCTCGATAATCTCGTGGGTCTGCTCCTCGCGCAGGGTAAAGTCGTAGCGCGCGGCATCGAACTCGCGGATCACATCGACAAACGCATTAACGGCAAAGGAATAATGCTGGCAGCTCACACTAAAGTGCGGCACCTGCTCGGACGTACCTTTGTACTTGCCCTCGAGCAGGTCGGCCTGGTCGAGCACCTGGCGCGCGTACCCCAAGAAGGTCTCGCCCTCCTCGGACACAATGACACCCTTGTTGGTGCGCTCAAAGATATGCACACCCATCTCGTTTTCGAGATCGCGGATCGACGCGGTAATCGAAGGCTGCGACACAAAGAGCCGGCGCGAGGCCTCGGTGATGCTGCCGCATTCGGCAACTTTGACGACATATCTGAGTTGCTGGAGCTTCATGGCTTTCTCCCTAGACGTTCGTGACGTCAAAACCCGCCGTGTCCATTTGGCTCATAAACGACGGCATCTCCCCCGTCGCGGCGCAGGCGGCAATCTGATGCAGAGCCCCGGCAACCGCATCATCTGCCGCAGCGCCAATATGCCAGCGTGCGGCAGCCGTGACGGCCTCGTTGGCATTGGCGACTGCAACGGAGTTAGGAACGGCATCGATCATGGGCAAATCGTTATCGGAATCGCCAAATACGGCCACCTCGTCGGGCGTCAGGCCCAAAGCGCGCGCCAGCTCCAGCGCAGCGCAGCCCTTGTCCCAGCCGGTCGGAAGAACGTCGAACAGGCGCACGCGGTTGTTGGGAAACACGAGTGAGAGCTCCGGCACCTCAGCGGCAACACGCTCGCGCAGCTCGGCGAGCTCCTCGCGCGAACGGGCACTCCAGATATTCGCCTTGTATACCGGGGCATCGTCAACGACAGGACGACAGGGAGCCTCTTCGCCCTTGAGCCACGCGTTGCCGCCTGACTTCATGGCGCGACGCACACGCTCGGGATCGCTTGTCACGCAATAGGCATCGTTATTCCAAAAGTCATCACCCAGACGGTAGACCTTCAAATACGTATCGTCGGTCTCCTGTTCAAAATAATCGGCTAAGCGCATAAGGACATCGTTATCGATTGCGCGCGAAGCGACTACTTCGCCATCGACAAACATCACCTGGCCGTTGCAAAACGCACCGGTCGAGAAGCACTCGGAGCGATTGCGGAACATCCAGCCCATCGCGGACGGCTGACGACCCGAAACCGGCCCAAAGTGCAAACCCGCCGCCTGCATGGCATGAATACCCTCAATGGCGTAGTCGCTGGCGCCGTCATGCCCGGCTGGAATCAGTGTATCGTCCATATCGGTCAGCACAAGTTTGATCATAAGGTCCCCTCGGTCATTCTTAATCCCATCTATTGTACCGACCTGCCAAAAAGGGACAGGTTTATTTCGGCAGGTTTCATCTGGGAAAACGCAAAGTCCCAGTTGTTACCTGCCAAAATAAACCTGTCCCTTTTTGGCAGGTGCGCTAGTATAGGGAACAACAGATTCGATGCGGGAGTGCCGGCGGTGCAAACCACAAGGCTGAGAGGGCAATGGGCCCAATCCTTTGAACCTGTCAGTTAATGCTGGCGTAGGGAGCATGCCGCCTTTACAGGGGCGCTGTCTATGCACAGCGCCCCTTTTCTATGCCAAGGAGGCATGTGCAGTGATTGATTCGGAACAGCTTAAGCAACATATGGTCAAGGCCGTGGAGGAGATTCGCGCTACCAATCCGATGGCCGGTTCCATCACCAACACGGTGACGATCGACTTTGTCGCCAACGCGCAGCTCGCCGTGGGCGGATCGGCCGCCATGGTCTATCTGCCCGACGAGGGCGAGGCACTCGTTGCCGGCGGCGGCGCCATCTATCTCAACATGGGCACGCTCTTCCCCATTTACGAGCAAACGATTCCCCGCGCGGCCAAGGCGGCACACGACGCCGGTAAGCCCTGGGTGCTCGATCCGGTGGGCCTGGGTATCGGTAGCCTGCGCACCCAGCTGGTCAACGAGCTCAAGCAGTACAAGCCCGCCATCGTGCGCGGCAACGCCTCCGAGATTATCGCGCTCGCCGGCCTGTGGGGTCTTGAGGGCGAGGCGGCCGATCTGAGCCGCGTGCGCGGTGTCGATACCACCGACACGGTCGACGCCGCCCGTGGTGCCGCCGTGGCGCTCGCTCGCCACACCGGTGGCGCCGTTGTGGTCTCGGGCGAAGTCGACCTGATCACCGACGGCACGACGGTGGCCAAGTCTCACGGCGGCAGCCCGCTCATGTCCAAGATCACCGGCTGCGGCTGCTCGCAGGGCGGCGTGCTGGCCGTGTACGCCTGCGCCGCCGACCCGTTTACGGCAGCCGTCTGCGGCACCGCCGTCTACAACGTGGCCGGCACGCGTGCCGCCGCTGTCGCCGACGCCCCGGCAAGCTTTAAGGTCGCCTTTATCGACGAGCTCTACCGCGCAACCGCCCAAGACATCGCCGATAACCGACTCGAGCTCGAGGAGGCATAGGCCATGTCCGAGCCCGCAACCAATGCCGGCATGAACACGCTCGTCGCCGTGGCCATCGCCCCGTGCGGCACCGGCGATGAGCTATCCGCCGAGGTCGCCGAGGTCGTGCGTGTCATTCGCGAGAGCGGCCTGCCCAACCGCACCACCTCCATGTTCACCGAGATCGAGGGCGACTGGGACGAGGTCATGCAGGTCGTGCGCGACGCAACCTTTGTGTTGGCGAGCAAGGGCATCCGCACCGAAGTCGTGCTCAAAGCCGATATTCGACCCGGATTTACCGACACCATGACCGGCAAGCTCGAACGCATGGAAGCGCAGATCAAAAAGCAGGAGGAAGCACGATGAGCATCCGCGACAACCTTGATATCTCGGCCTATCTGGTACTCGGCCCCGAAAACACGCTCGGGCGTCCCGTGGGCGATGTGGTGGCCCAGGCGCTCGACGCCGGCTTTACCTGCATCCAGGTGCGCTCCAAGGTGGCAAGCGCCCGCGAGATCATTGCGCTGACGGGCGACGCCGCGCAGGCAATCGCACAGGCCGGCAAAACCGGTCAGGTTGCCCTGCTGATCGACGACCGCCTGGACTGCGTACTCGCCGCGCGCGAGCAGGGTATTGCTGTCGACGGCGTGCACGTGGGCCAGAGCGACATTCCCGTCGAGGTCTGTCGCAAGCTGCTGGGGCCCAACGCCATCGTGGGCCTTTCCGCCCGTTGCGAGGAGATGCTCGAGTACGTCAAGACCGCCGACATGAGCCTAGTCGACTACCTGGGCATCGGCCCACTCCACGAGACCGAGACCAAGCGCGACTGCGGACGCGCGGCCGACGGCTCTATCATCACCAAGAGCTTTGAGGACCTGGCCGCCCTCCACGCGGCAAGCCCCGTGCCCATCGTGGTGGGCGGCGGCGTCAAGACGGCCGACCTGCCACAGCTCAAGGCCACCGGCGTCGACGGCTTCTTTGTGGTGAGTGCCGTCTGCAGCGCCGATGACCCCTACGCCGCGGCCAAGGAGCTCGTCGACACCTGGCAGCAGGCGTAAGTCTAGGCCGAGCAGCTGATTCGCAGCCTCATATCTTCAGCAATGGAAAGCGCATCCCAGTTTGAGCCTCCATTCCGGGATGCGCTTTCCGCATGCGACCCTTACCCCGCCAGATACGCTTTCAACGCCGGCAAAGTCGCCTCCGCATCTCGACGACCGATCTGATAGATGCGCTCGAGCTCATCCGGTTCGCGGCACAGCGACGGCACCTTCACCGATTCGCTCGGCCGCACCATAAAGACCTCGCCGGCAGCCTCGCGACGCGCCAGGTCATCGAGCGTGGCATTGTAGACCTCATGCCGATGCTCAAGCGCCGCGACAAACTCCGGGTAGTGACGGAACACGCGCCGCAGCATGGGCATAACGCTGTTGGGCTGCTTTACAAAGCCCGCCGGTTGCGTCAGCACCACCACGTTGCGGTCGTAGCCCTGCGCAAACAGCCATGCACTGGGAATAGAATCAGCCACGCCACCATCCAGATATTTGTGTCCCTCAATGACAACAGGACGCGTCGCCACGGGAATAGCCGACGACGCCCGGATCCACTCGATATCGCGCTCATCGCCATAGGGCAGGTCGTGGTAGACAGCCTTGCCCGTCTCGATATCGGTACAC
This sequence comes from Collinsella sp., assembly GCA_037277825.1. Classification (GTDB taxonomy): domain Bacteria; phylum Actinomycetota; class Coriobacteriia; order Coriobacteriales; family Coriobacteriaceae; genus Collinsella. The sequence continues at coordinate 24,863 of JAYBEF010000047.1, forward strand.
ACGCACGTAAACCGCATGGGACAGGCGCGATATGTCTCCAGGTCGATGGGATCGCGCTCGATAGGCACCTCGTGATAGGCAAAATCGGCATTGAACATATCGCCGGTCCGCAGCCAGCTTGCTACACCCGCATAGCGCTTATCGGCACAATAGGCCTTGTTATAGCGAATGGCGCGGCCGATCTGGCGCGATTTAAAGTTGTAGCCAAACGCCGCACCCGCCGAGACACCCACCATATGGTCGCAGGTCAAACCGTGCTCCATCCAAACGTCGAGCACGCCCGCCGTATACATACCGCGGTAGCCGCCTCCCTCGAGCGCAAGCCCCACCGTGTGTGATGTCTCCGGCTGTGTCATGCAACCATCTCCGTTCCCATGCTTTTGAACTCAACAAGTATATCTGTCAACGTATGCCGTCAAAAACGTGTTTATAAGCATTTATCGAACGTTTCCCAATGCATTCCCCATGCCGTACCGCAATGCCCCTAGATGGCCTTAGGCATGAACGCCCTTAAGAACGTTGCGGGATAAACATCGCCCGCACCATGCCGACGTCATCGCACGCAACGTGAGATAATTCTCAGCAGAAGTCACCAAAAGCAGAGGGAGTTTGTGATGAAGGTTCTTTTGGTCAATGGCAGTCCCAAGGCAAACGGCAACACCGCCCGCGCACTCGCCGAAGTCGCCGAGCAACTCAACGCCGAGGGTATCGATACCGAGGTGTTCCAGCTGGGCGCCAAGCCCATTCGCGACTGCATTGGCTGTGGCCAGTGCGGCAAGCTCGATTGCCGCTGCACCTTTGACGACGACGTGGTGAACGAGCTGATCGCTGCCGCCGAGCAGGCAGATGGCTTTGTCTTTGGCTCCCCCGTCTACTATGCGCATCCCAGCGGACGCATCCTCTCGGCTCTCGACCGCGCATTCTATGCTGGTAGCAAGGCCTTTGCGCACAAGCCGGGTGCCGCGGTCGCCGTCGCCCGCCGTGGCGGCACGTCGACCACCTTCGATGTACTCAACAAGTACTTCACTATCAACCAGATGCCCGTGGTGGCCTCCACGTACTGGAACAATGTCTTTGGTGCCATGCCGGGCGAGGCCACCCAGGACGCCGAGGGCCTGGCCACCATGCGAAACATCGGCAAAAACATGGCCTGGCTCCTGCGCTGTATCGAGGCAGGACAGGCCGCCGGTATCAACGCACCCGAGGCAGATCGAGCAACGACCAACTTCATTCGATAGAGCGGCGGAGCATGAATATCCAGATTTTTGGAACCAAAAAGTCTTTCGATACCAAGAAGGCCCAGCGCTATTTTAAGGAGCGCCGCATTAAGGTGCAGTTTATTGACCTTAGGGAAAAGGAGATGAGCAAGGGCGAGCTCACGAGCGTGATGCAGGCGGTCGGCGGCATCGACAAGCTGCTCAACCCCAAGGCCAAGGACGAGGAGACGCTCGCGCTCATCCAGCACCTTACCCCTAGCCAGCGCTTCGACAAACTGCTCGAAAACCAGCAGGTTCTAGCCGAACCCATCGTGCGCAACGGCAAAAAGGCCACCGTCGGTTATTGCCCCGATGTATGGGGAGCCTGGGAGTAGCCTGTGTTATTTGCCGGCGCGTGGGTATAAGAGCAGGCGTTTGGCATAAGATTCAACTGTAAGCCATGTCTAACAAAGGAGGGCACATGCCCAACAAACCCGTGAAGATCATCATGCTTACCGGATACCTCGGTGCCGGCAAGACCACGCTGCTCAACCACATCCTCGCTAACGACGGCGGCATCCGCGCCGCCGTGATCGTCAACGATATCGGCGAGATCAATGTCGACGCCAGTCTTATCGCCGACGGCGGCCTTTCCGAGACCGACGACCTCATCCCGCTCACCAACGGCTGCATCTGCTGCACGCTTTCGGACGACCTGGCCAACCAGCTGCAGGGCATTGCCGATTCGGGCAAGTTCGACTACATCATCATCGAGGCATCGGGTATTTGCGAGCCTATCCCCATCGCCTACACCATCTCGAGCTTCTGCGACGAGGCCAAGGTGGGCGGCGAGCCCAAGCTCGCGCTCGACAACATCGTGGCCGTGGTCGACTGCGCCCGCATGTACGACGAGTTCAACGGCGGTCGCGACCTGCTGGCTGAGGATATCGACGAGGACGACATCGAAAGCCTGCTCATCCAGCAAATCGAGTTCTGCTCCACGCTGATCCTTAACAAGACCGATACCGTGACGCCCGAGCAGATCGCCGAGCTCAAGGCCATCGTGCGCAGCCTGCAGAAGGACGCCGTGATCGTCGAGGCCCAAAACGGCGAGGTCCCCATGGAGGAGCTGCTCGATACCGACCGCTTCGACTTTATGCGCGCCTACAACTCCGCCGCCTGGATCGAGGCCATGGAGCATCCCGAGGAGCACGACGACCCCGAAGTGCTCGAGTACGACATCGAGACCTTTGTGTACTCGCGCCGCAAGCCGTTTGACCTGCAGAAGTTCACTGATTTTGTTGAGCAGGAGTGGCCCGACGAGGTCATCCGCGTCAAGGGTCCGCTGTGGCAGACCGGTGATCCGGACATGTGCTACATGTTTGAGCAGGCCGGCCACCAGATGCGCCTGATGGAGAACGGCCTGTTCGTTGACTCCGCGCCCGAGGGCGAGAAGCAGAAGATCATCGACGAGAACCCCGAGATCATGCAAATTTGGGACGACGAGACGGGCGACCGCATGACGAGCCTGTGCATCATCGGCCGTCACATGGACAAGGACGCGCTCATCGCCTCCCTCGATGCCTGCCTGACCGACTGGCACCGCGCCTAGGTTTATCCAAGCGGGCATTTTTCCGCCTATGTAACTGCCAAACCACCACGAAGGTGCCCTTCGTGGTGGTTTTTCGTTCTGAGCCAAGGAGATTCATGTTCAACATTGTGCTGTATGCGCCCGAGATTCCGGCCAATACGGGCAATATCGGCCGCACCTGCGTGGTTACCGGCACCCGCCTGCATCTGGTGGAGCCGCTGGGGTTTTCGCTCGACGACAAGACGGTACGTCGCGCCGGCCTGGGCTACTGGCAAAACTTGGACGTGACGACCTATGCCGGCTGGGAGGACTTCCTTGCGCGCAATGACCTCTCCCCTGCCGACGAACGCCTGCATCTGCTGACCAAAAAGGCACGCCGCACCTATGCGCAGAGTACCTACCGCGATGGCGACTACTTGGTCTTTGGCAGCGAGAGCTCGGGCATTCCCGAGGAGCTACTCGCTGCAGCGCCCACGTGCTGCGAGCGCATCCCGATGCTGCGCGATTGCGATTCGCTTGACAACGCCGAGGCCTGGGAAACCCACGAGGAATCGCTGGGGCATACCGAGGACAGCCACGAGGCCATCCTTCAACAGGACATCTGCGGCAACTTCGTCAATCCGAACGACTACCGCATCAGCGCACTCAACCTCTCCAACAGCGCCGCCATCGTCCTCTACGAGGCTCTGCGCCAAACAGGCTTTCCGGGAATGTGACAAAGGAACTTTCCCTTTGTTACATTCAAGCGCCACGCCGATGGCACGCACGCCTAATTGATGCTCTAGATAAAGAGCCCTCATTTTTAATCAGAATTAACTAAAGTAAAATGAAGTTAAACGGCGGTGTGAAAGGAGAGCCTTGTGAAATACCTCGAAAACCCGTTTACCCCTAGTTTTGGTGAGGTTCCTGCCCATCTCGCTGGCAGACAACAGATTATTCGGGATTTGGACCGTGCCTTCTTGAGCCAGCGCAGGCGCCCAGAATTGACCTCGATCTTCTCGGGCGCGCGTGGAACCGGTAAAACCGCTCTCATGTCGTCGCTCGCGACAAGGGCGGAATCCCACGGCTGGATAGCCGTAAAGACGACCGCGCTCCCGGGAATGCTTGAGGAAATCGAGCTCGGGACGAAACGTGCCGCAGCCCATCTCATCGACTCGTCCACCCACTTCGAAGTCACCGGCCTCGGAATTGCACCGCTCGGCAGCATCGAGGTCAATCGCGTTCACGATGCCTCAACCTGGCGTTATCGCATGAGCGACATCATCGACCAGCTCAACGAGGCGGGCACCGGTCTGCTCGTCACGGTTGACGAGGTGGACCCGACACTCGACGAGATGATTCAGCTTGCAGCGACGTATCAGCACTTTGTGACCGATGGGAAACGCGTCGCCCTGCTCATGGCGGGACTTCCCAACAACGTCTCGACGTTGCTGAACCACAAGACGGTCTCGTTCCTTCGCCGCGCCCAACAATATCATCTGGGTCGCATTGCCGACTATGACGTACGCGAGGCCTTGATTCGCACAATTCAGGAAAACGATCGCCTGGCAGATGCTGAGGGAATCGATAGAGCCGTTCGCTCGATCTCTGGTTTTCCCTTCCTATTGCAACTCGTAGGCTACCGTGCCTGGGATCTCACAAGCGATTCGAAGGAAATCTCGTCACGCGACTTTGACCTGGGAATCAAAATCGCGCGTGACGAGATGGACGACCGAATCCTTGCGGCAACCTATCGGGAACTCACTGCAGAGGACAAGCGATTCCTCATCGCCATGCTCGATGACGAGGAAGAGTCCACCACCGCTGACCTTGTCGAGCGCCTTAAGCGTTCGCCGCAGCAGGTCTCCCGCTACCGACGCCGCATGATAGATGCCGGCATCATTGGAGAACGCGGGCGCGGAATCGTCGCTTTTGAATTGCCATTCTTCCGCGACTATCTCGCCGCTCAGTGCGTGAAATAGGCATCAATGAGGCAAAGGGGCTGTCCCTTTGCCTCATTGTCTATAGGTAGCGACCGGTAATGCTCTTGGAGCAGGCCGCGATGTCGCCTGGCGTACCGGCGCAGACGATTTGCCCGCCGGCGCCACCACCGCCCGGGCCCATGTCGATCACGTAATCGGCGTTACGGATAAGGTCGAGATCGTGCTCGATCACGATAACCGTGGCGCCCTTGGCAACGAGACCGTCAAACACGTTCAGCAGCACCTGAACATCGAGCGGATGTAGTCCAATCGTGGGCTCGTCGAACACGAATACGGCATCATCCTGCACGCGGCCCATCTCGCTCGCAAGCTTAAGACGCTGTGCCTCGCCGCCCGAAAGCGCCGGCGTGGGCTCACCAAGCGTGAGATAGCCCAATCCCAGGTCGTGCAAGGTCTGCAAGCGCGTCTGAACTTTCTTGAGTCCCAGCGTGGCGTCGATAGCCTCGTCCACACTCATGTCCATGAGCTGCGGCAACGTAAGCAGGCTCCCGTCCTTGCCCTCGCGATGGATATGCGAGGCCGCGTCTGCATAACGTGATCCACGACATGCCGGGCAGACGATCTCGACGTCGGGCAAAAACTGCACGTCGAGCGATATAGAGCCCGTGCCGTCACACGTAGGGCAGCGCAAGGCGCCGGTGTTGTAGCTAAAGGCGCCCGCCTTGTAGCCGGCTGCCTTAGCCTCGGACGTACGGGCGAAGGCGCGGCGCAGCTCATCATGGATGTCGGCATAGGTCGCCACCGTCGAGCGCACGTTGGCGCCGATAGGTGTAGCGTCAATCAGGTTTGCGCGTGCGATACCCTCGGCGTCGACCCAGCGCACATGGCTTGGCAGGCGCTCGCCAGTTGCCCGAGCCTTGAGCGCCGGGATGAGCGTCTCGAGCACCAACGTCGTCTTGCCCGAGCCCGAAACGCCCGTCACCGCAACGAGACGGCCGCGCGGGATATCGACTTCGAGCGGTTTAACGGTGTGGATAGCATTGGTCGCCATACGGATATGGCCCTGGTCGAACATTTCGTCGTCAGTCACCTGCGGACGCAAGCGCTTGGGCTCTGAGCGCAAAAACGGCGCGATGCGGCTGCTCTGCGATTGCTCGACCTCGTCTACCGTACCGGCAGCGATCACGTTACCGCCGCCTGCTCCGGCGACGGGGCCCATCTCGACCAGGTAGTCGGCTTCCGCCAGCACACGCGTATCGTGGTCGACAACAACTACGGTGTTGCCGTCATCCACCAGATCGCGCATTACGCCCACCAGGCCGTCGACATTGGCAGGATGCAAGCCAATCGAAGGCTCGTCCAGCACATAAAGCACGCCTGTCGATCGATTGCGCACCACGCGAGCAAGCTGCACGCGCTGGCGTTCACCCGTGGAGAGCGTGGCACCGGCGCGGTCGAGTGAAAGGTAATCGAGACCCAGGTCGACCAGACGACGGGCCGCGCCCAAAAACGAATCGCAGATATCCGTCGCCATGGGCTGCATCTCGGTCGGCAAGGATGCGGGCACCCCGCGCACCCACTCAATCGCATCACCAAGCGTCATGGCCGCGGCCTGCGCCAGATTGACACCACGCACCTGGGGCTGGCGCGCAGCCTCGGAAAGACGCGTGCCGCCGCAATCACGGCATGGCCCCTCGCGCAGAAAGCGCGCAACGCGTTTTAAGCCCTTATCGTCCTTGACCTTGGCGAGCGCATTCTCGACGGTATAGACGGCGTTGTAATAGGTAAAGTCGAGCGGCGTGGCGCCCTCGCCATTTTTGGGAACGTAGAGAATGTGCTTCTTAACCGCCGGGCCGTGGAACACGATGTCGCGCTCTTGAGGAGTGAGCTGGTTAAACGGCACATCGGTGCGCACGCCCATCTCGCCAGCCACCTGCTTCATCAGATCCCACATGAGCGTGCCCCAGGGAAGCACCGCGCCCTCGTTGATGGTCTTTGACTCGTCGGGCACCAGGCTCGCTTCGTCCACCTCGCGCATGACACCGGTGCCGCCGCAAGTAGGGCACGCGCCGCCGCTGTTAAAGGCAAGGTCTTCGGCGCTCGGGGCGTAGAACTCGCGGCCGCATGTCGGACACGTGAGCGACAGGCCCGCAGCTACGTTAAGGCTCGGCTCCACACGCGCCCCGCAATGCGGGCACACGTGATGGGCGCAACGGCTAAAGAGCAGACGCAGGCTGTTGTTGAGCTCGGTCATGGTACCAAAGGTCGAGCGCACGCCCGGCACGCTGGGGCGTTGATGCAATGCGAGCGCCGCCGGCACGTGCAGAACCTCGTCCACCTGGGCGTGTTCGGCCTGCGTCAGACGACGGCGGGTATAGGTGCTGAGCGCCTCAAGATAGCGACGCGAGCCCTCGGCATAAAGAACCCCCAGCGCCAGCGAACTCTTGCCCGAGCCCGACACGCCGGCAATGCCCACAAGCCTTCCCAGTGGAATATCGATATCGATGTCTTTGAGGTTGTGCACGCGCGCGCCACGCACCTCGATAGCCTGCGGGCTCATCTTCTGTTCCGTCACCTTTATCACCCTACTCATGCCATAAAATGCGATCGCGGATATACTCGCCCAGCATGGGCACGGTAAACCGGACGAGGCCGTATCCGGCAGCCCCGATGACGCGCTCGCGAATCAGGCTTGCGCGATATTTACTCGCCCAGCTCTGGGTGCGATCGCAGCGCTCAATGACATCCGCCATGCGCGTCGGTTTGCCCTCGTCAACCGCCATGGCCTCGATAAAGAGGCGCTGTGGACTGCGCAGCCCGTAATACAGGGGCGCGTCGACCGCTTCGTAGAACTCGGAGACGGCATCCGCATGGCCATCCTCGACATCGCGCCTTTCGATGACCTGCGAGCCACGCCGGACGGCAGAGCGCCACATGTAATATCCCACCAGCTGAACCATATAGGGATGCCCCATGCTCTTGCGCGCCGCAAGGTCCGCCGTCCCCGCGTCCACGTAAAGACCAGCGTCCTTGACCGTCTGGATATACGAATCGCGCACCTTGGGCAAGGATATCGCCCCCAACGTACGCTGCTGGGCACGCCGTAAAAACGTTACGCTCGGCTCTTCGAGCAGATCGTCAACCATACTGGGTAAGCCGGCGAACACCAGCGCAAGGCCGCGCTGCTCGCTATCGGGCAAGCCCGTAGCATCCTGGTCTCCGAGCACCTGCTGATAGAGAACGGCAAGAGCCGCCAGTTCCTCGATAGACGCCGATTGCGCCTCGTCAATCGCAAACAGTATGCCCTTGCCTGGACCGAGCTTCTTGAGGCGCTCGTTGACCAGCCCTCGCAACGTTTCGCCCTTTGCCCGCGCCGCCTCGACCGACATCCGGCCAAACGACGGACCGAACTCCATTGACGTCACAACGGGCTTATTCGAGCGAAGCGCGTCGGCCAAGCGGTCGCATAAGCCAAGCGAGGCGGAATCGGAGACAACCGCCCATCCGCGCTCGTTGGCGAGACGTTGCAGTTCCCGCAGGAGAACCGTCTTGCCACAGCCGCGGTTTCCCGTAATGAGCATGAGCCTACCCGGCGCTCCGGCGCCGTTATCGAGTCCTTCCTCGAAATCTTCGATGACCGACTCGCGGCCGATGAGTATCGGAGGCCGCTTGCCAGCCGTGGGCTTAAAGGGATTTGGATTCATGTCGGCCTCCTCGGATTGGCAAACCCCGGTAATAGTTATACCAACTTGTACCGAGTTATACCAATAGCATATGACAAAGGGGCTGTCCCTTTGTTACATGTGGCCGAAAAACTCCGCGTCTGCTGCTCGCCAGGGGCGAAAGGTGGCGGGATCGACCTTTACGTGCGCTGCGGCGGGGACGTCGCACCATTTGGCCGTGTAACCGGCGCCGTGAGAGCAAAAGACCGAATCGGGCGTGTTGGGCAGATCGGCCTCTGGCTCATAGGCGGCAGTCTCGATGACGCGCTCGGCATCATGACAAGCCGCATAGCCGGCGAACTCCAGGTACAGATGTCCGCGACCGCTCGTGTAGGCAGCCACCTCCAGCGCGTAATCCTGCACCTCAGATGCCGGCACGCGACCCACAAGCTTCGCCCGGTCCCCCGCCATCGCCGGCGGCTCGTACTCGGCACCCATGCGCGTGGCATCCGAGAGCGCCCGGCCCACGCACTCCCCCGGCACCTCGAGCTCAAAGTGGTACCACGGCTCCAACAGCACCGCCGCGCCGGCCTCACGCGCCTGCATGAGCCCCTGGCGAATCGCGCGGTACGTGGCCTGGCGAAAGTCGCCGCCCTCGGTGTGTTTGGCATGCGCACGGCCGCCCGTGAGCGTAATGCGCACATCGGCGATGGGCGAGCCGGTCAGCACACCCAGGTGATCGCGCTCCATGGCGTTGGTGAGCGCCAGACGTTGCCAGTTAAGATCGAGCTCGTCGGTCGAGGTCACGGTGCCAAACTGCACGCCCGAACCCGCTGGCAACGGCTCCAGACGCAGATGCACCTCGGCATAGTGGCGCAGTGGCTCAAAGTGGCCCACGCCCTCGACCGGCTGCGAAATGGTCTCCTTATAGAGGATGCCGCCGGGCTCAAACTCGACCGCAAGGCCAAAACGATCGGCCAGCACGCGCTGCACGACCTCGAGCTGCACCGCTCCCATGAGCTGCAGATGTATTTGTTCAAGATGCGTGTTCCAGCTTACGCCGAGCATGGGATCTTCGTCCGCTAACTCAGTCAATGCCTTGAACACCGTATGGACATCGTGTTCGCCTGGAAGCACCGTATAGGTGAGGACCGGCGCAATGACGGGCGCATCGCTCGCAGGTTCCGCGCCCAGGGCGTCCCCTGGGCGAACGTGCGCAAGACCCGTCACGGCACAAATACCGCCAGCAGCAACTTCTTGGGCAAGCTCATACTTTTCGCCGTTATAGATGCGCACCTGATCGACCTTCTGCTCCCATGCCTCGGCACCGGAACGTCCACCAATCATCTGTTTTGCGTGCAGCGTGCCGCCGGTCACTTTAACCCATGCCAAGCGCTCGCCGCGATCCCCGCGGCTGACACGATAGACGCGCGCGGCAAACTCCGGGAGCCATGTCTGTTCACGCATCAGCGCACATATGCCATCCAGCAGCTCGTCCACGCCTTGGTCCCTGAGCGCCGAGCCGGCAAAACAGGGAAAGAGCTTGCGCTCGGCAACCATGCGCGACAGCGTTGCGACAGAAAGCTCACCCGCCTCAAGAAACTCCTCGAGCGCTTCTTCGTCTAACGCGGCAGCGTCTTCCTGAACGCCACCACCCGTCAGCAGTTCGTTGGCATCCAGGCAGCCCTCGGAAAGACGTTGCCCAAGTTGTGCCAGCAAAACATCGCGGCCGGGATTCTCCAAATCGATTTTGTTGATATAGATGAACGTCGGGATGTCATAGCGTGCAAGCAGGCGCCACAGGGTTTCGGTGTGCCCCTGCACGCCGTCGTTGGCGCCCACAACTAAAATCGCGTAGTCCAGCGCGCGCAATGTGCGCTCCGCCTCGGCCGAAAAATCGACATGCCCCGGTGCATCCACGAGCATGACGTGGGTATCGCCATGGTCGAGTACGGCCTGCGACGAGAAAATCGTGATGCCGCGCTCGCGCTCGATCGCGTCAGTGTCCAGATGCGAATCACCATCGTCCACGCGGCCGCGCTTGCGAATGCGACCCGCGTTGAACAGCATGGCCTCGGCCAGCGTGGTCTTGCCGGCATCGACATGCGCCAAGATTCCAACGACCGCTTGCTTCGACATGGCTCTCCTCTTATTGCAAGCCCATCGCACGCGGCAACGGGCGTCCTCGTTCCACACTGGATGATACAATTTACGGGCCGGCGGGCGAAGCGGGCCCTATCCCCCGACCGAGCTCATCGCCCCGCGTTGCCGCGCGGCGATTTTCGTAGGTTCGCGCCTTGCGAAAGCCGGCTTGCAAAACAGCGCAGCGAACGAAAATGGCCCCGGGTGGGACCATTTTCGTTCGCGCGAATTATTGATATGAGGCGTCGCTCTTACGCCTCGCGCAGCCAATCAAACGCGACGCGCGGCGTACCGTCCGACACATATACGATACCGGCGCGCTTAAACCCGGCCTTGGCGATGGCTCCCTGCATGGGCAGGTTGTCCTGATGCGTGTCGATGCGCAGGTGATCGGCACGCTCCTTGGCAAAGGCAAACATCGCAGCCGCGATACCGTGCACGGTGCCATCGGACGCCACGCGATGCAGCACGGCGTACGGAGCGTCGCTGCGCCATTGACCATCCTCAATGACGTCATAGCACTCGTCCGGGCCCGGCAAAAAGGCAAACGTCGCCACCACGCGGCCGTCGACTTCGCACACATAGCTGCCATCGGCGGCGATATCGGCAGCCAGCTGCTCGGCAGAAGGCGTGCCCTCGGGCCACTGCGTGGCGTTGCCATGTGCGCGCATAAAGGCGCGGGCCGCGTCATAGATAGCCATAACAGCGGGAATGTCGGTATCGAGGGTTTTTCTGATCATCACGCGGCGACCTCATGTTTATTGGTATCACTTTGATTGAGCAATGATACCAACGTTTGGAGAAGGGCGCGAAGCAGATGGGAAGCAAAAAGCGAGCCGCCTGGTCAAAGGCCAAAAGCGAGTTTTTGGGCGCTGCTACCGGCGGCGATATGAGCGACCTGTTTGCGCGCGAAGACGAGCGCCGCGACGCCCTGAACGCCGAGCGCGATGAAGCCTGGCGCTACAAGTCGTGCGAACGCAAAAACCGTTACGACACGCGCGCCGAGGCCGAGGCAGTTATGGCCGACTGCGAAAACCGCGGGCGGCGCGGCTTAGCCTGCTACAAATGCGAATACTGCGGCGGCTGGCACCTGACGTCGCACCCTTGGAAATAGACCCCACATCGGCACGACACTGACGGAGCGCCGGTAATCGCACGCAAGTTACGGGCGCGGCGGCACTAAAACATCGTAACGAACTGCCTTGCCCGCAAGTTGATAGCTCGGCTTAACGCCGGCAAGCAACGGCCCCTTCACCGGCCGCTTGATAACGACCTTGCGCGGATGCACCGCAAGCGCAGCTTCGACCAGCGTCTCCTCATCGGCGCACGGCTGTTCCAGATGATGCAAGAGTTGGAACTTCTTTTTAACCGCCGCGCTCTTGGTGCGCCCGGGAAACATGGGGTCCAGATACACCACGTCGGGAGCGGTGAGCTCGCTCTGCCCGATCAGCTCAGCTGTATGGCGAAGACCGGCAATGCTGTCCTCGCCCGCATGTAAGCGCATGCGCGCCACGGCTGTCGCAAGCGCCGGATCATCTGCCGCGCGATCCAAGGCATCCTTGAGGAGCGCCGCGATCACGCAATCCTGCTCATACAGATCGACGGTAAAGCCCGCGGCCGCCAACAGCAGCGAATCCTCGCCAAAGCCTGCCGTGGCATCAATCGCCCATGGGCGCTCGATGCCTTTTACGCGCGCAGCCTTTACCAGCAGCTCTTGCTGCAGACGGCCTTGCTTGAGTCGTGGCAGCATGCGGGCAAAATCGGCTCGCAGCTCCATCGAGCCGTCGGTGAGTGTGAGGCCCTCGGACTTCCCGGTCAGCTCAAGCCCCGCGGCCCGAGCAACAGAAAAGGGATCGACGACGCCCATGGGTACTCCTTAGCAAGCAAAACGAATACGCGAGCGCCGTTCATGACGACACCCAACCGTCCGTTATTGTCCCACATGCGACATGGCCCACAGCATCCCAATGCAAAGCACCGCCATCAATCCCGTGCACACGGCAGCGATCACAGAATCACCCATGCGCCTTCCCAACGACCGCGGCTCACGCACTTGCTTGACTCCGTACATCATGGCTTCTCCTTCGGTCTAGCTCTTACCATGACCCCATCATCGCAGCGCCGCGCATACGCTGCCATCGATTTGACTTACGTCCAGCTTTCCTTTTTGAAAGGTTGGACCGTACAGGCAAGAGACGCTTTCAAACGCATGCATCGCCCCGTTGAACTACAATGTGCTTCACGATATGTGCCACAACCTGGGTGCGACAGATTCTCCGCGCCCGCATCGAAAGGACCAGCTATGAGCGCCGCTCGCAAGACACTCAAAATCCTTGCCCTGATTTATTTTGTTCTGGGCATCGCCAGTCTCGTCATTGGAATCGCCGGCATCGCGACCGGCAAGCTCGAGTCCACCTACGGATCGAACGCCATGCTCGCCGCGGTCGTGCTGGTCGCCAAGGGCGTTGTCGATCTTGCCGCGGGTGTTGCGGGCATCAAGGGCGCCAACAAGCCTTCGCAGGTGGATGGCGCGTTTAAGCTCGGCATCGTTGCCGCAATCGCCACGATTGCGCAGGCTGTGCTCACGCTTCCCGCGCTCGGCGGCAGCTCCGTCAATATCGTCGCCTTTGTCATCGTGGTCTACGACCTGTTCTTTGTACAGCAGGCGCGCGCCGTTAAGGCCGAGAACAAGGACCGCCTGTAAGCGCTCGCTTCTCATAACCTCTGCAGCCAGGCGACTAAAAAGGGCCGATCGCGCATCTCCGCGGTCGGCCCTTTGCATTTGCCCAGATAAAACCTGCCAAAATAAACCTGTCCCTTTTTGGCAGGTTGTTAGCTGTGGCGGTACTCGGCGATGATGAAGTCGATGTCGGTTTGAAGTGTGTCCAAATTTGCCAGGCGCTCTTTGTCGGCAGGGCGTGTGCGGTAGTAGTACGGCGTCATCTGGAACACCGCCTCGATGTCGTCCTGCGTCTGAAGCGTAATATTCGCAGACACCCGCTGCGTTCCGACCAACTCGAGCTCAGTGGTCTGCGGCAGCTTCTCGTCGTTAAGGTACGGCGTATCGTAGAGCACTTCCTTAAGCCCAAAGAGATGACGGGCGCCCGGCACCACGGTATAGAGTGAGCCCTCGGGCGCCAGCACGCGGGCAAACTCGCGCTCGTTAAAAGGGGCAAAAAGCTCGGTCACCATATCGAAGGCGCCATCGGCCACGGGGATATCCTTCATGTTGGCCACGAAGTAGGTCGCATCGCCGCGCTTGGCGGCCAGGCGCACCATTTCTTTGCCCAAATCAAACCCGTAAGCGTCCACGCCTTGCACCGCGCCCATGGCGCTGGTGTAGTAGCCCTCGCCACAGCAAATATCGAGCAACGTCATGGGACAGTTCGTAGACGCGGCACGTCCAGACACCCGCTCGCGCACCAGCTCAACCATCGCATCGCGCAACGGCGCATAGTAGCCGCGGTTCAGAAAGTCACGTCGGCTGCGCGCCTGCGACTTGGGATCGCCCATGGAATCGCCGCTCTTGGACGAGCGTAGGAGGTATAGATAGCCCTCGCGCGCACGGTCAAACCGGTGTCCGCCCGCGCATGCAGCACCGCGCTCATTGTCCGCCAACGGCTCATGGCAAACGGGACACAACAACATGGCAACTCCTTAGCGCGAACAACACAACACCCACCATTGTCGCACGCCTTCCCCACCTAGTCATTGGGGACGTTCTTAAATGACTAGTCGTTTAAGAACGTCCCCAATGACTAGGCGATTAGGAGTATCATCATCTGCGCAAATAAGCACGAAAGAGCATATTAGAGATTGAGAGCGCATGGCTGACACCGTATCTAAGCACATTGACATGACCACCGGCTCGTTGTGGCGCAATATTCCCCTGTTCGCCTTCCCCGTGGCCGCCACGAGCATCTTGGAGCAGCTGTCGAACCTCATCGCCACGGTCATCATCGGTAACTTCTCGGGCGACCAGGGAACCCTCGCCATGGCGGCGGTCGGCTCCAATGTTCCGCTTACCAGTCTTATGCTCAACCTGTTTATTGGCATGTCGCTTGGCTCCAACGTGGTCATCGCCAACGCTATCGGCCGCAACGATCAGAACATGGTCAAACGCGCCGTCCATACCTCGATTTTAATGGCGCTCGTGGGCTTTGTCGTCATCGCTCTGGGCGAGATCTTTGCCGAGCCCATGCTCGCCGCGCTCAACGTTCCCGCCGAAACCATGCCGCTCGCTTCGCTCTACCTGCGCGTCTTTTTGCTCAGCCTGCCCTCGATCTTGCTCTACAACTTTGAAGCCGCGATCTTCCGCTCCGTCGGCATCACCCGCATGCCGCTGCAGGCGCTTGCCGTGTCCACCGTCCTCAACATTGGCCTAGACCTCATCTTTGTCCCCGTACTCCACTGGGGCGTCGCGAGCGTCGCCATTGCCACCGCCATCGCCTACACCGTCAGCGCCGCTACGCTCTTTATCCGCCTGCTCAAGACCGACTCCGTCGTCCGCGTCACCCTACGCGACCTGGCTATCGACCCCGTCGCCCTCAAGCGCATCGTCAAGATCGGCCTGCCCGCCGGCATCCAAAGCGCCGTCTTTGCCGTCGCCAACATCATCATCCAGTCTGCCATCAACAGCCTGGGCACCGAGGTCATGGCGGCATCGAGCGCCGCCATGAGCTTGGAGTACGTATGCTACAACCTGCTCAACAGCTTTAGCCAGGCGTGCACCACCTTTGTGGGACAAAACCACGGTGCCCGCCAGATCGACCGCTGCACCAAAACGCTCAAGGCCTGCCTGGTCGAAGGCGGTATCGTCGCGCTCACCACGATCATCGTTATTGTCGGCCTGGGGCGCGAGATCTTGTCGCTGTTCAACAGCGATCCCAACATCGTCTCGATCGGCTATATCCGCGTGTGCTCGATCTTCCCGGCGTACGCCTTTAGCATGTTCTACGAAAACATGTCAGGCTACCTGCGCGGCTTTGGCATCTCGCTCACACCCGCCCTCATCACCATGATCTGCGTCTGCGGCATCCGCTTCTACTGGGTGTTCTGCGTGTTCCCGCACTTCCGCACCTTTGCGAACATCATGATGGTCTACCCCATCAGCCTGGGCACCACGGCGTTCTTTATGGTCGTGGCGGTACTACTTTGCCACCCGGCACGCACCTATCGCGCCACCCAAGCCAAAGCGACAGCCCGCTAAACACCGCACTCAACGCCACGACAGTCATTAATTGACAATATGCGAGCTCATATAGTCGATAAAGCGCCTCGTGGCGATGGGCATGGTGTCCCAGCTGCGCCAGGCGGCCACCACGTCGCGCGAGGGGGCATGCACGATGGGCCGCACATGAATATCGGCTTGCATGCCCCCTACAGTACGACGGTAGAGCATGCTCACGCCCAGGCCCTCCTCCACCATCGCCATGATGGTGTAGTCGTCGGTCACCTCACTCGTCACGTGCGGCGACAGCCCATGCGCCGCAAATGCATCGAGCACCAGGCTCTGTTCGCCCTCATCCAGCAGCACAAACGGCTCGGACGCCAAATCGGCGAGCGTCACCTTTTCCTTTGCCGTCAGCGGATGCGCTGTCGGCAACAATGCCACCAACTCGTCGTGATAGACCACGCGCTTCTCGAGCCCAGCGGTAAATCCGCGTGCCGTAAAGCAAAAATCAACCACGCCATCGTGCACCCACTGGGCGTTGCGCGTGTAATCGCCCTGCTTGAGGGTAAAGCGTACGCCCGGGTGCAGGGCTCCAAAATCGCGGATCACGCGCGGCAACACGGTTCGACTCACGTTGGTAAACGTCGCGATGCGAATATCAGTCGACGAAAGCCCCAGCAGCTCCTGCCGCTTGCCCTCGAGCTCGAGCTCGGCGGTCACAATCTGGCGCAGGTACGGCAGATATTGTTTACCGTCGCGCGTAAGCGAAACGCCCTGCTTTCCGCGCTCGATAAGCGTGGTGCCCAGCTCGCGCTCGAGCGCCTTGACGGCCTGGCTCACCGCACTTTGCGTATAGCCCAACTCGTCCGCCGCGCCTTTAAGGCTGCCGCGGTCGACCACCATACAAACAATCTGATACCGCGATGCCATCGTGCCTCCACATCAATGCAGCCGTAAAACGTTTTGCCAGCGCTTTTCGCGCCTACTTTAGCGTTTCTTAATCATACTGAAGATACATTCGCTTTACTACATCAACATCTGAGAGCAGAATCCTTTGTGCGAAACCGTTCTGTAACAAAAGGAGTCCCATGGATCGCAAAAAAGCAATCGCGCTCTCATTTTCCGTTCCCGTCGCATGGGGCTTTTCGTATCCCCTCATGAAGATCGGCATGGACAGCATGAACGCCACGAGCATCGTCGCGTTGCGCTGCATCATCGCCTTTGTGGCCTGTCTGCTGCTCTTCCACAAGCGCGCGTTCCGCATCAACCGCGACCTTATGGTTCGTGCCGCTATCATCGGCGCCATTATGGCAACCGAGCTCACCTGCATGTGCTTGGGCTCCAGCCTCACTTCTGCCTCCACTGCCGGCTTTTTGCAGAGCCTGACGGTCGTGATCGTGCCGTTTGCCAACGCCGCCCTGCTGCGCCGCGCCCCCGAGCGCAAGGTGCTCATCGGCACGGCTATCGTCACCTGCGGCATGCTGCTGCTCTCGGGCGCCGACTTTACCAGCCTGAATCCCGGCGCGATCATCATGCTGCTCTCGGCCTTTATCTATGCCAGCCACATTATCGTGGCCAAGCGCTTTGTCGAAGAAGTCGATCCGCTGTCCCTGGGCGTTTGGCAGCTGGGCTTTGGCGGCCTGTTCTCGGGCATTGCCGCATGCGTCTTTGGCGGTTTCGCACTTCCCAGTACGCCCAGCGAGATCGTGGTCGTCGTTGCCCTCGCGCTCATCTGCTCTGCCTACGGCTTTATCACCCAGACGCTCGTGCAGCCCCACGTGCCCGCCGAGACCACCGGTTTCGCCTTCTCGCTCGAGCCGGTCTGCTCCGCCGTCTTTTCGTTCTTCCTGGTCGGCGAGGTCCTGAGCCCCATCGCCTTCTTTGGCGCCGCCCTCATCCTCACCGGCGTCATGGTAGCAACCGTCGAGCTTCCGCGCCTCCGCGCACATGGACAGGCTCGCATGGCAGGAGCGCCCGAGCACGTCTCGTAGACCCCACTCTTCATACAGCCGCGGCATAAAGGCAACCGGTGCGCCTTTACAATAGATGCCAGCAGAGCATCTGACGTAAAGGAGCCCCATGGACGCCGCGACCCGCGACCGCAACATAGCAACTTGGTTGGGCGATGCACCGCAGCCGGTACGTGACACTACGAACCAGCTGCTCGAGCGCATCGCCCTTTTGCGTGCCGAGCAGACTATCTACCCAGCACAAGACGACATCCTCAATGCCCTCGCCTACACGCCGGCCGACCAGGTCAAGGTTGTCATCTTGGGTCAAGACCCCTATCACGGACCCAACCAGGCAATGGGGCTGTCGTTCTCGGTCCCCGCGACGCAAACCAAGTTGCCACCGAGCCTGCGCAACATTTACAAGGAACTCAAAGCCGATCTGGGTTGTCCCATTCCCGCCACGGGAGACCTAACCCCATGGGCACAACAGGGCGTCCTGCTCCTCAACACTACGCTCACCGTGCGCGAGCATGCCGCCAATTCGCACGCCAAACTAGGCTGGAGCGCGCTCACCGACTACGTTATCGAGCGCTGCTGTCAGCTGCCCCAACCGGTAGTCTTTTTGGCATGGGGTCGCTTTGCCCAGCAGATGGTCGAAGGTAAGCTCGTCGCAACCGGTGCGGGCAAGGCAACCGGCAAGTTCTGCCTGGCCTCCACGCACCCCTCGCCGCTTTCGGCCAACCGTGCCACGGCAGAACTCCCCGCCTTTATGGGGTCGCGCCCCTTCTCCGCTGCCAATCGGCTACTCGAACAGCACGGCTCGACCCCCGTCAACTGGACTTGCCTCGGCTAAAAATCGATACATCAAAAACGCGCCCGACGGCTTTCCATCGGGCGCGTTTCCTATTCGGGCCAAATAAATTGTGTGCGGCCGGCCTCGCCGCCATCGATCAGCAGACTCTGCCCGGTCATAAACCGGTTGGTCACGCCCACAAAGTAGATCCACTCGGCGATCTCTTGGGCAGTGGCCCAGCGCTTAAGCGGCGTGAGCTCCATAATCTGGTTCCACAGGTGTTCGTCTTCCATCACGCAACGGTTGAGCGGCGTGATAACGCCACCCGGGTCCACACTGTTGGCGATAGCCTGCGGCGCCAGACGGTTTGCAAGGTTCTTGGTGTAGGCGATAACGCCGCCCTTGCTGGCAGCATAGGCGGGAAACTCCGATCCCGTATGTCCGCTCGCCGACCCCACATTGACCACGGATTCGATAGCCGGCGCCGGCTTGGCGGCAAGCCCCTCCCCCACAAAGGCGTAGCGCTCGGTCACGTTGATGGTGCCACACAGGTTGGCGGCGATGTCGTCAGTCGAATCCTGCGTACCGGCAACATTCACGATCACCTGAGGCTCAAGGTCGCCTGGAAACGAGTCAGGCTCGCGTACATCAACAATCAGATGGCGGTAGCGCTCGTGTTCGATCGCCGCCGGCAGCAGATCAAAGCCCACGACCTCGTGGCCCTCGTCCAAAAAGCGCTGCACGCACGCGGCTCCGATACCGCCCGAAGCGCCCGTGATCAAAACCCGCATACTTGCTCCTTAGGCGGTTGCGTGGCGCTCGAGGTACTCGGCGCCCACGTTCTCGCGCTCCCAGCCGCGCACGACCTTGTAGCCCACGGGGCTCAGGAAGACCTCGCACAGCAGCTCGGCGACGGCACCCGTCAACGAGCACATAAGGACCTGTACCCAGGTCCAGCCGAAGAACGTGTGACTCACCACAATGGCAAAGACCAGGTTGTCGATAAACTGGCCAACGCCCGTGGACACATAGGAGCGGAAGGCAAAGCTCGCAAAGTTATTCTTTTTGAGCATACGGCCGAGCGACTGGTTGAGCGTGGAGTTAACCACGGCAGAAACGAGCATTGCCAGCGAAGAGCCCAGCACCACGTACCAGGTGCCGCCGATGGTGGCGTTAAGGGCATTGTTGACCTCGATCATGCCCGTATCGTAGTACGCGCCCCACATGCCGGGCGTGAGCGAGCACGCCCAAAAGCACAGGCTCACGGCAAGGTTGACCGCCAGTGCGAGGATAGAGATTTTGATGGATGCCTTGGCGCCAAAGCGCTTGCAGATCATGTCCTGGCACAAAAACGAAACCCAGCTCACCACAAAGCCGCAATCGAGTGCCAGATACGGCAGGCTGATGAGCTCTTTGTTGGCCAGCAGGTTCATCATGATGACGCTCACGAAAAACAGCGAAACCGTTGCCGCGGGAATGCTCCGCAACAGGACCTTGTAGTCCTCCATGACCTTCTTGATCATTATGTACTCCTTTGGTTTTAGGTTTAACGAGCAGGATATCGGACCCGAACTGCTCGGACGCCCCGGTCTTGAGACGACGGTGGGTATGATAGCCGCTCACACGGCATCAGGCAAGCAAACGGCGCGGCAGTCCCGCAGGGCCACCGCGCCGATGCGTTAAAAGGCCACGTTGCCAAACTCCGACAGGATAAGGTCGGGGTTGTGGTCGGTTGCCCAATCCACGTTCCACGGGCTCGTGAACAGCAGCAGCTTACCACCGCGCATATCCTCGACGCGCAACGTGTCGCGCGTGAGCGAAAGGGCCGGGATATCGATGGTGTCGGGGTCGTTCTGGATCCAGCGGATGTCCGTATAGGGCAGCGGCTGGCGACGAACCTCAACACGGTACTCGGCCTTGAGGCGGCGCTCGAGCACCTCAAACTGCAGCACGCCGACCACACCCACGATGACGCTCTCCATGCCGGCACCCAGCTCGCGGAAGATCTGGATGGCGCCCTCCTGGGCAAGCTCCTCCATACCCTTGACGAACTGCTTGCGCTTGAGCGTGTCGACCTGCGTAATGCGAGCGAACATCTCGGGGGCAAACGTCGGGATCTGCGGATACTGCACGTGGCGCTTGCCGGAGCACACGGTGTCGCCGATACTAAAGATGCCCGGATCGAACAGGCCCACGATATCGCCCGCGTACGCCTCGTCCACGATGGCGCGGTCATCGGCCATCATCGAGGTGCCCGTGGCAAGCTTAAGTTTGCGGTTGCCCTGCACGTGGAAGGCATCCATGCCGCGCTCGAACTTGCCCGAGCAAATGCGCACAAAGGCGATGCGGTCACGGTGGTTCTTGTCCATATTGGCCTGGATCTTAAACACAAAGCCGCTAAAGTCGTCGCGGCAGGGATCGACCGGCTCGCTGGTGAGCGTATCGGTATAGGCGCGCGGCGTCGGGGCCAGACGCAGGAACTCCTTGAGGAAGGGCTCCACGCCAAAGTTGGTGAGCGCCGAGCCAAAGAACGCCGGGCTCAGCTTGCCGCAGGCCACGGCATCCAAGTCGAGCTCGTCGCCGGCGCCATCGAGCAGCTCGATGTCGTCCATCAGATTCTTATGGTTTTCCTCACCAATGAGCTCGTCCATGGAAGGATCGCCCAGCTCGGCCTCGACCTCGGCGACCTTCTTGGTGGCGTTGGCGTGGCCGTCGCCCTCAAAGGCAATGACGCGACGGGTCTGACGATCGAACACGCCGCGGAAGTTGCGGCCGCTGCCGATCGGCCAATTCATGGGATACGTATTGATGCCCAGGACGTTCTCGATCTCTTCCATGAGCTCAAACGGATCGCGGGCCTCGTGGTCGAGCTTGTTCACAAAGGTGAAGATGGGAATGTGGCGCAGCGTGCAGACCTTAAAGAGCTTTTTGGTCTGGGCCTCGACGCCCTTGGCGCCGTCGATGACCATGACCGCGGCGTCGGCGGCCATAAGGGTACGGTAGGTATCCTCCGAAAAGTCCTGGTGGCCGGGGGTATCGAGGATGTTGACGCAGGCGCCGTTATAGGTGAACTGCAGCACCGAGGAGGTAACGGAAATACCGCGCTCCTTCTCGATGTCCATCCAGTCCGAGACGGCATGCTTGGCCGAGCTCTTGCCCTTGACCGAGCCGGCGGTCTGGATGCTGCCGGTATAGAGCAGCAGCTTCTCGGTAAGCGTGGTCTTACCGGCGTCCGGGTGGCTGATGATCGCGAATGTGCGGCGCGACGAGATTTCATCCGACAGGCTTGCCATGCGGATCCTTTCTTGCATTGAGTGCATTACGTCGTTGTAACCGCACTATTGTAGCCGCGAAATCCCGCTCTAGGGCACCTATCAGGACAAATTCATCAGTCAGAACGTGAACGGCTAGTTATCGAAAGTATTCTGCAGCAGACTGTCTCAATCTGTAACAAGCAGAGCTTATTTGGCCCCCCATCTGTTACAGATTGAGACAAACAAACTTGCCCACCGACACAATCTCAATCTGTAACATCTGGCCGCCCAAATTGGGTCTAGCTGTTACAAATCGAGATAAACGGAAAAGCAGGCAGCCAATGTCTCGTTCTGTAACATCTAGCCGCGCAAATCGACTCTTACTGTTACAGATTGAGACAAATAGGCAGGCGGGAAAATAACATCTCAATCTGTAACAGCTGGCGACCAAAAACGGATCCAGATGTTACAGATTGAGATTGTTTTGGAGCAAGCGCGGCGCCGATGGTCTATTCCACATTTAGCTCTTGCATAACTGTGCATAGTGTATATATACTGTGCTTACCGGTTATATACACGTGTAGCCTAACAGCTAAGGAGCCGCTGTGGACATCATCCTATCCAATTCGAGCGATAAGCCCATCTACGAGCAGATAACCTCGCAGGTCAAAGCTCAGATCTTATCGGGCACGCTCGCTGCGGGAGCCAAACTCCCCAGCATCCGTGCACTCGCGAGCGACCTGGGCGTGAGCGTCATCACCACCAAGCGCGCCTACGCCGACCTAGAGCAACTCGGGTTTATCTGCACCGTGCAGGGCAAGGGCTGCTTTGTCGCCGAGGGCAACCAGGAACTCTTGCGCGAAAACCAGCTCTGCCATATCGAAGAGCTACTTGCGAAAGCGGCGAGCCAAGCCGAAACCCTGGGCGTCACGCGCGACAAACTGCACGAGATGCTCGACCTGGTAGCCCCCGAAACCATGCAGTAGCCATCTGAAAGAAAGGCTATACCATGCAAAACCTTTTTAGAACTCAAAGGCATCTCACGCCGTGTGAGCGACCGCTTTTCACTACGCGACGTCACGCTCGCTGTGGAGCCCGGCCAGATCGTTGGCTTTGTAGGCGCAAACGGCGCCGGCAAGACAACGACCATTCGCGCCGCGCTCGGGCTTATAAAGCTCGATGCCGGCGAGGTGCACCTGTTTGGGCAGCGCTGTGGCGCCGACGCGCCCGATGAATCGCAACGCCATCTACGCTCCCGCGTCGGTCTTGTCCTGGACACGTGCCCCTTCCCCTCCACGCTCAGGGTGGGCCAGATCGAGTCGCTCGTAGGCCCGACGTACCCCACATGGGACCGCGAAACGTTCGCCGGATTCATCAACCGATTTGGCCTCGATCCCAAGACAAAGGTCAAGGACCTCTCCCGCGGCATGGGCATGAAACTGCAGCTTGCCTGTGCACTCAGCCACAATGCCAAGCTGCTCGTTTTGGACGAAGCCACCGCGGGCCTCGATCCCATGGCACGCGAGGAGCTGCTCGATGAGCTGCTTGCCTTTGTCGCCGACGGCCAGCACAGCGTGCTGCTCTCGAGCCACATTACGTCCGACCTCGATCGTGCCGCCGACCGCATCATCTGCATCGATAACGGTTCGATTGTGTTTGATCTGCCGCGCGAGGACATTACCGACCGCGCCGGCATCGCCCACTGCACCCAAGCACAGGCCGCCGAGCTTATGGCTTGCGTCGAAGGTGCCCGTGCCGCCCGCCATGCCTACAGCGTGGACGTACTCGTACCCAACCGTCGCGAAACACTCGAGGCCTTCCCCGAG
Source organism: Collinsella sp. (assembly GCA_037277825.1). Lineage (GTDB taxonomy): Bacteria > Actinomycetota > Coriobacteriia > Coriobacteriales > Coriobacteriaceae > Collinsella. The sequence continues at coordinate 48,374 of JAYBEF010000047.1, forward strand.
ATTCCCTGCGATCGGGCAACCATTGATGACTATCTGCGCCTCATGCTGAAAGGGGCTTCGAAATGAAACGCGCCTTTATGTCCGAGCTCGCTATCGTTCGCACGCTCGTCCCGAGCATCGCGGGCGTCGGCCTGTTCATATTCGTCGTGCTGACCCTTGCCAACGCATCGGACGGCGATTCCGGCATGAGCGCTGGCGCCTGCGCGGTCAGTGCCATGTCACCCATCATGGTCATGAGCTCGCTGGCCGGCTTCGACAATCAAAACGGTTGGGAGCGCTATCGCGCAACGCTGTCTCTCTCGCGTAAAGACATCATCTGCGCACGCTACCTGAGCATCATTGTCTTCTCGGCTGTCACGGCGTGCGCCGCCGCGCTTCTGAGCATCGTCTCCTTCCCGCTCTTCAACAGCGCGGGTATCCCGTTGACGGGACAGATTGTCTTTGAGATTGCAATAGCCTCAGCAGCATCGATGCTCATCTCCCTCATGATGGTGTTTTTGGCACAGCCGCTGTTCTTTCGATTTGGACACATGGAGGCGCTGCGCCTATCCGTTGGCCTGTTTGCCATGCTCGGATGCCTTGCCATGGCCACGCTGAGCTCCTCCAACCCCATCAGCAACTGGCTCATGTCGATTGCCGGAGCGAATCCCGACCCTGCCGTTCTGGGCTGTCTGTGTGCAGGCATCGCCGCACTTGCCCTCGCGCTATGTGCAATCAGCTGCGCCGTCAGCACCAAGGTCTATCGGGCACGCGACCTGTAATCGACAGCTAAAAAAGCTTAGGTGGTACCCCGCTTATTTTTTCAATGAAACAAGGCGGCATAGCGTCACTACCGCCCCTCACAGCAGGCCGTCTAGTTCTTGGCAACCAAAAAGACACCGTCAGCATATCGAAGGTGAATACTTTTCCGAGAAGTGAACGAGTAAAAACAGTGCCCTGTAGCATCGACATTTTTAAGGACTCAATTCCTGCGGTTTTTGTCTAAGAATCCTGCAGTTTTGTTCGAAAAAAGTGTGCATGTTCCAGGGGTCCAGATTTACTCGTTCACTTCGCGGAAAACCATTCACCTTCGATTCGAGCCTTAACCAAATGCCCTCTCGAACTATGGCCCCTGTCTCACCACAGCGATATCAAAGCTTCATGGCGGGACGGTATCATCGGACGAGCGCCGTAAATCTGGCGCGGTCGTTCTTTGGGGAGGCATTTCACCCGTGTCGTGGGTCGCAGCAGCATTTGTGTCGGCTTTCTTTGCCGGCATCACATCTATCCTGGCCAAATGCGGCATCAAGCAGACCGACTCCGATGTCGCGACGGCCATTCGCACCTGCGTGGTGCTCGTTTTCGCCTGGGCAATGGCGGGCATTTCTGGATCCATTGGAACCATCGGCAGCATCGAACCCAGATCCTGGCTCTTTCTCGTCCTCTCGGGACTCGCTACCGGTGCTTCGTGGATCTGTTACTTTAAGGCGTTGGGCATCGGAGACGTCAATAAGGTCGTACCGGTCGACAAGATGAGCACCGTACTCGCCGCACTGATCGCCATCGTACTTTTTGGCGAGACGAGCAACCTTGCGGTTAAGCTCGTGGGAACCGCTGTCATCACCCTCGGCACGTTTTTAATGATCGAGAAGAAGCAGTCTGCCGGACCCGAGCAGCAGCAAGACCGGACCTGGCTCGCTTACGCCCTCGGCGCCGCCGTGTTCGCGGCGCTCACGTCCATCCTTGCCAAGGCTGGCATCGAAGGCGTCGAATCCAGCCTGGCCACGGCAATCCGTACCTGTGTGGTACTGGTTATGGCATGGGCAATCGTGGCAGCTAAAGGCAAGATGGGCCAAGCCGTGCACGTAGACCGCTATGAACTCGTATTTCTCGCGGCATCGGGCATTGCGACTGGCGCATCGTGGCTGCTATACTACTACGCCATCGCCACAGGCCAGGTGAGCGTCGTGGTGCAGATCGACAAACTATCGATTGTCGTATCGGTACTATTTGCGCGCCTGGCATTCAACGAAAAAGTCTCGCGACGCAGCGCTATCGGTCTCGCCCTCATCGTACTGGGCACCGCCGCGCTCGCGGTTTGGAAATAGCGCCGATTCCGAGCGAGATCTAGGCGCTCGCAAATCCATGACACAGCGCCACACCGGGCCTAGGGTGCTTGTATCGACCGTGCGCCACCGTGCTACTTGCGCAGCGACTTGGGCAGCGGAATGCCGGCGGCGATGACGGCGGCGATGATCATACAGACGATGCCTTTGAGCGGGAAGCACATGAGCAACAAGCCCACGACCATAACGGGTTGGCGCATGACGGCGCCCATCGTCGATGCCGTGCAGACGGCGACGCAAAAGACCGGATCGGCGCCGGTGAGGATGGCCAGTCCGTAGCCCAGGCTTACGCCCGAGAAGATAACCGGGAAGAAGTGACCGCCGCGCCAACCAAGGTTGATGAGGGCGGGGGTCAGCATGGCCTTGACCAGACCGGTCGCGATAAGCACGCCGGCGGGAATGGTCAAGTAGGTTTCCATGAGCACGTCGGCCTGGGTCTCGCCGGCAAACATGGTGTAGGGCAGGACCGTGCCGCAGATGGCGAGCGCCAGACCGGCTAGCATGGCCTTGACGACAGGACGCTCCCCTATTGCATGGGCAAGCGCTTCGCTCGCGTGCTCAGAGACAAAGTACAGCCAGCCGCAGATTGTTCCGATCAACGACAGAGGGACGAGCCAGGTAAGCTCTAGGTTGCCCACCTCGGCGGACTCGAACCTGGGCATGCCCATGCCGCCGCCCACAAGCTGGCCAAGCAGCAGGTAGGCACCCAGACCGCCGGCAATCGCAATACCGTAGACCACCGTCTTTTGCGCCTTGGGCAGCTTGATGGTGATCTCGCCGGACGCGGAGCCCTCGTCGCCGTCGGCACTACCGGCAAGCGGCGCCACAAAGCCAAAGACGGGCGCAGTAAAGAGCGCCGTCAGGGCAGCCTGGGTACCCAGCAGCGTGAGCTCCCTAAACTCGGCGCCAAAGCGACGCATACGGTCGCCGACCCAGCTGCACAGACCCGCGATAACGCCGGTCAGGCCGGCCTCCGGTCCAATGCTTCCGCCAAACAGCAGCGGCAGCAATGCCGCGAGCGAAAGCTTGCCCAGGTTGTCGTACGGGTAGCGCCCGTCTTGCTTAACCTTAGCCATCACCTGGTTGAGGTCATCGGTCTTGGTGCCTGTCATCTTTTCGTACAGACCGATTAACAGGCCGCCCAGCAGGCAGACAAAAAACGGGTACGGCAAAAAGCCAAACGGGCCGCTGGCAAGCTCGGGCGAAGAGACGCCCAGCGCGTGCGGAATCTCGGTCCATAGATAGTCGATACCGTGCTCCATCGCAAAAAAGAACAGCCAGACCGCGGCACCTGCGAACGCACCGGTCACGGCAACGCTAAGTAAAAACAGCGCGCGGTTTTTGGGTTTGGCAAGGTTATCCATCGGGTCCTCCCGCGGTCAAAGTCGACATAGTTACGTTTTATTGTAGAGTAAGCGTTGCCCGAACGAGCCAACCGTCTGCGCCGCGAACGGCACCATTGGGAGCCATAGTGGGGCAAGCTCAAGACTTATCCGTTGATAATCGAGGCAATCTCGCGCAAATCGTCGGCAAAGTAGATACCTTGCTGGCGCTGCGGGCTCGATAGGCCCTTATCAATCATGTGCCCGAGCAGCGCCTTGAGGTCGTTGTAGTAACCGTCCAAGTTATATAGGATGCACGGCGCGCTCAAATGTCCCAACGACACCGCAGACATGACCTCGGCAATCTCCTCGAGCGTGCCCGTCCCACCGGGGAAGGCGATGAAGGCATCGCCGAGCTCAATCATCTTGGCTTTGCGCTCGGCCATATCACTCGTCACGATAAGGTCGTCGATACCGTCATGTTGAAACTCGGCCTCGATAAAAAAGCTCGGCTCAACACCCGTCACGTGTCCGCCAGCATCGAGCACGCTATCGGCGAGCGCACCCATCAGGCCCGATTTGGACCCGCCGTATACCAGCGCGTGTCCATTGGCGCCAATCCAGTTGCCCAGCTCCTGCACCGCGGGCAGAAACGCCGGGTCATTGCCAGTGTTGGCACCCAGGTACACGGTGATGTTCATATTTGTCTCCCTGTTGTGGCGCACGACGTTCGTCTTAGCGCTGACGTCGACGATACTCGTGCACGCGACGCGAAAGATCGGCGAGCTCGTCGCGATCGAGCTCTTCCAAATGCTCCAGATCGTCCATAAAGCGCGCCATGGTGTCCTTTTGGCGCATCTTGATAAGCGTATTGCAGTAGTTCACCGCCACGCCCGTGAGCATGGCGATGTAGAAGATGCTGATAACGCTCAAGACGACGGTAATGGCGCGGGCAACCGGTGTCTCGGCCGGAATGTCGCCAAAGCCGATGGTCGAGACCGTCTCAAAGCTAAACCACAGGCCATCGCCAAACGTGAGGGTCGTGGGCTCGGACAGCCAGACGGCCGTCGAGCACAGCAGGTAAAAGATAAGAAACAGGCCCGTGATGCGCGCAAAGCCAGCCTGGCGCAACACGTCGGCAAGCGTCTTGAGCTTTTTCATCGCGACCCTTTCCACGGACAACCAATCACATTCGCTCGATATTGTCCCACGCCTCCCCCGCAAACGGAACTAGTCATTGGGGACGTTCTTAAATGACTAGTCAAACAAGAACGTCCCCAATGACTAGTCGTTTAAGAACGTCCCCGATGACTGCCGGGCGGGAGCGTTTAGCGGTGCGGCTGCCGACTGGGCAGGCTGAGCTGGTATCCTTATGCGGTAATGTCTCGATTCGTTAGGATTGCATGTGAGAGCTGCCACTGTCCTTCGTTCAGTTATATGTCGCGCCCTGGCCATTGTGCTTGCCGCGCTTGCCGCACTGAGTTCCATCGCGCCTGTCCAGGCTTTTGCCGATGACTCTAGTCAGCCAGTCAAGACGGTCCGCGTCGGCTGGTTCGTCAACAACGAGGGCTTCCAGAACGACACCCCCGGCGAGCGTCTCTCGGGATGGGGTTACGAGTACCTCCAGACCCTGTCGTACTACACGCCCGGCTGGCGGTACGAATACGTCTCCGGCACCTTCACCGAGCTTATGGACATGCTCGAGGCAGGCGAGATCGACCTCATGCCCAACATCTCCTACTCCGAGGAACGCGCCCAAAAGCTGCTCTTTTCCTCGAACCCCGAGGGCACCGAGCGCTACTACATCTACGCCAGGCCCGACCGTGACGACCTGGCCAAGGGTGACCCTCAAGCACTCCAGGGTCTCACCATCGGTTACAACTCCGGTGTTATGCAAACCATCGTCGGCCAGCAGTGGCTCGCCAACGAAGGAATCGCCTGCACATACAGGGAGTATGACGGAGGCTCCGTTCTCTTTGACGCGCTCGCAAACGGCGAGGTCGACGCCATCATCATGAACGACACCATTTCGTCGCCCGAGGCGTCGCCCATGTTCTACGTCGGTTCGAGCGACTACTACTTTGCCGTTCCCAAAAGCCGCCCCGACCTGATGGACAACATCAACTCCGCAATGGCGGCAATCAACCGCGTCAACCCCCGCTATAACGACGAGGTCAAATCGAACTATTCAGCGCAAAACAGCGGATCATCCTCGCTCACCGGCGATGAGCGCGCCTGGCTCAAGGCGAACAACAACACCATCACGCTCGGCTACATTACGGGCAAACTCCCCTACTGCAACGAAGACGAAGACGGCAAAATGGAAGGCTCGCTCGCATCGCTTGCGACGACGTTGCACGATAAATTTGGCATTACGGTCAAAACCGTCGCCTTTGATAGCTACAAGATGATGTCAAAGGCCCTGTCAAAGGGAAGCATAGACGTCGCGCTGCCGGTATACCGAGATTACTGGTTTGCCGAGCAATCAGGCGTTGTGCAGTCGGTATCGTTGGGGACCATATCCCTCACCGCCATCCACAGCGGAAGCAACCTGAACAAAGATCTTCAGAACATCGCCTGTACCAAATCATCGTTTATCAACCGAAACGTACTTGAAAGTCTGTTCCCCACAGCGACCGTGACCGAATACCGATCCGACGATGAAGCGTTCGACGCCCTCAGGAGGGGAACGGCGCGCTGCGTCGTCGCTCCCAGTTCACGCGTAAAAACCCTCGGCGATCGTTATGATCTCGAGGACTGCGAGACGGTCGAGCTCCCTGACACCTGTGAGCTCTCGTGCTGGATTTCGCGCGGAAAGCCCGAGCTGCTGGGAATCATCAACAAGGGCATCATCAATGCCGGAGAATCGCTCTCCGCAAGCAATTACTCCTCTACGTCGTACACGGCCCAGGAATCCAACACGCTTCAATTCCTTTATCGCAACCGCACCGCCGTTGCCTCCGCCCTCATCGGTATGTTGTCGGTCAGCATCGTCCTGCTCATCTGGGCGCTCGTGCGCGCTCGAACCGAGCGCGAAAAAGCCGACGCCGCCAACGCCGCTAAGACGGCATTCCTCACGCGCATGAGCCACGACATCCGTACGCCGCTCAACGGCATCCTGGGCCTTATCGATATCGAGGAATTGAAGGAAGGCGATATCCAGGTCGCCCGCGAAAGCCGCGCCAAGGCTCGTGTTGCCGCCAATCACCTGCTCTCGCTGATTAACGACATCCTCGAGATGGGCAAAATCGAAGACCGCAAGATAACACTGGAACATGCGCCTTTTAACCTCAAAGAGCTCTGTGACAATACGCTGGTTCTGTGCAAGCTCCGCGCATCCGATAACGGCATCACCATGCAGGACAATAGTCTGCCATACACCACGGGGCCATACATGGTCGGCAGTCCCACCCATATCCGACAGATCATGATCAACCTGTTAGACAACAGCATTAAGTACAACAAGCACGGCGGCTCCGTCACCTTTAGCTCAAAGACCAAGCCACTCGATAACGGGCGCGCGCTCTTTTGCTTTAGCGTTTCGGATACCGGCATTGGCATGACTCCCAAATTCTTAAAACATATCTATGAGCCGTTTGCCCAAGAAGGTAACGATGCGCGTAGCAAGTTCCAAGGAACCGGCATGGGCATGCCAATCGTCAAGTCGCTTGTTGAACTAATGGGCGGCACCATCGAAGTCACCAGCGAGCTCCATGCGGGCACCTCGTTCTACGTGGAGATCCCGCTCGATATCGACAAGAACCCCCAGGCACGGGCGAATACGGTCGAGGGGGCGCTCGACTGCTCGCTCGCCGACATGAACGTACTGCTCGCCGAAGACAACGAATTGAATGCCGAGATTGCCCAGGCGCTGCTAGAATCCGAGGGCATCGTGGTCACCCGCGCCGCCAACGGCAACGAAGTCGTCGATCTGTACCTGTCGCATCCCGCCGGCAGCTTCGATGCGATCCTGATGGACATTATGATGCCGGACATGGACGGCTACGAGGCAACCCGCGCGATTCGTCTGAGCGAGAAGGTCGATGCAGCCGATATCCCCATCATCGCGCTCACCGCCAACGCCTTTGCCGAGGACGCCAAGGCGGCACATGACGCCGGCATGAACGCCCATCTGTCCAAACCGCTCGACTTTAACAAGCTCAAAAACATACTCGCCCGCATCAAGAAAAACGAATCCATTTCGCTATAGTTTGTGCTCAACCACTACGCACAACCAGAAAGGAAGCCAACGATGTTTAGGCCCTTACGTCGAAAGAAACGCGCTATCACCGACGAGGAAGCGCGCAAACTGCTCGCCACCTGCAAGCGCGGCGTCTTTGCCGTCAACGGCGACGATGGCTACCCGTACGCCATTCCCGTCAACTACTTCTTTGACGCCGAGCACGACAAGATCTATTTCCATGGCGCCAAAGCCGGCCACAAGGTCGACGCACTCAAGCGCGATGACAAGGTCTGCTTTACCGTATACGGCAACGAGTGGTACCAGGACGGTGACTGGGCTCCCTACGTTATGAGCACCGTCGTCTTTGGCCGTTGTCGCCTGGCGAATGACACCCCCGCGTTTATCGAGGACAAAGTCCGCCAGCTCGCCCTTAAGTACTACCCTTCTGCCGAAGAAGTCGAAGAGGAAATCGCCAAAGACATCAAGGGCGTCCAACTCTACGAGATTTCGATTGAGCATCTTTGCGGCAAGCAGATTCAGGAAAAATAAACCTCCGCAGCAGGTCTGCGCCCAATGGTTACAGATGCCTTACCACACGGGGCCTTCCAGCCGACTTGGCAGAAGACCCCGCATGCAGTGCTCACTTACCGTGTATTAAAAACGTAGCGGTCCAGGCGGTCGCACGCTTCCCTTACGCGCGAAAGCGGCAGCGCCAGATTCACGCGAATGTGGCAGGGCCCGTGGAACGGGCGGCCGTCCTGATATCCCACGCCTACGCGCGCCCCCTCGTCGAGCAGCCACTGAATATCGCGGCCATGCTCGCGGCACCACTCGGTGCAGTCCAGAAACACCATGTACGTGCCCTGCGGACGCGAATAGGACACGCCCTCAAAATGCTCGTCCACGTAATTGCAGAAGTACTCGATATTGCCGGCAAGCACCTGGTTGAGCTCGTCCACCCACTCGTAGCCCTGCGGCTGGTAGGCACCGATAAGCGCATGCATAGAGAGGACGTTCATCTCGTTGTAGTGGGTCTTGTCGGACACGGCGCACACGCGGTCGCGCAGCGTCTCGTTATAGATGATGTGGTAGCTGCCGACCAGGCCCGCCAGGTTGAACGTCTTGCTGGGCGCATAGAGGGCAACCGTGCGCATGCGGGCGTCCTCGCTTACCGACTGCGTCGGAATATGCTTGTGTCCCGGCAGGATGATATCGGACCAAATCTCGTCCGAGATCACCACGCAATCGTGCTGGCGGTAGATGTCCATGGCGCGCTCGATCTCGTCACGCTCCCATACGCGGCCGCAGGGATTGTGCGGTGAGCAGAACACCGCGGCATGGATGTGGTTTTGGGCGAGTTTGCACTCCATGTCCTCAAAGTCCATGCGCCACACGCCCTGGTCGTCGAGTTTAAGCGGGCTGTGGACAATGCGATAGCCCGCAGCTTCGATGGACTTGGTAAAACCAATGTAGGTGGGGCTATGGACCAGCACTGCATCGCCCGGCTGGACATACGCGCGCAGCGTCGACACGACACCGCCCAGCACGCCGTTTTCGTAGCCGATATGTTCAGGGCGCAGGCCCTCGACGCCATTGCGGCGGCTCTGCCATTCGATGATGCGGTCGAAGTACTCGGCGCGCGGGTTAAAGTAGCCAAACATGGGATGCTGAGCGCGCTGAATGATGTGCTCCTGGACCGTGGGCACCGTGGCGAAATTCATGTCGGCCACCCACATGGGAATGCGGTCGAAGCCCTCGTCGGGTGCGTTCGGAGCCATGCCGGGGATCTCGCCCCAAGAGTCAACGGCGATGGAGTCCATGCCGTGGCGGTCGATAAGCGAGCTAAAGTCGTATTTCATGCTGAACTCCCGTGCAAAGTGATTGTTTTGGTAGGCGTTATTGTCCACCAGCACGGGCGATTTTGGCATGGGGTTTGGCGCTTAATTTGACGGGTGCGGACGAATGGCTGGTTAGTCTTGCGCGTCGTTGACGGCGACCACGGTTAGCTGGGTTTTATCGACCGTAAAAGATATGTCAAGCCCGGCGAAGGCCAGATGATAGACGCGGTTTGGCTCGTGCTTGCTGCCCGCGCGGCGCGGATCTTGGCGAAGAACCTCGACCAGACCGGGGAGCTTTGCGGGCGGGACCATGTCTTGAAGAGCCTGCGGGAACTCAACATCGAGCTCTTGCCACGGAGCATCCTCAATCCAGCCGCCCGTTGCATCCGGGTGACAGTCCGCAAACGGAATGTAGGGCTTAATGTCGTAGATGGGCGTGCCGTCGCGCAGGTCGGCCCCCAGCACATGAATGATGGGGCCATCATCGGTGAACTCGACACGATCGAGCTTGACGCAGGTGAGACCGATGGGATTAGGGCGAAACGGACTGCGCGTGGCAAACACGCCCACGCGCTCGGCTCCACCCAAACGCGGCGGGCGCACGGTTTTCGACCACTTGACGTTGGTGCCGGACCTGTCCTGCGACTTGGCATCGGCAGCTATGTCCTTAGCCGTGCCGCCGGGCGTTCCGTTTTCGAAGCGCCACAGCAGCCATAAGTGAGAGAAGGAATCCAGGCCCTCAACTGCTGCGTTGGAGGCAAATTCCGGTTCAAAAACGATGCGTCCCTGCAGATGGGGTGCCAAAAAGCTGTTGCGCGGAATGCCGAACTTCTGCGGCAGGTCGGTATGTATGTGTGCAATAGGTTCCATGCCGGCCATTGTACGGCATGGAGGCGTGGGGCGTTGCGCGCAATTCTTCGCCGCGGTTTCCCGTCGTGCAACCAACGGTTGCTTGGAAGGGTGCCTGCTGCCGCGTATGCTTAAGCCATCAACCAGCAGAAAGGGGCCGCTATGGCCTTTGCAGAAAAGCTCATTGCTGTCCGTCGCGCCCATCACCTTACTCAGGAGCAGCTCGCCGCTAAGCTCTTCGTCACACGCCAGGCCATCAGCCGTTGGGAACGCGGCGAGGTCACACCGGGCATCGACATGATGAAACTCATTGCCGCCGTGACCGGCGAGCCCCTGCCCCACCTGCTCGAAATGCCCGAGCACTATTGCCAGAGCTGCGGCATGATACTCACGCCCGACGACTGCGGCACCGATGCCACGGGCACCGCGACCAATCATTACTGCAAGTGGTGCTACGACCACGGCAAGTACACCTACGAGACCACCATGGAGGCAATGATCGAGGATTGTGCCCCGCGGCTGGCGCAAAACACCGGCATGTCGCTCGACGAAGCCGTCTCGCTCATGGGCGCCGTCCTGCCGCAACTGGAGCGCTGGCACAACGTGCAGGAAAACGAAGAGCGCTACGGCGCCGAGGCGCGGGCGCGCTATGGCAATGAGGCTATCGATGCAGCAAACGAAACGTTACTGGACATGGATCCTCAGACATGGACCGACATGAAGGAACTTGAACGCGCTATTCTGGGTCAGCTCTCGATTGCCATGGGCGACGGCGATGCGGATGGAAGCGAGGCTCGCAAGCTCGTCGCGATGCATCACCGCTGGATAGCTCTCAACTGGGGCAGCGAGCCCCAAGACGAGGCCTATCTGGGGCTCGCCCACGGCTACCTCGCCGATCAGCGCTTTATCGACTACTACGACAAGCCATGCGGCACCGGAGCCACGGCGTTTCTAGTTCAGGCCATCGAGTCGTCGTTGACGCGCGCATAGACCGCGGCGGCTTTGGGTATGTCAATCAAAACCTCAACCGATTGGAGACCCATGGCTACTGATCACGAGCTCGTGCTCTACGTTATGACCGGCTGCCCGTATTGCATAAAGGTCAAGCGCTTTCTGGCAGATAACGGCGTGACCATTCCCGAGCGCAATATCTCGACCGATTCCGATGCCGAACAGACACTCATCTCCATCGGCGGAAAACGCCAGGTTCCCTGCCTGTTCATCGACGGCAAACCACTCTACGAGTCGAGCGACATCATCGCATGGGTACAGAAGAACCTGCCCTAGCACGCGCATCCCGTCCGTCCAAGACCCCACCTCATACGGCCTAAACATGTACACCAGCATCCAAAGTCGACTTTTTTCGACATCTTTGGATGCTGGCGTACAACTTTTGGGTAGCCATGGACGCTCTTAACCGGCTAATTGTTTGAGGCGACCTTTGGATTATGGCTGTTTGATGCCTCGGGAAAGAGTTTCCGAGGGAGCTATGGTCAAAAAAGGGCAAATATGAGTACTACTACCTGTTTAGTAGCAGCAATTTTGATCATTTCAGGAACTATTCAACGTTCCACTCGTCCGCAGACGACGTTATTTCTCCTCATATGTTCAATAAACGTAGCTCTTAATGGGAACAAATCTCATCAGGAGCTACTATTTATAGCAAAATAAATGCAACCATAATTGCAACAGTACTCATATTTGCCCTTTTTTGACCACGACCCTCCAGAATAGTCGCTGAGAACGACACTAAATGACAAAATCCGGCACTTGGACGTTCTTGTATGACTAGCCATTGAAGGACACCCAACGACTACTCCAATTCGCGACACACTGTGTCGCGAATTAAGCTGGTCCCACTATCGAAGACCGGTGAGAGCTCCTGCCCAGAATCTCGATAGCTTAATAAAACGCTCCCCTACGGAAGTTCAACGAGCATCCAAATTCCAAGCTGAAAAGCAAAGGAGTATCGAAGCCGTCAATGCTCATTTCCTATCGAGCAGGCGGATCAAAACAAGCTAATTAGCCCGATAAACTGCTTGTATTTTTGTCTACAAAACTGTATACAAAAAAGGGAATCCGAGAACCAGCGCTCGACATTATGTCGATCGATAGGAGGCGCCATGGATGCTGAGCAGCTTGAAAAAATGATGGGATTTGCCCCTGGAGAGTTAGAGAAAGCCGCGGAAGCTTACGAAAAAGATGAATGGCCGAAAGGCCGCACCGTTAAGCTGGGAAGGCCGCCGATCTCTGATGAGCCGAGCGCTGTCTTGTCGGCACGTGTGGGCGAATCGGTTCTTGAGGCGTTTGACGAAAAAGCCAAACGCCATGGGCAAACGCGCACGGAACGGCTCAGGGAACTCATAACACTTGATGCAATGATTGCCTAGGCACCGCTCCCCCGCCGAACCCAAACATGTACGCCAGCATCCAAAGTCGACATTTTCGACATCTTTGGATGCTGGTGTACAGCTTTTTGCTACATAGTCGTTGGGTGTTCCTATAGTTTTGTCAACCGTCGGGGCTACTCCCGGTAGGG
>JAYBEF010000048.1:0-16329 GCA_037277825.1 Collinsella sp.
GCAGCTTAATGCCCAGGCGATCGGTGTCGGCCTTCATGTCGTTGTAGTAGCTACGGACCTGCGGGGCAAGCACGATAACGTCGTACTGATCCATGATGGCGGTGTGCTGGCCATAGGCGCCTGCGGAGGAAGCAATGTTCTCGCCGGTCTGTGCGGCGCCTTCTTTGATGGCGTTAGCGAGCATGGCGGAGGTGCCGGCGCCGGCGCACAGGACGAGGACCTTCAGGCCATCGACGTCCTTCTTAGCGGATGCGTCGGCGGCGGGCTCGGGCTGATCGGCGACAGGCTTGCTGTCGGTGGCGGCAACGGTTGTCTCGACGGAAGCGGTGGTCTGTTCGACAGCGGGCACAGAGGCGTTGGCGGCGATGGCAGCGGCACCATCGGACTCGAGACCCAGCTCGGCGGCGCGCTCGGCTTCCTGGTCACAGAGCAGCTTATCGTATGCCTTCAAGAACGGCAGGTAGATGATGGCGTCCAGCAAGATGATGATCGCGACAAATACCAGGGCAATAAGCTGGAAGTTCGTGGTGATGAAGATGCCGATGGGGGCGGGGGTAGCCCAAGGCACCACGAAGGAGAAGCCGTTCATGCCCACGTTATCGATAAAGAACTTGGCAACACTCACGTTGACGCAACCGGCGGCAACAAAGGGGATGAGCATGTAGGGGTTAAGGATCATCGGCGCGCCAAAGAGCAGCGGCTCGTTGACGGCGAAGGCAACAGGAACAATCGAGGCCTTACCGACGGCTTTGAGCTGCTTGGACTTCATAAAGAGAATCAGCAGAAGCGGCACGATGAACGTGGCGCCGGTGCCGCCGAACTCACCCACGAGCGACATGTTAAAGGTGAGGGAGTGGGCGGGGTGACCGCCTGCCAGCAGAACCTGCAGGTTCTCGGCCTGGTTGGCAAGACGGACGGGGTCGATGCCCGGCTGGACGATCGAGGGGCCGTGGACGCCGATGAACCAGAAGAACGCGGTGGCTGCCTGGATAAGGATAAGGCCAGGATAGGTTTCTGCAGCGGTGAAGAGCGGGGAGAGCAGTTTGATAAGCAGCTCGGAGAACGGAACGCCCATGAGGTTGCGCACGACGACATCGATGATGCCGCAGATAATGACGGCGCCGCCAAAGGGGATGATGTCGCGGAAGTTCTGAGCGATGGCGCCCGGGACCTCCTTGGGCAGCTTAATGGTCAGATCGCGCGAGACGCAGAATTTGTAGACCCACACGGTAATGAACGCGGCGATATAGGCCGAGAACAGACCGCGCGTGCCCATGCTGGTGCAATCGAAGACCGAAAGTTCGGAGCCGTTGAACTTGGTGGTGAACTGCGTGACTGCGAGCAGCAGCATGCTGCACTGGGCGGCCACCATGGTGGAACCGTCGTTGAGCACTTTGCCGGCGGGCATACGACGGTTCATGGATGCCGTGAAGTTCTTGGCAGTGGTGCCGGCAACCATGATGCCCATGACGCCCATGGTGAAGTTGTAGAGCTTGTTGCACCAGTCGATGAGCGGCTGGGGCAGCGTGATGCCGACTACGCCGGGAAGGGTGGCAATGAGCAGAAAGATCGAAGAGGTGAGGACAATGGGCATGCACCCAAGGAATCCGTCCTTGATGGCCTGGAGGTAGATGTTCCTCGAGATTTTCTCAAAGAACGGTTGATGCTTTTCGAGCATCTTTACGATGGCGTCCATAGAGCTCCTTTGCTGCTTGATGCGCGATGCATGTGGATGGAACTGGTCGTCGATGGATGGTCAGGACTGCCCGGAAACCTTCCTGTTTAAGGAAGGCATTGCGAAATGTCTTACGTTGTCATTTCGCTAATGACAACGTAAGACATTTTTGGAAGAGCAACAAGGATATACGGGTGAGTGGTCGATATTGTCCGGTAAACGGTTGATTTATCAGTCAGGCAGGTAGTGTATGCTAGAACGCAAAAAGCAAGCGATGCAAAACCGACTGGAGAAGCAGTGGCAACGATGGACAAGAAAAATGTCTCAATGAACGATGTGGCGATTGCCGCGGGTGTTTCTCTCAAGACGGTTTCGCGTGTGATTAACGAGCCCGATAGCGTGCGCGAGTCGACACGCGATAAGGTCCATTCCGCAATGGAGGCACTCGGGTTTCGAACTAACTTTGCCGCGCGTTCGCTCAAGTTGGGCCGTTACGGGTGCATCGGCGTCGTGCTGTTTCACTTGTCGGGTGGTGCCGTGGACATGATTGACGGTATCGCCGATGCCGCCGAGGAACGCGGCTTTGCGCTCACGATGATTAAGAAGCGCGCAGGGGAGAAGATGACCCTTGCCGATGCGGCGCGCAGGATGTCGCAGCTGCCTGTTGATGGCATGATCTTCAACCTGCGTCAGATGGTCGATGACTTTGATACCTTTGAGGCACCGAAGGACCTCAAGACTGTGATTATCACACCGATGGAACATCCTACCTGCTCCACTGTCAGTGACGACCAAGAGGGCGGCGCGCGCATGGCATGCGAGTACTTCTTGAATCGCGGACACAAGAACGTGTACTTCGTTTCTGGTAAGAAAGAGTCGCTGTCGAGCCAGTGCCGTATGAAAGGTTGGCGTGCGGCACTCGAGGCGCGTGGCATTGAGCCGCCCGAGCCTCTGCAAGGCGATTGGAATGCGGATAGTGGCTATGCTGCGGGCCTTGTGCTTGCCGATAAACCCGATTGCACGGCGGTCCTCGCAGCTAACGACTGCATGGCAAACGGCGTGATGATGGCTTTACGTGACAAAGGGCTCAGTGTGCCCGACGACGTGTCCGTGATCGGCTTCGACGATGAGCTCTACAAGACGATTCCCAACTCGATTCTGACGTCGGTGAAGTTTCGCCACCGCGAGCTGGGCGTCCGTGCGCTTAACGAAGTCGTCGCCGGTCTGGAAGCCCCGAGCTCCAGAAGCCGTACGCTCGTCTCGGGCGTGCTGGTCGAGCGCGCGAGTGTGCGGGATCTGCGGGCGTAGACGTGCTCGGCTCGTTCATCTCAATCTGTAACAGTTAGGACCGAAAATCCCTGCTAGATGTTACAGATTGAGATCTTTCGGCTCGGCTTATTCCGTTTGTCTCGATCTGTAACAGGTGGAGGCGAAATAGCCCGCTAGATGTTACAGATCGAGATTGAGAGGATTGGCCTGTGCGTTCATCTCAATCTGTAACAGTTAGGACCGAAAAACTCGGCTAGATGTTACAGATTCAGATGAACAGGAGGACGGGTGCGGTCTAAACAAAATGGCCCGCGCATCACACATTGATGCACGGGCCATTTTTTGTCTGCGAGCGGCAGGTGGCGTCAGCGTCTTATGCCTTGAGGTTTTCCTCGATCCAGGCGACGGCACCCTTGGGATCCTTAGTGAGGTCGATGTACTGTTTGCCCTTGGGCGACAGCAGCGTGATGCCCAGGCGGTCGGTGTCGGCCTTCATCTCGTTGTAATAGGTGCGAACCTGCGGAGCCAGGACGATGACGTTGTACTGGTCCATGATGGCGTAGTGGCTGCCGTAGGCACCGGCGTTGGCGGTAATGTCGATGCCCAGCTCGTCGGCGCCTTCCTTAAGCGCGTTGGCGAGCAGTGCAGAGGTGCCGGCGCCAGCGCACAGAACCAGAACCCTCAGATCCTTGCCCTTAAGGGCGGACGGAGCTGCGGAGGCCTCGGTGGCAGAAGCGGTCTCGACAACAGGAGCCTCAACGGCGGGGGCGGCAGCGGTCTTGACGGCCTTGGTCTCCTCGGCCTCTTCTTCGGCCAGGGTCTCGGCC
Source organism: Collinsella sp. (assembly GCA_037277825.1). Classification (GTDB taxonomy): domain Bacteria; phylum Actinomycetota; class Coriobacteriia; order Coriobacteriales; family Coriobacteriaceae; genus Collinsella. The sequence continues at coordinate 3,772 of JAYBEF010000048.1, forward strand.
TCCTGCTTGCACAGGACGTTGTCGTAGGCCTTGCAGAACGGGTAGTAGATCAAGAAGTCAACGACCAGCAGGACGACAACCAGGACCAGAGAGATCGGCTGGAAGTTGGTGTCGATGAAGGTGCCGATCGGTCCGGGGAGTGCCCACGGCATGGCATAGATAAAGCCGTTCATGCCCAAAAAGTCGATGAAGAACTTACCAATGAGGACGTTGGCCACGGGGGCAAACAGGAACGGGATCAGGAAGTACGGGTTGAGGATGATGGGCGCGGCGAACAGCAGCGGCTCGTTGACGGCGAACATCACGGGTACGACAGAGGCTTTGCCGACGGCCTTGAGCTGCTTGGAGCGCATAAAGAGCAGGAAGATGATCGGGACAATGAACGTGGCGCCGGTGCCGCCGAGTTCGCCGATGTAGTTACCGAAGTTCTCGGTCAGGGCGAGGGCGGGGTGACCGCCGGCCTGCAGCGTGGCGAGGTTGGTGGTGATGTTGCCAAACAGCGCGGCGTTGAGGGCAGGCTTAACGACCGAGGGGCCGTGGATGCCCATGAACCAGAACAGCGGGATCATGAACCAGATGAGGGCGAGGCCGGCGTAGGAATCGGCAGCGGCGAACAGCGGGCTCACCAGCGTGGAGATGACGTTGGCAAACGGGACGGCCAAGCAGGTGCGGCAGATAACGTCGATGACGGCGACAAACAGGATGGAGAAGCTGAAGGCGAAGATGTCGCGGAAGTTCTGGGCGATGGCGCCGGGGACTTCTTTGGGCAGCTTGATGGTGATGTCTCGCTTAATGCAGAAGGCATAGATGTTGACCGTGGCAAATGCGGCGACAAAGGAGCTCAGTAGGCCCTTGGTGCCCATGTTGTCGGTAAAGAACACCGAGACATCGGCGCCGTCGATCTTGGCACTCGTCTGGGTAACGGCCAAGATGAGCATAGCGCACATGGCGGCGACCATGGTGCTCGTGGCGTTGATGGCCTTGCCGGCAGGCATGCGGCGGTTCTTGGAGCCGGTCAGCGCGCTTGCGGTGGTGCCGGCGACCATGATGCCCACGACGCCCATCGTGAAGTTGTAAACCTTGTTGCAGAAGTTCACGACGTCGACGTTCCACCAGTCGGGCAGCGTAAAGCCGCCGACCGTGGCGACAACGCCCGGCAGGGTCGAAATAAGCAGGAAGACAGAAGAAGACAGGATGATGGGCATTGCTGCCAAAAAGCCGTCTTTAATGGCCTGAAGGTAGATGTTCTTAGAGACCTTGTCGAAGTACGGCTGACCTTTCTCCAAGAACTTAACGATCGATTCCATAGTTCACGCTCCTCTTTGCATGAAATCTTAATGGCATGGACGTTGAAAACCTATATGGTCTCCCGCTTGCTAAAAGCCCGGGTGCAGGCGGGGTCGGTCCCAGGGGGAGAGAGGGGAGCGGCTGGGTTTGTATCGCATAGGGCCGCTCCCCTCTCGGGAGAAAGCGAGGCGATGCGCTACTGCGCGTCCGCCATAGTGTCGGCGAGCTCCTTGTACCAGAGTGCCGACTGCTTGATGTAGCGTTTTTGCGTGTCGAAGTCGATGTAGAACAGGCCGTAGCGCTTGTTATAGCCGTTGGCCCACGAGAACTGGTCCTGCAGGCTCCAGATAAAGTAGCCCTGGACGTCGACGCCCTCGGCGCGCGCCCGGAGCACCTTCTCCATGTGCTGGTCGACAAAGTCGATGCGCTCGGGATCGGCGACGATGCCGTTTGCGCCGGGCTCGGGGTCCTTGTGGCCCAGGCCGTTTTCGGTGATATAGATGACGGGGAGGTTGGGATAGGTGGCGCTGATGTGCTTGAGCGTGTCGTAGAGGCCTTGCGGGTAGATGAGCCAATCCCAGTCGGTGGTGGGGATACCCGGCATATCGACCTGCTGCCCGACGCCCTTAAACTTAAAGCACGAGGTGCCCTTGTCTCCGGTGCCGTTAAAGCTGTTGGTGGACTCGCCATCGTAGGCGGCGATAAACGCCGACTGATAGTAGTTGAGGCCGAACATATCGTTGCGGGGCGCCGCCTTGGCGAGCTCCTCCATGTCGCTGTCCTCAACCGTAAGCGTGGCGTTGTTGGCACGCAGAATCTCGTTGATGAGTGAGAGGGTGCGCGCGGAGTAGTGACCCAGGAAGGCGCCGTCCATGATGAAGTCGGTGTAGAAGGCGTTGTACAGGTCGGCGGCGTGCTGGTCGGCGGGCGAGTCTGTGGCAGGATATGCCGGCGTCAGGACGTTGACCATGCCAATGCGTCCGCCCAGGTGCTCGGTCTCGTCAAGATCCTTATACAGGTTGACGGCGCGGGCGTGGGCAACGAGCTCGTTGTGCTGGCTCTGGATGCCGCTCGTCACATCAAAGTGATGGTTGGGCGGGAAGTTGCCTTGGATGTATTGGGAGTGCGAGAGGCTGATGAGCTCGTTGATGGTGAACCAATTCTTGACCTCGCGGAACTCGCGGAAGCAGAACTCGGCATAGCGCACATAGGCGTCGACGGTCTTGCGGTTGAGCCAGTCGCCCTGGTTGAACAGGGCGGCGGGGGAGTCAAAGTGATGCAGGGACACATAGGGCTCGACGCCATACTTTTTGCAGCAGGCGAACAGCTCGTGGTAGTGCTTAACGCCCTCGGCGAGGGGCTCGGCATCGTCGCCGTTGGGGAAGATGCGGGTCCAGGCGATGGACACACGGATGGCGTTGAGTCCATGCTCGGCAGAAAGGCGGATATCCTCCTCGTAGCGGTTGTAGAAATCACTGGCCGGGTCGGGCAAAAAGCGACCCTGGGCGACAAGGTAATCGTCCCACATGGTCTTACCCTTGCCTGCCACCTTCGTGGAACCTTCCGTTTGGTACGCGGCGGTTGCGGCGCCCCAAACAAAGCCCTTCGGCAGCTGCTGTACGCGGTTTAGCAAAGACATATGCATACACCCTCTCGTCTCGCTGTTCGATATTGTGCGTTTGCGCTCAGGAGGCTCCCTGGTTAGCGTTCAGCGGTGAAAAAGCCCGATAAACACTATCTTAAAATGATTAGAACCAAAATGAGCACGTGAACATTTGACAATGAGCACGTTAACATCCGGCTGGGATGTATAGAAACAAAACAACTTCAAACAGCCGCGAACGGTTGTATTTGTTCGGTAAGCGGTTTTGATTGACAGAAGTTTTCATGTTGTGGTATATGGCTCGGGTATCATGAGCACGTTATCGATGTATGTACGATGCGCCATGGGCGCGGGGAATAGTTGGGAAGCAGGTTAGCGTGGAAGGCATGGCTCAGCAGACAAGGAATGGTCATTCGGCGAGCGCGGCAGAGGTTGCGGCGCTCGCTGGCGTGAGCCGCCAGACTGTGTCTCGCGTGGTCAACGGTGTGCCCAACGTGACGGAAAAGACGCGCAAGCGTGTGCTGGCCGCCATGGAAGAGCTGGGCTTTCGTCCCAATTTTGCTGGAGCGGCGTTGCGCGGCGGGTCGTATCGTTCTATTGGCCTGTGCATGTACAACATCACACGTGTCGGTAACCTGGCGACGCTCGAGGGTATCATGCAAGCGGCGCGCGAGCACGATTTTGCCGTCACTATGATCGAGATGGGCGGCGACAAGCCCTATACACTTGCCGATGCCTCGCGCCGCATGGTCGAGCGACCCGTCGACGGCATGATTCTCAACATGAACCGCATGGCTCCCGATTTTGAGGAGTTTGTTCCCCAGCCGGGAGTGCGAACGGTCATCCTGTCCATGTATGCGCATCCGCGCTGCACGACGATCGACTCCGACCAGTATGGTTCGTGCGAGCTGTTGACCAATTATCTGCTGGAACATGGTCACTCGAATATGCGGTTTGTGGCGGGTCCGGAAAACTCGATTTCCTCGCGTTTTCGTGAGGCCGGTTGGCGCGATACGCTGGGTCGTGCTCATGTCGATGCCGCTCCGATGCTGCGTGGCGATTGGAGTGCGGACAGTGGGTACGCCATGGGCGAGCGGATTGCGGCCGAGGTGCTTGCCGGCGGGTCGCAGGCGCCGACTGCCGTGCTTGCGGCAAATGACCAGATGGCGCTGGGCGTTATCGCCGCGCTCGAGAACGCGGGCCTGTCCGTGCCCGACGACGTGAGCGTGGTTGGTATCGACGACGCACTCGAGGGACTTGTTCCTCACAATCGACTGACGACGCTGCGATTTGATTTGCGCGGTGTCGGTAAGCTTGCGTTTGAGGCGGCGATTGGAGAGAGCTCGTCTATCGAGGCGATTCATGTGCCGAGTACGCTGGTCGAACGCTCGACTGTTAGGGACATGCGGGGTTAGGTCCTACTCCGTTTGTCTCGATTTGTAACAGGTAGACGGTCAAAAGCGGGCTACGTGTTACAGATTTAGATTCTTCGGAAAGAGCAATCCTGTTCGTCTCAATCTGTAACAGCTAGGACCAAAAAACTCGGCTAGATGTTACAGATCGAGACAAACGTGCGACACGGTCCGCCCAAAAAAGGCCGGGGGCGGCGCGCCGTGTGACGTGCCGCCCCCGGCTGAGAAATGGGGACAGGTTATGTGAGCGGGCAACCCCGCCAGTCACTAGTCCAGACGACGGGTCTGCGCCACGTGCTTATACCAGTATGCGCTTGCCTTGGGTGTGCGCTTCTGGGTTTCAAAGTCAACGTAGAAGAAGCCGTAACGCTTGTTGTAGCCATTGGTCCAGGAGAACTGATCCTGCAGGCTCCACAGGAAGTAGCCGCCCACGTTGACGCCCACCTCCATGGCCTTGAGCAACCAGCGCAGGTGCTGCTCGATGTAGTCGATGCGCGGCTGGTCGTCCACAAAACCGTCCTTGTAGGGGTCCTTGTAGCCCATGCCGTTCTCGGTGATGAAGATCTGCTTGTAGTTGGGGTAGCGCTGCTTAATGTAGACGAGCAGATCGAACAGACCCTCGGGATAGATGATCCAGTCCCAGTCGGTGGTGGGGATGCCAGGCTTGTTCACGTGCTCGCCAATGCCCTTGACGCGCCAGCGGCCGGTGCCCTTCTCGCCCGTACCGTTGTGGTGCAGGTCGTTCTCGCCATCGTAAGCCTTCAAGAAACGGCACTGGTAGTTGTTAACGCCCAGGTAGTCGTTGTAGAGCGCGGCCTCGCGCATGATTTCCAGATCCTCGTCTAGGATCTCGATGGTGCCGCCCGAGACGGCAGCCAGGCGGTTGGCGCACTCGAGGGTGTCGGGCGCATAGTCGCCGCGGAAGGTGGCGTCGAGCAAGAACTGGTTTTGCAGCACGTGCTCGTTGTTGGCGGCCTTGATGTCGGCGGGGTCGTTCTCGTTGAGCGGATACTTAAACTCCAGCGACTGAATGACGCCGATCTTGCCCTTAAAGCCGCCGTTGTGGAAGGCCAGCACGGCCTTGGCGTGGGCGAGCATCATGTTGTGCTCGCACTGGAAGGCCTCGGCCAGATGCGCCTTGACGCCACCGGGGAAGGTGCCCTCGATGTAGGTGTTGGAGGCGTCGGCCCAGATCTCGTTAAAGGTGAACCAGTAGGTCACCTGGTCGGCGTACTCCTTAAAGCAGAAGGTAGCAAAGTCCACAAAGGCGTCGATGGTCTCGCGGTTGAGGAAGTCGCCCTTCTCAAAGAGGGACAGCGGCGTGTCAAAGTGATGCAGCGTGACAAACGGCTCAACGTGGTGCTTATGGCACTCGGCGAAGAGGTCGTGATAGAACTGCACGCCCTCGGGGTTAATCTCACCGGTACCGTTGGGGAAGATGCGGCTCCAGGCGATAGAGAGGCGAATGCCGTTGATGCCGAACTCCTCGCACAGCTCCAAATCGACGGGGTACTGGTTGTAGAAGTCCGAAGCGGGATCGGGGGAGAAGCGCCCCTGGGCCTCCAGGAAGTCGTCCCAGGCGACCTTGCCCTTACCGTGAGTGCGGGTCTCGCCCTCTACCTGGTAGGCAGCGGTGGCGCCGCCAAAGACAAAGTCCTCGGGAAACTGCGCGGGCGGGTTGGTGACGCTAGCAGGGTTAACGGACATGATGATCCAATCGTCTAAATCGAAGGGCCAGCCGGTCTTGGATGGTCGGCTGGCCCTGAGCGTTACTTACTTCGAAAGCTGCTCGGAGACGAAGGCGAGAGACTTGTCGCCGTTCTGGGAGAGCTCGATGTACTGCTTGCCACGGCAGGCGACGCACTTGTTGCCCACGCGCTCGCAGTCTTTCTGCAGGTCGGCCAGGTAGCTTGCGGCCTGCGGGGCCAGGACGACCAGGTCAAAGTCGGGGAGCATGTCCACGTGGTTGCCATATGCCTCGGCAGCGGTCTCAAGATTGATGCCGCGCTCCTTGGCGGCCTTGGCCAGTGCGTTGGCGAGCAGGCCCGAGGTACCGCCGCCCTGGCAGAGCACGAGCACGCGCTTGCCGTTGAGGTCGCTGGCGGTCGTTGCCTCGGCAGCGGGTGCTGCAGAAGCGGCGGGGGAGTCGGCCTTCACGGCCTCGGCGGCAGCGCCGGCGGCAACGCTCTTGGCGTCAGCCTTGCCCTGGAAGGCATCGTTGAGCTTGGCGGCCTTCTCGGCGTTCTTGGCGGCGAGCTCCTCCTGGGAGATCTCGGCCTCCTCGGCGCACTTCTGGGCGTCATAGGCACGGAAGAACGGGTAGTACAGAACGAAGTCGACGACCAGGATAAGGGCGAGCATCACAAAGGCGAGCGGCTGGAAGCCCAGGCCCATGATGGTACCGATGGGGCCGGGGACGGTCCAAGGCAGGGTGTACATAAAGCCGTTCATGCCCAAGAAGTCGATAAAGATCTTGAGGATCCAGATGTTGGCGATCGGGGCAAAGACAAACGGGACAAAGAAGACGGGGTTGAGCACGATGGGTGCGGCGAACAGCAGCGGCTCGTTGACGGCAAAGCAGACCGGGACGATGGCGGCCTTACCGACGGCGCGCATCTCCTGAGACTTGGCCAGGAAGCAGAACATAAAGACCAGGACGAGCGTGGCGCCGGTGCCTCCCATGCAGACGACGAAGTACTGGGCGCCCTGCGTCAGGACAGCGGAAGCGTGCTGACCAGCCTGGAACGCAGCCAGGTTGTCGGTCATGTTGGCAACGAGGGCGGCGGCGATGGCGGGCTCGACGATCGAGGGGCCGTGGACGCCCACGAACCAGAACAGGCTCATGGCGCCGTAGATCACAGCGAGGCCGATGTAGCCGTCGGCAGCGGTGAACAGGGGCTGGAACACCTGGATGACGCCCTGGGCAAAGCAGAAGCCAAAAGCAGCGCGGAAGGCGATGTCAAAGACCCAAAAGACGGTGATGCAGACGGAGAAGGGGATGATGTCCTTAAAGGTCTGCGAGATGTTGGGCGGAACCTGCTCGGGCATCTTGACGGTGATGTTGCGCTTAATGAAGAACTTGTAGATGATGCCGGTCACAAACGCAGCGATAAAAGCGGTCAGCAGGCCTTTGGAACCAAGGTAGGTCGTGTTGAAGCCGCTGGCGGCGTCCGTGGCGATCGTGTCGCTCGAAAGGAGCAAGAAGCCGATGATGGCCGCGCACATGCACGAGATGAAGTTGATCTGGTTGTTCTTGGGCAGGTCGCGGTTCTGGGCGTCGGCGAAGTGCTTGGCTGTGGTGGCGGCGCAGGCGATGGCCAGGATGCCCATGGAGTAGTTGTAGCACTTCCACAGGGCGTTGTTGATGTCATCGGGCCAGTAGAAACCCCAGATGTTGGGGACCGAGGCTACCAGGCAGAAGATGGACGAGAAGATGATGATGGGGATGACGGAGATAAAGCCGTCGCGGATCGCCTTGAGGTACTTGTTGCGGGCGATCGCGTTGAAAAAGGGCTGTCCCTTTTCGATGATGGCGATGAGTTGCTCCATGCAATGCTCCTAAGAGTCGGTGGGTTAGCAACGATGGTAGCTTTTGGCGTTCGGTTGCCAAAATGTTGACGTTGCCATTTTGCGACACAAAAAAAGACGCGAACCGGTGGTTCCTGTGCCTGCGAACCGTCGATTCCTTACGCGTAAACGTTTGAGCCGCCCGGTGGCTCTGTGTTTGTACAATGGCAACGTTAACATTTAGGCGCCAAAAGCAGTTTGGGGAAGCAAAAATGTCGGTGAACGGTAGGTTTTGGGTGGTGAGCGTATGGTGGGGGAGGCGTTGGATATACTTGAAGGCGTTAAAAATGACTGCGTAGGGTGCCACCAATGGCATCGTCGACATAGAAAGATCGACCTATGGCCGCTGTTAAAAAATCGGTTTCCGTTAAGGATGTGGCGCGCCTCGCGGGCGTCTCGGAGCAGACGGTCTCGCGCACCGTGCACGATTCGCCCAGTGTGCGCCCCGAGACCAAGGAACGCGTGCGTGCCGCCATGCGCGAGCTGGGGTATCGCCCCAATTTTGCCGGTCGATCGCTGCGCCGTGGCAAGTTTAAGACCGTCGGCGTCGCCATGTTCAACATTACCGGTACCGGCAACCTCGACCGTATGGAGGGCTTTGCCGCCGCGGCCGACAAACATGGCTATGCCATCACCCTCACTAAAGTAGATGGGCATCCGTATACCCTCGAGAGCGCATCGTCGCGCATGAGCGCGCTGCCGGTAGACGGCATGGTCGTGATCATGAATCGCATGCCGGCGGACTTTGGCACCTTCGAGCCGCTGCCCGGCATGCAGACGGTGCTCGTTACGATGCTGGAGCACCCGCTCTGTTCAACGGTCGATAACGACCAGTTCGATTGCTCGCGCCAGGTGGTCGAGTACTTGCTGGGGCGGGGGCACAAAACCGTGCACTTTATCTCGTGTCCCGAGCGCTCGCTTTCGGGCATGCGGCGCGAGGAAGGCTGGCGCGAGACATTGCGCGCGCATGGAATTGAGCCGCCGCGACTCGTCCGTGGGGATTGGACGGCACAGAGCGGATATGCTGCCGGTCAGGCTCTGGCGGAAGATCCGACCTGTACGGCCATTTATGCTTCCAACGATGCCATGGCATACGGCTGCATTCGCGGGCTCGAGTCGTGCGGAAGGCGTGTGCCCGAGGACGTGAGCGTGGTGGGTGTTGATGACAGCCTGGGCGATATCGTGCCCGACCGTCGCCTGACCACGGTGCGCTTTGACAACAAGCGCGTCGGCATGTGGGCGGTCGACAAGATTGCCGGCGCCGATGGGGGTGCGTCTGGCGTGGAGCACATGCTGATCCCCGGTGTGCTTGTAGAGGGCGATACGGTGCGCGATTTGTGTTAGGGTGCGGTCCTGTTTGGGTTGCCGATAATTGTGTTTGATATTGTTCAGATTGGTTTAAAAACCGTTCACGGGCGAAAAGTGACCGTTCATAGCTCGAAATTACGTTTTGAGCTGTTCTTTTTTGTTTGAATGTTATTGTTTCTGTCATACACAACGCAGCGCGTATGCCCGGACGCGATGCTCTCCATTGGTTCATATGTGAAAGGAACGCAATATGGCAACCAAAGAAGAAATCTCGATGGTTGGATTCGAGATCGTCGCATACGCAGGTGACGCCCAGACCGATCTGCTTGCAGCGCTCGATGCTGCTCGCGAGGGTGACTTTGAGAAGGCCGAACAGCTGCACAAGGATGCCAGCGATGCGCTCATCGGTGCCCACGACACGCAGACCAAACTGCTTTCGCAGGAGGCCGGCGGTGGCGAGATGGAGATGACCTTCATCATGGCTCACGCTCAGGACACTCTCATGACCACTATGATCCTGGAGAAGCAGACCCGCTTTACCATCGATGCCTACAAGCGCATCGCCGAGCTCGAGGCCAAGCTCGCCTAACGAGCCCGCACAACCAAGTCCCCTTCCAAAAGCTCTGCCGCTACCCGCGGCAGGGCTTTTTCTGTTCTCCTCCAAGTTGCGGTGAAATGGGGACTGAATAGGGGCCGGCGGGCGCAAAACAGTCCCTATTCCACCGCAACTCATCCCGAGATAGTCATTGGGGACAGTCTTGGTGCGCTCCGTTCGTCCTCCCGTTCGATTTTTGCTCGGTGGGTATACTTCCTTTCGCATTAACCACCGGACTGAGGAGGTATCCAAATGCCGGATAACGGGTCAATACAAAAAAGAGACGCGCATGAGATGGCTCATGGGCGTCCTGTCCAGATAACCGAGCATACGACGGTAACCGAGCTGCAGCCCAGTCTGTCCGATGTCGTGTGCGCAAACAAAAAACTGCAGATTGGCTTTATCGTTGCGCTCGTGGTACTAGCGCTGTTGTCGGGCTTTGTAGCTCGTCCGCATTTTGCCGATACCAAGACCTGGGACTCCACCATCGAGGTCATCGATCAAAAGAAAGGTAACGTACTGGCGCTCACGACCTCGTGCGTGGCGCTGTCTGCGGGCATTACCGCGCTGCCGGGTGATACGGGAACGCCGGTTGCCGAGCAGCTCGCACAGCTTTCGGGCAACCTTGGTATCGTGCTTGCCGTGCTATACCTAGAGAAATATTTGCTCACGATTTTGTGGTCGGTTGGCCTGGGCATCTTAATCCCGTTTGCGTTGGTGCTCTTTGCGGTGTCGCTCGGCATTCACGGGCGCTGGAGCACGAGCGCTGTCCTGCGCCGTGTGGCGACGCGCGTACTGGTGGTTGCCGTGATCGGCATGGCGCTCGTGCCCGCGAGCGTATGGGTGTCGCAGAAGGTCGACGAAACGTATCGAGTGAGCATCGAGGCGGCCGAGCAAAAGGCGACTGACGCTGCGGGTGCGGCAGATGGCGACAGCTCCAAAACAAGCAAGAAAAAGACCGAGTCCACAGAGTCCAAGAATGTGCTTGAGCAGCTTGCCGATGGTGCCTCGAGCCTGGTCACGTCGGTGACCAGCGGTGCCAAGCAGATGACCGATGAAATTGTTCAGCAGGTGACCGATCTGATCGAAGGTGTCATCGTGATGATCGTGACTTCGTGCGTTATCCCGCTGCTGGTCCTCGCGGCGTTTTTGTGGCTGGGCCACACCCTGCTGGGGATTGATATTTCCGGCCCGGCGAACTATTTGACGGGCCGCTTTCTGAGTGCTCCGTCCAAGCACGCCAAGAAGGGCAGGCAGTCTGAGTAGGCGGCAAAGCGTTCTTTGGAAGATCAACTGTAAGAAGGGCGGCCGAGACACGTTCTCGGCCGCCCTTTTGTTTGTTGAATACGCGGTCGCTACGTCCGCGCCGGGTCCAGACGGTCGGCAATCATCCGTGAACGGTATTTGTTCAAAAAAGAACAAAGATAAACAAATAATTCTTGCAGTTGATGTTCGAATGTGTTCAAATAAACACGAACAGTGAAGAACCGCACATTCAGATGCCCGGACCTGAACGCGATTCAACACTTCCAAACAGAAACTACGCACCTGCGTATCTCTCAAGGAGGATGTCATGAGGGTTGTAATCGCTTCCGATGCCGACGGTATGTCGATGAAGGAGTCCATCAAGGAGATGCTCATCGCCGACGGTCACGAGGTCGTCGACTATTCCGAGACCCCTGCCGCGGACTTTGTCGATTCCGCGACCGCCGTTGCCAAGGACCTGCTGGAGCACAAGGATTCCCAGGGCTTCGCATTCGATAAGTACGGCGTCGGCTCCTATATGGCCGCCGTCAAGATCAAGGGCATGGTCGTCGCCAACATTTCCGACGAGCGTTCCGCCTACATGACCCGCGAGCACAACGGCTCGCGCATGGTCACCATGGGCCCGGGCGTTGTGGGCACCGAGGTTGCCAAGAAGATCGCCCGCGAGTTCCTGCGCGCCCAGTACGCCGGCGGCCGTCACCAGATCCGTGTCGACATGCTCAACAAGATGGCCTAACGAGAGCCACCGAGAACTCGAACTTCTACCTCAACTTGTGAATTCAGACGAAAGGACGTTCTGATGAAGAAGACCATCGCAATCGGTTGCGACCATATCGTTACGGACGAGAAGATCTATCTGGCCGACCGCCTGGAGCAGGCTGGCTACAAGGTGCTCGACTGCGGCACCTACAGCCACACCCGTACGCACTATCCCATCTACGGTAAGGCCGTGGGCGAGGCTGTTGCCAGCGGCAAGGCCGACTTTGGCGTGGCCCTGTGCGGCACCGGCATTGGCATCACCAACGCCGTCAACAAGGTTCCCGGCGCCCGCTGCGCCCTGGTTCGCGACATGACCTCTGCCCTGTATGCCCGTCGCGAGCTCAACGCCAACATCGTGGGCTTTGGCGGCAAGATCACCGGCGAGTTCCTGATGGCCGATATCATGCTTGCCTTCCTGGAGGAGCCCTACGAGAAGACCCCCGAGCACGATGCCCTGATCGCCAAGATCGATGCCTGCAACAAGGCCGACGCCGAGGCTCAGGCCGACCCGCACTTCTTTGATGAGTTCCTCGAGAAGTGGGACCGCGGCGAGTACCACGACTAGTGGGGTTACGCGTTTTTTACCAAACCGCGTAACGGGTCGACGCTGCGAAGCCATCTGGCGGGCTAGCTGCTCCGATAACACGTTTGCTTGCTTGGCTTGAGTGCTTCGCTCTTGGCGGTACCCGGCATTCTGCAGCTTTTCAATTGACGGCTCGCGTTTCTGTGAGGGGGCGCGGGCCGGTTTTCTATCAGCCCTA
>JAYBEF010000049.1:0-11433 GCA_037277825.1 Collinsella sp.
TGCTGCGTTGACGAGCATAAAAGAAACCTCCTGTAAGGTTGCTCCGATAACGCCTCTGATTTTACCACGGCGCACCCGAGCATAAACGTTCGTTTGTTCACGAATATCGTCCAAACAGACTTTTTTGACCGTTTGCCCTACGAAATTGACCCGTTGGGGAAAAATAGCTTGACGTTTGGACGCTTCTCGTGCTTTAGAAGCTGACTATAAAGCTACACCTGCATGAAAGGGTTCTGCATGAGCTCGCGTGCCATGGTGGTCGAATCGCCATGGCCGGTTAGGCAAACGGTATCGGGCGGGAGAAGCCGGGCGAGCTTGGAGAGCGAGCGCAGAATCGCCGCCTCGTCTCCTCCAGAAAGATCGGTGCGGCCGTGGCTGCCCGGGAATAGTGTGTCGCCCACAAAGGCAATGTTCCCCTGCTCGGTGGCAGCAAACAAGACGATCCCGCCCGGCGTATGCCCTGGCGTCTCGATCACCTGCAGGCAGATATCGCCCACCTTGAGAGTATCGCCCTCGGCGAGCAGACGCGTCGGCTCCCCAGGGTCGGACGTCTCAATGCCCCACATAGCTCGCTGTTCCTCGATGTTCGCATGCGGCACCGCCACATCCTTAGAACACAGCTCATACTGACAGCCCTCGCCAACGGTGGTTCGCACGCCGGCAACACCACCAACATGATCGGCATGGCCATGAGTGCACACGACGCCAAGCATGCGTACGCCGGGATGCTTGGCTCGAATATGCTCTACCAAGCGCTCGCCTTCCCATGCGGGGTCGATAATCACACACTCATTGTCCGAAATAACAGCATAGCTATTGGTCTGAATGGGACCGTTTACGAGCGTCTCGATCTCGACCGACCCCTTGGGAGTTACATCCAAGGACATAGCACTCATGTCCCTCTCCTCTCTATAGAACTCGAGGCATCAAACGATGCCTCGAGTGTAGCGAATATTGATAATGTGGCACGTTCGTCGCGACTAAACGCGGCGCTTAAGCTGGGCTCCACCCTCGCCGGGCATCAGGCGGCGTGCGTCGTAGACCGAGTCAACGCCGCTGATAGAGGCCAGCAGCGGATCCAGACCACTCGCGTCCGAGATCTCGACCATAAAGCGCAGGGTTGCAATACCCTCGCGGTTGGTCGACGTGGCGGCAGAAAGGATATTGCCGCCCGCATCGCCAATGGCAATGGTGACATCCTTGAGCAGGCCCATGCGGTCCAGGCACTCGACCACGATCTCGACCTGGAAGAGAGTGTCGGCAGCACCGTCCCACTCCACATCGATCATGCGCTCGGGATGCTCCATAAGACCCTTGACGTTGGGGCAGTTGGCGCGATGCACCGAAACGCCACGACCGCGCGTGATGAAGCCGACGATGTCGTCGCCCGTCACGGGATTGCAGCAATGGGCCAGACGAACCAGCAGGCCGCTGTTGCTCTCGCCCTTGACGATAATGCCGTTGCTGGCGCTCTTGCCGCGCTTTTGCGGCTTGCGGTTGGAGCCTCGGGCCGGCTGCTTCACGACCTCGGCGATAGCATCGGCCTTGGTGAGCTGCTCCTCGGGCTTGGGGTCCAAAATCTGCTCGACCTTGTTACCCACAGCGCGCGGGGCAACTTTGCCGGCGCCGACGGCGGCAAACAAGTCCTCGAGCTGCTTGTAGTTAAACTGCTCCGCCACGGCGTTGAGCGCACGCGTCGAACGCGGTGTAGAAATGCCATAGCCACGCTTGCGCAGGTCCTTGGCCAGTATATCGCGACCGGCGGCAGCGTCGTCGTCCTTGGTCGCGGCGGCAAAATAGCGGCGGATCTTTGACTTGGCGGAAGGCGTCTTAACGATCTTGAGCCAATCACGCGACGGCTTGGAACTCTTGTTGGTCAGGATTTCAACGCGGTCGCCCGTCTTGATCTCGTGCGTGAGCGGGGCCACCGCACCGTTGATTTTAGCGCCGACGCAGTGGTTTCCCACCTCGGTATGAACGGCGTAGGCAAAGTCGAGCGGCGTGGAGCCGGCACGGAGCGCCATGACCTCGCCCTTGGGCGTAAAGACGAAGATCTCCTGATCGAAGAGGTCGACCTTCAGCGAATGCAGGTATTCCTTGGCGTCGGTGATCTCATCAGACGCAGCCCAATCGAGCGAATGTTTGAGCCAGTTAATCTGGTCGTCCAGACGCTGGGCATCATTGGTCTTAGACGCAGACGAACCGCCCGACTTCTTATAGAGCCAGTGGGCGGCAATGCCGTACTCGGCCTGCTCATGCATCTCATAGGTTCGAATCTGAATCTCGAGCGGGCGGGCTGTGGGGCCGATAACCGTCGTATGGAGCGACTGGTAGTTATTGACCTTGGGCATGGCGATATAGTCTTTAAAGCGACCAGGCATGGGGTGCCACAGCGTATGCACCGCGCCGAGCGTGGAGTAGCAATCGCGCACCGAATGCGTGATGACGCGCAGTGCCACCAGGTCGTAGATCTCGGAGAACTCCTTGCCCTTGCGCTTCATCTTTTGGTAGATGGACCAGTAGTGCTTGGAACGGCCGTTGATCTGAAAGTCCTCCAGGCCAATGCGGTTGAGCTCGTCGGTGAGTGTCTTGATGGTCTCGGCCAGATAGCGCTCACGGACCTCGCGTGACTCCGCCACCATGCGCGCGATGCGCTGGTAGGCGTCGGGCTCAAGGTAGAAGAAGGACAGGTCCTCGAGCTCCCATTTAATGGAGCTCATGCCCAGACGGTCGGCCAGGGGCGCATACACGTCCATGGTCTCGCGAGCCTTAAACAGGCGACGGTCCTCGCGCAGGGCTGCAAGGGTGCGCATGTTGTGCAGACGGTCGGCAAGCTTAACGATGATGACGCGGATGTCCTTGGACATGGCGAGGAACATCTTGCGCAGCGTGAGGGCCTGCTTCTCGTCCATGCTGTCGACTTCGATGTTGGTGAGCTTGGTCACGCCATCGACGAGCTCGGCCACTGTATCGCCAAACAGGCCGGAAACATCGGCAAGCGAGGTCTCGGTATCCTCGACGGTATCGTGCAGCAGTGCGGCGCACACCACATCGCAGTCCATCTTGAGATCGGCCAAAATGATGGCAACCTCGACGGGATGGTTAATGTACATCTCGCCCGAACGGCGCTTTTGGTTGCAGTGCTTCTCGGCGGCAAAGCAGTAGGCCTGCTCCACCTTAGAGAAGTCGTCCTCATTCATATATTTGAGGCACAGGCGCTCCAGCTTGTCGTAGCTGTCCGCCATAATCTCGGGCGGCAGCTCATCGGCATGCTTATAGTGCTCCATCTCCGAAAAAGGCTGGAGGGTGGAATCATGGGCGGTACGGGCTGCGGCATCCATCGAGGTCCCCTTCCCCTAGGCCCGCGGAACGATCGGGCGGTTAACTTTGGCTAGCATATCAGAAGCGCACGAATCGAGCGCCCAGCTCCGAAAAGCCGAGAACTCCATGCGCGAGCGTAAGCCCTCCAAATAGCGAATCGACCTGCTCAATTGCACGCGGCCGGGGTTTTCGGCCATCGCGATACGACGGGTGTCGTCAAACCCCGAAACGCGACAGAAACCAAGCTCTTCGAAGATTCCCAAGCCGCTTTCCACCGAGCGCTCGTCGACCGGCGTGCGCGCATCGATGGCAAGGCACATCTGCGCGATGTCGATATCGCTCGCGCTAAAGGAATCGTCCCCGGTCTTGCCGCGGTTGGAGCGCCACATGGTCTGCAGCGCGCGATAGAGCGTGACAAGTTCGTCGCGCTCGGGCGCATAGCAGTCGAGCAGGCGCTCGTTAATGCGGGCGTCGCGCGACGAATAGAGCAGATGAATCACGGCGGGCTGGCCATCGCGACCGGCGCGGCCGCTCATCTGGTTAAACTCAATGCCGCCAAACGGCATGTGATAGAGCACGACATGGCGAATATCGGGAAGGTTGACGCCCTCGCCAAAGGCAGATGTCGAGACGATGCAGCTGAGGCTGCCGTCTCGAAACGCCTCCTCTACGCGATGGCGGTCGGTGCGCGTAAGGCCCGCGTTGTAGAACGCAATACGGGTCGCACAGTCGGGAACGCGTTTGCGCAGCGTCTTGGCAAGCGCCACGGACTGATCACGCGAGTTGACGTAGATGACGGTCTTCTCCCCCGTCGCGACGATGGACACCAAGCGGTTTTCGCGGCTCGCAAGGTCTCGGTCGTCCTCGAGCTGCAAGTTCTCGCGCACGGTCTCGTCGACCACCGTACGGGTAATCGGCAGCACGCGGGCAAGCTCCGCCACGACCGGAGCCGTCGCGGTGGCCGTCGCCGCCATAACGACCGGATCGCCCAGGGCCTTGAGGATATCGGGCATGTCGAGATAGGCGCTTCGGTCGCCGCCCTTGGCAAGACCGGCATGATGCGCCTCGTCAATGACGACAAACCCGATACGCCCCGAGCGCGCAAAGCGGTCGCGGTGAATGGACAGGAACTCTGGCGTCGTGAGCACGATACCGGTGCGGCCCGAAGCCAGGCCGGCAAACACGTCATCGCGCGCTGCCTCCACGGTCTCGCCGGTCAACACGCCCACGCCAATGCCGAGCGCAGCCATCGTCGACGAGAGGTGATAAGCCTGGTCGGCAACGAGCGCGCGCAGCGGATAGACAAAGATGCTCGCACGCCCGCGAAGGACCGCCTCGCGCGCGGCATGCACATGGAAGATAAGAGACTTGCCGCGCCCCGTTCCCATAACGGCCAGAACACTTTGGTGATCGGCCAAGGCGTCGAGCGCCTCGACCTGCGCGCGGTGCGGCTGGTTCGATCCGATAAAGCTATGGATAAGCGAGCGCGTCAGCTCGGTATAGGAAAGCTGGGCGAGCGTTTGGCGCTTGCGGGACTCCAGACGAAGACCGGCGTCCGCAGGCTCCACGCCGCGGCGAAGCTCACATGCCGGGTCGTCAACGCTGGGCGCCGTGGTATCGCGGACCAAGACATCCTTGATCATGAGCTTGGGCTTTACGCGACCTTGCCAATGCTCGGCCACGGCCTCGAACACCAAATCGACGGCGCTATCGCAATTGATGAGCTTATCGATCTGCGGCACGCGGAACATAATGGCCGGCACACTCGCGGCGCCATCGGTCGCCACAAAGCGCATGTGCTCGCCGGTTTTGCCCACCACGGCGCGATCGCACATCGTCACGCCCTCGGCGGCCAGAAGCGGCACCTTATTGCCCTGGCCAAACGGCTCAAGACGGGAAATCTGCTCGATGGTCTCGATATTTAGCTCGGAGAGGTCAACGATGGCGGCGACCTCGTCAGTGTCCTCAAAGTCCTCGGCGGGAAGCTCCGATAGCACGGCCGAAAGGCGACGGCGGAACTCATCGAGCTTGGACGCCTCGATGGTCACGCCCACCGCACCGGCATGCCCGCCGCGACGAATCAGCAGGTCGGAGCAGCGTTCTACGGCGTCGAACAGGTTGACTTTGCCCACCGAACGACCCGAACCGCGAGCGATACCGTCTTCGATCGAGAACAGCAGCGCCGGCACGTGATAACGGTTGGTCAGACGGCTCGCCACGATGCCCTTGACGCCCTCGTGCCAGCCCTCGCCACCCACGACGATTGCGCGCCCACCGTCATAAGTCTCCTCGACCTTTGCCATGGCATCGCGCGTAAGCTCGGCCTCAATCTCGCGGCGTTGGCGATTGATTTCCTCGAGCTCGGCGGCAAGCGCGCTCGCTTCGATGGGGTCGCGGGCAAGCAGCAGGTCGAGCGCCAGCTTGGGATCGGCCATGCGGCCGGCAGCATTCAGACGAGGGATGAGCGAAAACGACAGGCCGTCGGCCGTAATGGTAGAAAGGTCGGCCTTGGCAAGTGCGGCAAGCGCGATATAGCCGGGGCGGGCCGTCACGCGCATCTGCTGGATGCCCTCGGCGACCAGTGCGCGATTCTCGGGCGTGAGCGGCATCATGTCGGACACGGTGCCCAACGCCGCGACCTCTATCAGCGAACGCCAATACGACGGCTTGCCCAAACGCTCGCCCAGGACTTGCACCAGCTTGAGCGCCACGCCGGCACCGGCAAGCTCGCGCGAGGGACCCTCGTCCTCGAGCTTGGGGTCGGTCAGGGGCACGCCCTGCGGCACCTGGTCGGACGGCTCGTGATGGTCCGTGACCACCAAATCGATCCCCAGGCTCTCCAGATAGGAGACCTCTTCCTTGGCGGCAATACCGTTATCGACGGTCACGATCAGGTTGGGTTGGGCGAGCTCGTTGACGCGGTCGAGCGCCGCACGCGACAGGCCGTAGCCCTCGTCAAAGCGATGCGGAATAAACGGTGTGACATCGGCGCCAAACGAACGTAGCGCCTCGGTCAACAGACAAGTCGACGTAATGCCGTCGACGTCAAAATCGCCAAAGACGGCGATGCGCTCGTGGCTGCGAATAGCACGCTCAACGCGGTCGGCGACGGCCGCCATGCCCGGAATAACGAGCGGGTCCGCCCAGTCGCGATCGAGCGAAGGCGTCAAAAACAGCTGGCCTTCCTCGATGGATGTAATGCCGTGCGCAACCATAATGCGCGCCACCAGCCCGGGTATGCCCAGGTCAGCCGAAAGCTCCTTTTCGAGCTCGGGGTTTTGCTGAGCGACCGCCCAGCGATGCGTCGTCTTAAGCGATGACATAGGCGCCCACCCCCGATAGGGGCAGGTCGCCGCGATACCTCTCACGGTTCATAGCGATGAGTCCTCTGTGTATGCCCGCTTCGGCAGGCAGATCTGTTGAACGGATTTATTATACCGTGCGGCACGGACGCAAATCGCCGCAGCACGCCGCGGTTTCGGTAAACGATACCGGTAATAGCCTCGAAATATTCGAGCGTTTCTGACGCACGGACGCATGCGAGCGTCTAGCATATCCATTCAAACCGGATTCACGAGCAAAGGGAGTCACAAGAGCATATGAAGCAATGGGTTGGACTGGGCAAGTTTCTCGCGGGGCACATGCAGATCATCGTTCCGATTTGCGTGGCGCTCGGCGTGCTCTTTCCCCAGCAGATCGGCGTGCTCAAGCCCATCGTTCCCACCTTGTTTGCTTTTATGACGTTCCAAGGTGCGCTCAGCAACACCTTCCACCAGGTGGCTGAGGTGCTCCGCCGTCCCCTGCATCTGATTTTGGCGTTATTTGTCTCGGCAGTGCTCATCCCCATCGCGGCGTATGCCATGGGCTCACTGTTCTTTGGCTCCAACCCCAACCTTGTCTGCGGCATCGTGCTCGAGTACAGCGTGCCCGTGGCAGTCACCGCCTTTATGTGGATCAGCATGTTCGGCGGCAACGGCCCGCTCGCACTCACCATCATCCTGACGTCTTCGGTTATATCGCCCGTGACGATTCCGCTCACGCTCAAGCTCCTGCTGGGCGCCACCGTCGCAATCGATGTTCCGGGCATGATGCAGAACATGGCCTTTATGATTGCCATCCCTGCCATCCTCGGCATCGTGATCAACGAACTTACGTGCGGATGGGGGCACGAGAAACTCTCCCCCGCGCTCTCGCCCGCCTGCAAGTTCATGATGATGGGTGTCATCGCGTCCAACTCCACCGCCATGAGCGAGTACGTGCTGCACATGAATGTTGAGCGCTTGGAAGTCGCCCTCTTTATCCTGGCGTTCGCCATCAGTGGCTTTATCATCGGCATCCTGGTCGCACGTGCCCTGCATCTGCCGTATAGCGAGACGACTACCATGTGCTTTACCTGCGGCATGCGCAATATCTCTTCGGGCGCCGTCATCGCCACGCAGTATTTTCCCGGCGAGGTCGTATTCCCCGTCATGTGCGGTACGCTGTTTCAACAGGTGTTGGCCTCGATTATCGGACATCTCTTTGAGCGCCTGACCGGCGAGGAGCGCGCCAAACAGCGCAAGCGGGTCAAGGCCGGGCGCGACGCGATGGCACGCTAGACTGTCCGCATTACGCGGGTGTTAACCTTGCTATACGAGCGTTTCCAGATGCGCGCGTAGGCGCTCAGCATCGATATCGAGCGTGGTCTCGGCATTGACCTGGGCCAAACGATAGCCCACAAAGTAGGGCGAAACCACCCAACGTGGCAGCGCCTTGGCAATGGTCCGGCCGTCCATGTGGTAGAAGAACAAGTTGTACGACTCCGCGCGACCGCCGTGGTGTTCGTGCAGGATATAGCGCAGGGCCACCTGGGTCGCATCGGCAAACAGGTCTGCTTCGACTTGGTCGCGGGCGTCGTCGCTGGCGGCGATTCCCTGTGGAGCCGAGATGTTGACCTCAAAGAATCCCATGATCGGCTCAGTTGAGATGTTGACCGAGATTCTCCCCCGCCGCCAAACATCGATGCCTTCAAAGTTTGCTGAGGTCAGCGCCGCATAGCCGTCCTCCTGTTCCAAGCCCACAATCTGCATGTGTGGATGGACGAGGCTGCCGCCCGAAAGCGGGCCTTTGTTCTTGTACATGAGCACACTGCGGTACTGTTGGGAATCGATCATCTGCTGCCAACAGCCCAGGGCAAACCTCATCACATGATGCAGCTCATCCGGTTCATAGGTCACCAGGTCGGCGTCGTGATTGGCCGACTCGATCAATACGGTCTGACGGGTGGCCCGCAAGGTCTTGAACTTATTCTCGAGCCAGATGCAGTCACCATCGCGCTGGATGATGTTGGCGAGCCCCTCCGTGTCGCAAAAAGGGCACGCGGTGCCAGGGCGACGATTATCGTCGGGCTTGCCGCTCGCCTGCTGAACGTCAAATACCAGCGCCACGGGTTATACCCCCAGCGGCACGATCTTGGTGCCATGGAGCTCGGAGACGCCTAGCGCCGCCGTGACCGCGTCGCGATTTGCCGTAGTGATGCCGCCGCCGGGAAGGATGGTCAAACGATCGCCCGCATACTCGATTAAACGAGCCAGGTGATCGAAATTATCCTCGATCGACGTACCGGCAGCGCCGCCATGCGTGAGGATGCGCGTAACGCCGCAGTCGGCAAGTGTATCAATCGCATCGAGCTGAGCCTCGGGCGAGAGCTGGTCAAATGCCATGTGGAAGGTGATGTCAAGGGACTCGCGCTTGCACTCCTCGGTCGCGCAGCCCGTAGCTATAACGAGGGCGCCGAGGGTGAGTTCGTCGAGCGCCCAGCCGCCGGCACAGGGCTTGCAGCAGCCAAAGACCAGGCCGTCAACGCCGGCACTCACAGCAAGGCCCAGGTCCATCTCCATCATGCGCAGCTCGTCCTGGTTGTAATGAAAGTCGCCACCACGCGGGCGAATCATGCACATCACTCGCGCGTCATGCTCGTGAGCGTAGCTGACTGTAGCGCTGATAACGCCGGCGGAAGGCGTGGTGCCACCGACGGCGAGGTTGTCACACAGTTCAATGCGCCCCGCACCGGCCTCGATGGCCGCCGGCACTCGCTCAAAGTTCTCGGCACAAAACTCGCACAGCATAGATAGACCCCCAAAGACAGCAGATGTTTTCCGACGGGCATTGTCACACATCCCCATGAAGTTGCGGTGGAATAGGGACTATTTTGGCCTCTGGAGCCCGTATTCAGTCCCTATTTCACCGCAACTCAGAATGATCTCTTGGGGACGGCACAGCTGGCCGAAAAATGTTGCCGATGGCGAATGTTGCGCAACAAGATTTCGGAATCCCGATTAACCATGGCAGTATCGCATTCGTATTTAGAGGAAAGGATTGCCATGTTTAAGAGCATCCAGAAGAGCGGAAGGATCGCAGCGGTCGCCATCGGCCTGATCGCAGCCCTGTCTCCGCTCGCAGCCCCTCCTGCAGCATTAGCCGGCGGTAGCGTACCGACGCCTGAACTGGAGAAGTCGTATAGCTTTAAGGTCAGCAGCGACGTCTCGCATATCAGCACGGGCGACGATTCGAAGTTCGGCTATTTATACGATTACGATTACGATGAGGATGACGGTTACAACTTAAAGAGCGTATCTCTCATCAATTTTAATGACGGTAGCGCATGCCCAATTGCCATCCCGGATAAAGGCCTTGAGTCAGGATGTCCCACATCCAACAATCAACTCTACTGGCGAGACGGCAATAATTTGGTCGCATTCTCGCCAGACAACCAAAGTCAAACAGTCCATCCCATCATTTCGACCAAATATGCCTACACCGAAGAAACCGTCTCTTACGACGGAAAAAGAGCCGCCGTGGAACATTATGATTATGAATACGAGCCCAAAAAGGTCGAAATCTATGATCTAAAATCCGACAAACTGATCCAGACATATCAATCAAATAAAGATGACTCTTCGTACCGCTACTCAAAAGACATGAGCCGTCTGTATGCCCTACAGGACAATAGCAAAGACGGCGTTGTCGCGCTTAGGGTTTTCAATTGCGATACAGGGTCAACGGAATTAAAAACGGTTAACGTGAAAAAAGATGATAGGTCTTCGGATATCGACGATATCGTCACCAGCTCTTACTCGGACGATATTTATCTTCAGAGCGACACCGCATTAATAAAAGCGGACCGCGATGGAAATATGAGCGTTGTTTTCAACGATGACGACCACGCACCCGATTGGCCTTGTTCATACCCTTCGGCGGAGTTTTATGCCCTCTACACAAAGAAGGGATCGAACGATCTTTTTGAAGAGGATGACGGGGATTACTATCTCAATGAAGAGGATGCGAATCTTAGTATTTATGACCTGAAAAGTGACAAGATCATCAGCTCAATTGCTTTTCCCTTCGGCGATGGATATCTCGGCGACATCTCGCATGATGGCGGAATCATGCTTGGGACGTACTCAGACGATGACAAGTCTTCGGCATGCCTAGTCGATGCAAAAACCGGGGCCAAGAGCGAGTTTGATTCTCATTGGTGCGGCCCTACTTTCATGAATGGCGATCGCGAGATTTGGACTGATTATTACGATGAAGACTCATCAACGCTTCACGTAAACATTTATAAATCGAATATCCCCCATTCGCTGCCTGAGGATGTTCTCTACTTTGTCCAGACTCACTTGCCGTTTGTTATTGGCGGTGGCGTGGCGATCGTCCTCATCATTGGTGGCGCGATTGTTGTCCTTTGCATCCGTAAGAAGCGCGCAAAGACCGCGAACGGTGCGACAGCCGCAGTGCCCAAGCCTCAGCGCAAGCAGCGTCGTCGTCAGAAGCGCGCCCAGCAGAACGCCGTTCCACCTGCAGCACCTGCGATGCCGACGGCACCAGCAGCCCCGACTGAGCCTGCCCGCTTCTGCCGTCACTGCGGAACCCCGCTCGTACCCGAAGCCCAGTTCTGCCCCACATGCGGACAAAAAGTAGACTAGCGAACAAAACCCAATAGCCCTCAACCACCAAGGCCCCGTTCCGAAACACTCCAGAACGGGGCCTTGTTTTGGTGCAAGGGGGTGGCGACCTAGTCGTTGGGTGTTCCTATAGTTTTGTCAACCGTCGGGGCTACTCCCGGTAGGG